>DFFD01000254.1 GCA_002369495.1 Lachnospiraceae bacterium UBA3785 | reverse complement strand
CATTACGCGCTTGTGCTGGTCCTGTTCCTGGCCATCTGGATCCCGGCCGTCTGGGGCTACACGCACACGGCTGTCTACTATCAGCTGGACAAGTCGCTCCCGGAGGACCTGCCTTCCGTTACGGCAAATGAAAAGCTCGCGGAGACCTTTGAGATGGGCGCGACCCACATCCTGCTTCTGGACCGCGATACCGCGCCGGCGGACATTTCTAAGATGTGCGACGAGATGAGCGAGGTGGACGGCGTGAAGAACATCCTTGGGATCGACTCGCTGCTGGGCGGCGCCGTCCCGCGGGAGTTCCTGCCGGAAAAAGTCACGGACGCCCTGCTCTCGGATGATTACGAGATGATGCTCATCGGGAGCGAGTACCAGACAGCTTCGGATGAGGTGAACGCGCAGGTCGATGACCTGAACCGCATTTTAAAGAAATACGACCCGGACGGCATGCTGATCGGCGAGGCTCCCTGCACGAGGGACCTGATCCGGATCACGGACCACGACTTCACGGTCGTCAACTGGGCTTCGATCGGCATGATCTTCTTCATTATATTCTTTGTGTTCCGCTCGCTGAGCCTGCCGGTTCTCCTCGTCCTGGTGATCGAGTTCGCAATCTTCATCAACATGGGCATCCCGGGCTTCACCGGAACGACGCTGCCGTTCGTCGCGTCGATCGTCATCGGGACAGTCCAGCTGGGATCGACCGTCGACTACGCGATCCTGATGACGAGCCGCTACCAGGCGGAGCGCAGGAGCGGAAAGAGCAGCCGCGAGGCGGTGCGGATCGCGCATGAGAGGTCTGTTTCGAGCATTATCGTCTCGGCGCTTTCATTTTTCGCCGCGACCTTCGGCGTCGGCCTCTACTCCAACATCAGCATGATCTCCTCGCTGTGCATCCTCATGGCGCGCGGCGCGCTGATCTCGATGGCGACGGTCCTGACCGTGCTCCCGGCGGTGCTCCGGATCGCGGATCCGGTCATCGTGAGGACGAGCATCGGTTTCCTGCCGGAAGGAAGCAGAAAGAAACATAAAATCAGACATGAAACACAGCCGCAGGGCTGATTCAGATAAATCGGAGGCGATGATATTATGAAAAACAGACTTGTGAAAAAACTTCTTGCGGGTACGCTGGCGCTGGCGATGGCCGGGAGCATGACCGTTTTCGGCGGTGGCAATGTACTCACGACCGATGTTATGGCGGAGACGACCGATGAGGTGACCGAGGAGGAGATGGCGGAGATCATCGCCGCGGCAGCCGGCACCGGCACCGCGGAAGGCGTCGACAAGACCGAGACGGTATATGTCTTCACCGACGCGAACGGGGAGACGAAGAACATTACGGTCAGCGGCCACCTGAAGAACACGAAGAAGAAGGACGTGATCGAGGATAAGACCTCCCTTCAGGATGTGACGAGCGTCGAGGGCAATGCGGTCTTCACCCGGGAGGGAGAAGAGTACACGTGGACGACAAACGGCGAGGACGTCTACTATCAGGGCACGACGGATCAGGAGCCGCCGGTCGGCACGAAGATCACGTATTTCCTGGATGGCAGGGAGGTCTCCCCGGAGGAGATCGCCGGCAAAAAAGGCAGCGTGAAGATCCGGATCGATTACACCAACAACGAGAAGGTCGGCGACGTCTACGTCCCGTTCACCGCGGTCACCGGGATGGTATTTGCCGAGGATGACGTCGACAATGTCAAGGTCGACAACGGGACGGTCGTCTCGGAAGGCCGGAACACGGTGGTCATCGGCATGGGCTTCCCGGGACTTGCCGAGAGCCTGAAACCGCTTCAGGAATCCACGGAAAATGACCTTCGCTCGATGAAGGCGGACGGAAAGCTGGCCTACAGGATCGAGAAGATCGATATCCCGTCCTCGGTCGAGGTCACGATGGATGCCGCGAACTTTAAGATGGGGCTCTGCATGACCATGGTTTTCTCGAACCTGCTCTCCGGCGATGATGCGGAAAATGAAAAGCAGAGCGCATTTGACGATCTCGACAGCTCGGTGAACGACCTTCTTGATAACGGCCAGAAGCTGGCGGACGGAGCCTCCAGGCTCTCCGACGGGATCGGAACAGCCTATGACGCCGTTCCGGAATTCGTCGACGGTATCGGAGCTCTGGCGGACGGCATCAAGGCTTACACTGACGGCGTCGGCCAGGTCAATGACGGTGTGATCGCCCTGGCGAACGGCGCGGCCTCCGCCAAAGCGGGAGCCTCGCAGCTCGAAACCGGTGTTAAGGATTACACAGACGGCGCAGGGCAGGTCGCCGGCGGCGCGAAACAGGTTGCCGACGGTGCCGCGAACGCAAAATCAGGCGCACAGTCTCTGGCGGACGGCGTAAGTCGGTACACGAAAGGCGCTTCGGATGTTGACGCCGGCGCAAGACAGCTGAAGGAAGGTTCCGCGGCGGTAAAGAGCGGAGCAGAGGACCTCACAAAGGGAATCAACACATACACGGACGGCGTGTCCGCCCTGAATGACGGCGCAGCAGCGGTCGACGCGGGCCTTGCGGACGCCGAAAAAGGCGCGGAGGCGCTCTCCGGCGGGATCGACTCGGCGGTGGATGGCAGCGCAGCTCTTGAGGAAGGGCTGAAGCAGCTGTGCGATGCAATCGCGGAGAACGGAAATATTTCCGTCGCGGACTCCGTCAACACGGAGGAGATTGGCGCGGCCGCGAGAGAGAAGGCAGTTGAGGCGGTCATGAACGATCAGCAGATAAGCGGGGCGCTTGCCCAGATGGAGGCGGCAGGACTCACCGAGGAGCAGGTCGGCCAGGTGAAAGCCCTGATCGCGGCGGCGGTCGGCAGCGCGGCGGAAAAAGCGGCCGCGGAGACAGCCGGCGCAGTGGCGGCCGGTGCTGATCAGCAGCTCGCCCCGGTGATCACAAAGCTCGGCAGTGCGGCGTCCAGCCTCTATGCGGGAGCTGCGCAGCTCTCCGGAGGTCTGAAGGAGCTCCAGGGCGGAGCCCATTCCCTGACAGGCGGACTTGCGGCCCTGAAGGAAGGCAGCGGCAAACTGGCAGCAGGCGCAGGCGCGCTGAACGGCAGCTCCGCAGACCTTAAGTCCGGCAGCGCAGCCCTGGCGGCCGGCGCAGGACAGCTGGCAACCGGTTCCGATGCGCTGGCAGCCGGCACAGGCGCTCTCGTAGGCAGCAACGAGGCACTGAACCAGGGTGCGGCAGCCCTTGCGGACGGGCTCGGAACCCTGAGCGACGGGGCGAACACTCTCTCCGCCGGCGCTGGACAACTGACCGCCAACAGTGATAAACTGACAGAGGGGGCTCATGCACTGGCTGAGGGCCTCGGAACGCTGGATGACGGCGTCGGCGAACTGGCGGACGGAACGAAGCAGCTTGCGGGTAATTCCGGAGCGCTGAACGACGGAGCTTCAAAACTTTCGGCCGGTGCCGGGGAACTCTCCGAAGGCCTGAAGGAGATCCTGGCCGGATCGGTCGAACTGAAGGACGGCTGCATCAGGCTGAACGACGAGGGCGTTAAGAAGCTGGCGGACTTCTACCGCGGCGATGTGAAAGCTCTGGACGAACGCATTGAGGCGCTGAAGAACGCCGGAGAAACCTACACGACGTTTGCAGGCGCTCGCGAAGGTGCGGAGAGCAGTGTGAAATTCATTTACCGTGCAGATTCGATCTGAACGGGGTAAGGAGCGGATATGCAGCATACAATCTTTGTGATCGCGCTTGCGGCGGCGCTGGCGTTCGGCGTATTTGCCGTGGCAGTGCAGCGCGGAGCGATGCTGGTGCGCATCGACCGGCTGACAGCGCTCATGTCGGTCATCTGGGGAGCCATCTCCCTCGGCATGGCCTGCGCGGGCTACGGGATCGGGAAATGGATCCTGGGCCTCGACCTGGCAAGGCCGAATCATTTCTGGGTGCACGTGATCTGCGGCGTCTTTCTGGTTATCACCGGCGTCCGCATGCTCTACCGGGCGTTCCGGAAGAAGACGTTCATCGAGCGCCGCATGGAGAAGATTGACGTCCGGCATGACACGCTGCTCTGCCTGAGTCTCGCCGTCTCCTGCGTCCTCCTGGGAGCCGTGTGCGGCCTCCTGGAGGCGGGGTTCGTGAAGGTGATGTTTGCATTTTTCTTATTCTCGACCGGGTTCGCGGTCTTCGGATACATGAACGGCCGGTCGAACGGGCCGGTCTGGTCCGACAGGGCCTACATGATCGGCGGCGCGATCCTTTTCGTCGTCGGCATCATGCTTCAGATCCCCTGAACGGGTCATGGTTACGGCAGCCGCCTTAATTTCGGCGCGGCTGCCGTTTTTTATTGCATTTGAGAGGCAATCGGGGTAAACTGGTAAGGTGAGATCACCATCAGGAGGACATGTGATGAAAATTGTTGTTTTGTGCGGCGGGACTTCCACGGAGAGGGATATCTCCATTATCTCCGGGACCGGCGTCTGCAAGGCGCTCCGGGAGAGAGGGCACGCTGCGATTCTTGTGGATGTATTTTTCGGGGAGGAGAGGGCGGACCTCATGAACGCGTTCCCGGAGGATTACGATACGGACGAGGCGGCATTTCACATCAGGAGCCTCAACCCGCGCCTTAAGAGCGCGATGGCGAACCCGCAGCGGAGCTTCTTCGGGCTCAACGTGCTGAACCTCTGCCGGATGGCGGATATCGTTTACCTGACGCTGCACGGGGCCAACGGGGAGGACGGACGCGTGCAGGCTGCATTTGACCTGATGAAAATCAGATACACCGGCACCGGCTACGCGAGCTCCGCGCTCTCGATGGACAAAGGGCTGACCAAGCTGATGCTGATGTCGAAAAATGTGCCCGTCCCGCGCGGAACAACCCTCCACCGGGGCTGCGATTCGATCCACATTGAGGACTACGGGCTTCATTTTCCGGTTGTTGTGAAGGTGGCCTGCGGCGGTTCCTCGGTCGGCGTCTACATCGTGAACAATGAGGAGGAGTACGAGGCGGCGCTCGACGAGGCATTTAAGCTCGAGCCGACGGTCATCATCGAGGAGTACATCAAGGGGCGTGAATTCTCGGTCGGCGTCATCGACGGGAAAGCGCTGCCGATCATCGAGATCGCGCCGAAGAAGGGCTTCTACGACTACAAGAACAAGTATACGCCCGGCGCGACGGTCGATACCTGCCCGGCGGACCTCACACCGGATCTCACGAGGAAAATGCAGACCTACGCTGAGGAATGCTACCACGCGCTCTTCACGGACGCTTACCTGCGGGTGGATTTCATGATGAATGACAAAGGCGAGATGTTCTGCCTCGAGGCGAACTCGCTGCCGGGCATGACCCCAACCTCACTGATGCCGCAGGAGGCAGCCGCAGCCGGGATGGACTACGGCACGTTCTGCGAGAAGCTGCTGGAGGTCTCTCTGGCAAAATACCGATAACATGACAGAAGGAAGGGACAGGCGATGTGCCTGTCCTTTTTAAAGGAGGAAATGATGATGAGAAATATGACGCCGGAAAATATTGCCGCCGCCTGCGGCGGAACCCTGCATGGCTGCGAGGGCATCCTCGGGCAGGAGGTCACGCTGGTGACGACCGACAGCCGGAAGGCGGTCCCGGGTGCGCTCTATATCCCGATGAAGGGGAACCGCGACGGGCATGATTTCATACCGGGCGCAATGGCTGCCGGCGCGATGCTCACGCTCACGGAGCGGGCGGAGGCCGCGGCGGGATTTCCGTACATCAAGGTGGCCAGGTGCGAAATCGCGATCCAGCGGATCGCGGAGTTCTACCGGGAGCAGTTCGACATCCCGGTCGTCGGGATCACCGGTTCGGTCGGAAAGACAAGCACGAAGGAAATGATCGCCTCGATGCTCGCCGAAAAATACAATGTCTTAAAGACCGAGAAAAATTTCAACAACAACCTGGGGCTCCCGCTCAC
>DFFD01000105.1:1987-2774 GCA_002369495.1 Lachnospiraceae bacterium UBA3785 | reverse complement strand
TGAAGATGTTGTTGTACTTGTCAAGCCCGTCGAGCAGCTTCTTGGTCAGGACACTGTCCATGTCCTTCCAGGTCTCGACGACCTCCTTGTAGCGCTCCTCGTCGGTGATGATGCCGCGGCGGTAGTTGCGGGTGATCCGGTCAACCGTCTCCTGGGCTTCCTCGATCAGCTTCGGCTTTTCGGGCGGAACCGTCATATCGGAAATGGAAACCGTCATCGCCGACAGCGTGGAGTACTTATAGCCCATCGCCTTGACCTTGTCCAGCACCTCAGCCGTCACGGTCGCTCCGTGAAGGTTGATGACCTTCCAGAGGATCTGCTTCAGCTGCTTCTTGCCGGTCAGGAAATCGACTTCGAGCTTTAGTTCATTTTCCGGGACCGAGCGGTCGACAAAACCGAGATCCTGCGGGATCACTTCGTTGAAGAGGAAGCGGCCCAGCGTGCTCGTGATATTGCCGGTCACGACCGTTCCGTCCGCTCTCTTCTTCGTGCGGCGGACCGTGATCCTGGACTGGAGCGTGATGTATTTATTTTCATAAGCGAGGATCGCCTCGTTCAGGCTTGCAAAATGCATACCCTCGCCCTTAGACCCCGGACGATCCTGGGTCAGGTAGTAGATGCCGAGGACCATGTCCTGCGACGGAACCGCGACCGGGCCGCCGTCCGACGGCTTCAGGAGGTTGTTCGGAGAGAGCATGAGGAACCGGCACTCAGCCTGCGCCTCGACCGTCAGCGGAAGGTGGACAGCCATCTGGTCGCCGTCGAAGTCCGCGTTGAACGCGGTGCA
>DFFD01000105.1:1616-1839 GCA_002369495.1 Lachnospiraceae bacterium UBA3785 | reverse complement strand
GCACGGTTCAGCATGACCGGATGCTCGGTGATGACGTCCTCGAGGACGTCCCAGACTTCCGTCTCGAGTCTCTCGACCATCTTCTTGGCGCTCTTGATGTTGTGGGCGGTGCCGCGGCTCACCAGCTCCTTCATAACGAAGGGCTTGAAGAGCTCGATGGCCATCTCCTTCGGGAGACCGCACTGGTAGATCTTGAGCTCCGGACCGACGACGATAACCGAAC
>DFFD01000105.1:0-1438 GCA_002369495.1 Lachnospiraceae bacterium UBA3785 | reverse complement strand
CGTTGTCGATCAGGGCGTCGACGGCTTCCTGGAGCATGCGCTTTTCATTTCTCACAATGATCTCCGGAGCGCCGAGCTCCAGAAGTCTCTTTAAGCGGTTGTTTCTGTTGATGATCCTTCTGTAAAGGTCGTTGAGGTCGGATGTCGCGAAACGGCCGCCGTCCAGCTGGACCATCGGGCGGAGATCCGGCGGAATGACCGGGATCACGTTCATGATCATCCACTCAGGACGGTTGCCCGAACCCCTGAAGGACTCGACAGCTTCGAGGCGCTTGATAATGCGGGCGCGCTTCTGGCCGGAAGACTCCTTCAGCTCCTTCTTCAGGGCTGCGGACTCCTCCTCGAGATCGATCTCGGCGAGAAGCTCCTGCACAGCCTCCGCGCCCATGCCGACGCGGAAGTCATTGCCGTAGGTTTCCCTGGCTTCCTGGTATTCCCGCTCGGAGAGCACCTGCTTCTTCACGATGCTCGGAGCGGCGTTTGCCGGGTCAAGAACGATGTAATTGGCGAAATAAAGGACTTTCTCCAGCGTCCTCGGGGAAATGTCGAGGAGCAGGCCCATGCGGGACGGAACGCCCTTGAAATACCAGATATGGGACACCGGAGCGGCCAGCTCGATGTGGCCCATGCGCTCGCGGCGGACCGAGGACTTCGTGACCTCGACGCCGCAGCGGTCGCAGACGACGCCTTTGTAGCGGATCTTCTTGTATTTCCCGCAGTGGCATTCCCAGTCCTTCGACGGTCCGAAGATGCGCTCGCAGAAAAGTCCGTCCTTCTCGGGCTTCAGCGTACGATAATTGATCGTCTCCGGCTTTTTGACCTCACCGTGAGACCACTCACGGATCCTGTCAGGAGAAGCAAGACCAATACGGATCGCGTCAAATGTTACCGGTTTGTACTCTTCCTGCTTCGTAATAAATTCTGCCATATATGCCCTCCATGTACAACAGCGTTATTCCATATCGTCATCCGAATCCATGCCGAAGAAACTGTCGTCATCGTAATCGTCGTCAATACCGTCATACGGATTGATCAGCTCGTCATCCGTGTCGTCCATGTCGACCAGTTCCTGCGTTTCCTCATCAAAGTGCTGCTCCGTAAAGCCGTGGCGCGCAAACTCCGCGCGCTCCTCGCTGCGGTCTCTTCTGGAGTCGCCCTCGATGATCTTGTTGATATTGGTCTCGCCGTAGTCGATCGTCTCGCGGAGCGTGACTTCGTTGCGGTTCTCGTCGAGGACCCTGACATCGAGGCCGAGGGACTGGAGCTCCTTAAGGAGGACCTTGAAGGACTCCGGAATGCCCGGGCTCGGGATGTTGTCGCCCTTGATGATCGCCTCGTAGGTCTTTACGCGGCCGACGACGTCGTCGGACTTCATGGTCAGGATCTCCTGCAGCGTGTAGGACGCGCCGTAAGCTTCGAGCGCCCAGACTTCCATCTC
>DFFD01000232.1:29345-30066 GCA_002369495.1 Lachnospiraceae bacterium UBA3785 | reverse complement strand
TGATCGGGACGATCATCAATACGGTGGGCAGCCAGTTTCATATCGGATTTCTGACCACTCCGGTGGCGACGATCGGCGGCGCGGAGTACACGGTCGGCGGGCTCGCGACCGCGATGAGCGGGCCGGCGATGGCGGTGGCAATCGGGTACGCGCTGAAGTGCCCGCCGCTGGTTTTATTTTCCTTAATTACGGTCGGGTTCGCCTCCAACGCGCTCGGCGGAGCGGGCGGACCGCTCGCGGTGCTGTTCATCGCGATCATCGCGGCGGAAATCGGAAAAATGATCTCGAAAGAAACCCGCGTCGACATCCTCGTGACGCCGCTCGTGACGATCGGCGTGGGCGTCGCGCTGTCAGCCTGGTGGGCGCCTGCCCTGGGCGCGGCCGCGATGCGGGTCGGCGACTTTATCATGTGGGCGACGGAACTGCAGCCGTTCCTGATGGGAATCCTGGTCTCGCTTGTCGTGGGCGTCGCGCTGACGCTCCCGATCTCGTCGGCGGCGATCTGCGCCGCTCTGGGACTCACCGGACTCGCGGGCGGCGCCGCTGTGGCGGGCTGCTGCGCGCAGATGGTGGGGTTTGCGGTGATGTCATTTCCGGAAAATAAATGGGGCGGACTTGTCTCCCAGGGCATCGGCACATCCATGCTGCAGATGGGAAATATCGTGAAGAACCCGCGCATCTGGATCGCGCCGTGCGTGACTTCGATGATCACGGGACCGAT
>DFFD01000232.1:0-29225 GCA_002369495.1 Lachnospiraceae bacterium UBA3785 | reverse complement strand
TGCGGCCTGGTCGGGCAGATCGGGGTCTATACGGGCTGGGTGAACGATGTGGCCTCCGGCGCGAAGGCGGGGATCACAGGATTTGACTGGCTTGGGCTTGTGCTGATCTCATTTGTGCTGCCGGCGGTGATCACACCGCTTGTGAACGGTGTGTGCCGGAAGCTGGGATGGGTGAAGGACGGAGATATGAAGCTGGCGTGAGGCCAGGAGAGTGGGCGGCAGCTCCCGGGAGGGGGCTGCTGCTTTTTTTGGGGGACGGTTCTCAGAACCCGCCGAAGGCGGATTCAAGAACCGTCCCTGGCGGCGGTCATTCAGGGACGGTACTCATTCAGGGACGGTTCCCCCCGGCCGCCCCTGGCGGCCTCCCAGGAACCGTCCCCAGCGATGGGCGGCCTCCCGGGAACCGTCCCGGCCGTCCCCAAAACTCACGGGGAGACCAGGCGGAGCAGAATCTCCACGTTCTTTGACATGGACTGGACCGGGACGTACTCGAACCGGCCGTGGGCATTCTCGTAGCCGGCGGAGAGATTCGGGCAGGGGAGCCCGCGGAAGGTGAGGGCGGAGCCGTCCGTCCCGCCGCGGAAGGGCTCGTGGACCGGCGTGACGCCGGAAGCCCGGATCGCCTCCTCAAGGCGGGAGGCCAGCTCCGGCATTGTGCCGAGAATTTCCTTCATGTTGCGGTACTGCTCCGTGATCGTGACGGAGACCGTGCCGACACCGTAAGTCTCGTTCAGGCGGTCCGCAATCGTCTGAAGGAGCGCCTCGCGGGCCGCAAATGCCTCCGCGTCAAAATCCCTCACAATGAGGGAGAGCTCCGCATGCTCGCAGGACGCGGAGCAGGAGATCATGTGGAAGAAACCCTGGGAGCCGTCGGTGTATTGGGGCTTTTCATTTTGCGGGAGGGCCTGCATGAATTCCGAAGCGATATCCACGCTGTTGATCATGATGCCTTTGGCGGTCCCGGTGTGGACGCTGAGCCCGCGGATCGTGACGACGGCCTCGGAGGCGTTGAAAGTCTCGTCGGTGAAATAGCCGAGATGGTCGCCGTCGAGTGTGTAGGCGGCTTTCGAGCCGAAGCGGTCAAGGTCGAGCGCCTGCGCGAGCCCGCCGACCTCCTCGTCGGGGGTGAACGCGAGCGCGACCGGCCGATGCGGGATCTCCGGGTGGGCGAGAAGATGCTCAGCCATCGTCATGATCGAGGCAATCGAAGCCTTGTCGTCCCCGCCCAGAAGCGTGGTCCCGTCGGTCAGGATGAGGTCCTGGCCGACGTAGCGGCCGAGATTGTCGTAGTCGGCGCGGCGCATGATGATATTTTTCTCTTTATTTAAAATGATATCGCCCCCGTCGTAGCTTCGAAGGAGCCAGGGCCGGACATTTTCGCCGGGGGCGTCCGGCGCGGTGTCGAGGTGGGCGATGAAGCCGACGGGGTCGGCGGGGACATTTCCGGGGATGCGGGCGTAGACGACGCAGTTTTCCTCGTCGAGGAAGACGTCGGAAGACCCGATGGAAATGAGCTCGCCCGCGAGCTCGCGTGCAAGGTCCCGCTGGCAGGCGGTTGTCGGCCAGGTGCCTTCAAAATGGGTCGACTGGGTGTTGATGCGGGCGTAGCGGATGAGGCGTTCGGTTACTTGGTTGTTGAAGGACATGGGATTCTCCTTTGAAGGGATGAAAGGTTCAGGGACGGTTCTTGAAGCCGCCTTCGGCGGGTTCTGAGAACCGTCCCCGAGGTTGTCAGCTGCTGCAGGGACGGTTCCCAGCTGCTGCAGGGACGGTTCCCAGCTGCTGCAGGGACGGTTCCCAGCTGCTGTAAGGGACGGTTCCCCCCGGCCGCCGTTGGCGGCCTCCCAGGAACCGTCCCCGAGGATTCGGCAGCCTCCCAGGAACCGTCCCCGAGGTTCCCAGCTGCTGCAGGGACGGTTCCCCCCGGCCGCCGCTGGCGGCCTCCCAGGAACCGTCCCCGAGGATTCGGCAGCCTCCCAGGAACCGTCCCCGAAGTGTCACCTGAAGTCGCTCTCCCAGGCCGGGATCACCTCAGGCTCTGTATCAAGGAGCGAGCGCTGGCGGTCGTCGAGGAAGGACCGGTGGATGATCGCCTCGTAGACGTACTCGCGGAAATAGGCCTCGCTGCAGACGAAATACCCCTTCTTTCCGACCTCGCCGCCCCAGCTGTTCTCGATCTTCCAGCGGTTGGGGACGCCGTTCTCGTCGAAATTCACCCCGACGAGGATCATCGCGTGGGTCGCGTAGCTCATCTGCGCGCGGAGGCGGGCGCCCTTCTCAAGGTGCAGGTCCACGCCGCCGAGGATCTTCTCGAAATTGAGGCTCGCGGGGTCCCAAATGCCGGCCTTGCGGTCGCCGAAAGCCCCGGCGTCGCAGCCGAACCAGACCGGCATCCCGGCCTTAAGCTGCCGGATGCAGAGCTCCTCGAGCTCGTCCATCGTGAGGTTCAGGTTGTCGACGTTGCGGTCCGCCATCGAGCCGATGTAATGGAAGGCATAGTGATGGTCCATCGGGAGGCCCGGCGTCGGATGGTGGGTGATCGTCGCGAACTCGCGGAGGTCGACGCCGATGAATTTGTCGTAGAACTCTTTCGGCGTGATCCCGCGGTTTTTGTGGTAGACCCCGTCAGGGCCGCGGTAATCAAAATCGAAGGTCTCGACCGGCTCGCCGAAAACGATGCAGAGGGTTTTGTAGATTTCGGCCATCATTTCATTTTTCCGGGCGTCCGTATCAAGCCCCTTGCGGGCCATCTCGCGAAGTTCGGCGGCGTCCTTGCGGACGAGGGCCAGGTATTTCTTCATGAAGGTGTCCGTGTGCTCCGACTGGTAGGACTCGGGCATGGCAATCTTCGGGGCGGCGCCGTATTTGGCGACGAGGTCCGCGGCCATGTCCCAGTAGCCGCCGTCGCCGAAGCCGCGGAAGATATACTCCGTCATCCGGTCACTGTAGGGCAGGTCAGCGTAGGTGACCGCCATCGTGAGGACGTTGTTGGCCTTCTCGAGCTTGTCGTAGAAGGAGAGGTAGTTGCCGGAGAGGACGAAGTCCTCGAGGCCGGTGTGTTTGATGACTTCCTCGCGCAGGTAGTTCAGCGCGGCAAAGAGCCAGCAGCGGCCGCTCTTTTCCTGGGCGGTGATGCCGTGGGTTTTTATTTCCACTTCGAAATCGCCCGAAAGCCGGGCAGCGGCCGTCGGCACGAAGGCGAGATCCTCCATGGGTGTCCTGGCCATCGCGGATGTGAGAGCCGGGACGGACGGGTCGCGGCGCATGGCCTCGCGGTATTCCCGGATATTGTCAAGTGAGATTCCTTTCATGGTGTTCCTCCCTGGATGTTTTTATTCCTTCTTAGTATACCCGAAAATGAAAAAAAGGCAACGGCGATTGAAAAAAGCTCCCGATATGCTACAATAATAAGCAGATGAAACATGAAATGTCTGATCCGGGAGGTGTGAAATGAGCAGAAAGATGAGATATGCCCTGGTGGCTGCGGGCGGAGCTGTGTGCGCGCTGATCCTTATGTCGATTTTCCGGTCGCCGGGCGGAGAGGAGAGCACGTCGCCGGATCCGGAGAGCGTATCGCCGGCGGAGACTTCGGCCGCGGAAAGCGTCGAACCGGCGGAGAGCGTATTGCCGGCGGAGAGCACGGAATCCTTTGAGGAGAGCCTGGAGCCCGGGCCGGCACCTGCGCTGGTCGGCGGCTGGACGATCAACACCGGCGACACGGCTGTCGAGGCGGACGAGCGGGCGGCGAAGGCATTTGAGCTGGCGGCCGCGGCGGATCAGGAGCACACGTACGATCCGATCGCGCTTCTCGCCACCCAGGTCGTCGCGGGAACCAACTACTGCTTCGCGGCGCGGGTCACGGCGGCCGGGCCGGACGCCCTGCCGGAGATCAGGATCCTCTACGTCTACGCCGACCTTTCCGGGAACGCGGAGATCATCGGGAAAAAAGTGATCGTCGGGGAGGTCATGCCGGGGAGCTTTGAAGCCAACGCGGGCGATCTTACGCTGGAGGCGAACGAGGAGGTGAAGGCCGCCTGGGACAAGGCTCTCGAAGGCCTCCTGGGCGTCGACTACGAGCCCGTCGCGTATCTCGCGAAGCAGATCGTCTCGGGCAGCAATTACCTGATCCTCTGCCGCACGACGGTCGTTCACCCGGATGCGGTTCCGGAGTTCTCGCTCGTGACCATTTATCAGGATCTTCAGGGAAATGCAAAATTCGGCGAGAGCGAGCCGATTGAGATCGGCCTGCCGTGATTATAAAAAGGGGGACTTACTGACGTGAAAAGGCTGCTGTCCTTTTTGAAAAATTACCGCCGCGAGGCGGTGGTGGCTCCGGCACTGAAGATGCTGGAGGCATTTTTCGACCTGTTTGTGCCGCTGGTCACGGCTGACATCATCAACAACGGGATCGGGCGGGCAGACAGCCGCTATGTGTTCTCCCATGCCCTGATCCTCATCCTGCTGGGGCTCCTGGGGCTTGCCGCCTCGATCACCGCGCAGTATTTCGCGGCGAAGGCAGCGGTCGGCGTCTCCTCCGCGATGCGCCACGAGCTCTTTCACCACATCCAGTCCTTCGGGTTCGCGGATCTCGACAAGGTCGGCACGGGCACGCTCATCACGCGCATGACGTCGGACGTCAACCAGGTGCAGAACGGGCTCAACCTCTTCCTGCGCCTCTTCCTGCGCTCGCCGTTCATCGTGTTCGGCTCCATGATCATGGCGTTCACGATCAGCGTGAAGGCGGCCCTCATATTTGCCGTCGCGATCCCGGTGCTCGGCGTGATCGTTTTCGGGATCATGAAGGTGACGAGACCGCTCTACCGGAAGACGCAGGGAAGCCTCGACGCGCTCACCGGGACGGTCCGCGAGAACCTGACCGGCGTCCGCGTTGTCCGCGCGTTCGGCCGCGAGGACGCGGAGACGGCCCGCTTCCACAAGGCAAATGCAGCCCTGACGCGCGATCAGCTGCACGTCGGGGGTATTTCCGCGCTGATGAACCCGCTGACCTTTGTCGTCGTGAACGTCGCGCTTATCGTGCTCTTAAACACCGGTGCGGTGGAGATCAGCGTCGGCTCGCTCGCCCAGGGCGACGTGGTTGCCCTGGTCAACTACCTGAACCAGATCCTGGTGGAGCTGGTGAAGCTCGCGAACCTCATCGTGCAGGTGACCCGGGCGCTCGCCTCGGCGGACCGCGTGGATGAGATCCTTAAGACGGAACCCTCCATGCAGTACGGTTCCGGCACTGTGGAGGAGAAGCCGGGCGTGCCGGCGGTCGTGTTCGACCATGTGAGCCTGACCTATCCGGGAGCCGGCGGCGAGAGCCTTCATGACATTTCCTTCACGGCGATGCCGGGCGAGACGATCGGCGTGATCGGCGGAACGGGCTCCGGCAAATCTTCACTCGTTAACCTCATCCCGCGCTTCTACGACCGGACGGACGGCTCAATCCGCCTCTTCGGGACCCGCGTGGAGAACCTCAAAAAGGAAGCAATCGACGAGACGGTCGCGGTCGCGCTCCAGAAAGCCGCCCTGTTCTCCGGAACGATCCGCTCGAACCTGCTCATGGGGAAGAAGGACGCGGAGGAGGCGGACATGTGGCGCGCTCTTACGGCAGCCCAGGCGGCTGATTTTGTGCGGGGGAAGAAAGCAGGGCTCGACGCTCCGGTGGAGCAGGGCGGCCGGAACTTCTCCGGCGGGCAGCGCCAGCGCCTTACGATCGCGCGGGCACTCATCGCGGAGCCGAAGATCCTGATCCTCGACGACTCGGCGAGCGCGCTCGACTACGCGACGGACGCTGCACTCAGGCGGGCCATCCGGGAAATGTCCGGTAAGATGACCGTCTTCATCGTGAGCCAGCGGGCCAACTCGGTCATGAATTCGGATAAGATCATCGTCCTCGACGAAGGCAGGATAGCCGGCATCGGCACCCATGAGGAACTGCTTGCAGGCTGCGAGGTTTACCGCGACATCTACGAGAGCCAGTTCGGAAAGGGGGAGGCGCGATGAAGAAGAAAAATGAAAAGATGAGCCGCGAAAAAATGCTCGCGACCGTAAAGCGCGTCTTAAAGCTTATCCGCCCCTATCGTCTGTTTGTGATCGCAAGCCTTCTCTGCGCGGCGGTTTCCGTCGGCGGGCAGCTGCTCATCCCGATCCTGACCGGCGATGCGATCGATTATATGATCGGGCTTGGGAGGGTTGATTTTACCGCCGTCAAGAAAACACTGCTCCTCATCGGCCTTTCGCTCGCGGCCTCCGCGGCTGCCCAGTGGGTCATGGGGATCTGCAACAACAAAATCACCTACAATGTGACGCGGGATCTCCGCAACAAGGCGGTGAAGAAGCTGGAGATCCTCCCGCTTTCCTACCTCGACACGCACCTGACCGGCGACCTGGTCTCCCGCGTGATCGCGGACGCGGACCTGGTCTCCGACGGCCTCCTCATGGGCTTCACCCAGCTCTTCTCCGGCGTCCTCACGATCCTCGGGACTCTCATTTTCATGCTGCGCGTGAACCTGCCGATCGCGCTCGTCGTGATCCTGGTCACGCCGCTCTCGCTCGTCGTCGCGGCCTTCATCGCGAACAAGACCTACCGGTTCTTCCACCTGCAGAGCGACATCCGCGGCGAGGAGACCGCCATCATCAACGAGGATATCGACGGCATGCGCGTGATCAGGGCTTTCGGGGACGAGGCGGAGTCGCTGGCGCATTTTGACGAGGTCAACGACGAGCTGGCCGCGGCGAGCCTCAAGGCGACATTTTACTCGAGCATCACGAACCCGGCGACGAGATTTGTCAACAGCGTGGTCTACGCGGGTGTGATCCTCGCCGGAGCGCTCTTTGCGGTTGCGGGAGGCATCACAGTCGGCCGGCTGTCGATCTTCCTCACCTACGCGAACCAGTATACGAAGCCCTTCAACGAGATCTCGGGCGTCGTCACGGAGCTCACAAACGCGATTGCCTGCGCGGCCCGCATCTTCGAGCTCTACGACGCGGAGCCGGACCCGGCGGACGAGCCGGGCGCGCGGACGCTCGCGGAGGGCGAGGCGGACGGAAATGTCTCGCTCCGGGACGTGGCCTTCCGCTATGTGCCGGACAGGCCGCTCATCGAGCATTTTTCGCTGGATGTGCATCCGGGAGAGCGCATCGCGATCGTCGGCCCGACGGGCTGCGGCAAGACGACGCTCATCAACCTTCTGATGCGGTTCTACGATGTGGACGAGGGCTCGATCAGCGTCTCAGGGACGGATATCCGGAAAATCAGGCGGAAGAGCCTCCGCGCCTCCTACGGCATGGTGCTGCAGGACACCTGGCTGAAAGCCGGGACCATCGCGGAAAATATCGCCTACGGCGACCCGGACGCCCCGCGCGAAGCGATCGAGGAGGCGGCGAAGGCAGCGCATGCGCATGGTTTCATTTCCAGACTGCCGGAAGGCTATGACACGGTGATCTCCGAGGACGGCAGCCAGCTCTCCCAGGGCGAAAAGCAGCTCCTCTGCATCGCGCGCGTCATGCTCTCGCTGCCGCCGATGCTGATCCTGGACGAGGCGACGTCCAGCATCGATACGCGCACCGAGATGCGGATCCAGAAGGCCTTCAACCGGATGATGGAGGGGCGGACTTCCTTCATCGTCGCGCACCGGCTCTCGACGATCCGCGAGGCGGACGTGATCCTGGTCATGAACGAGGGACACATCGTGGAGAAAGGCACGCACAGCGAGCTGCTCGCAAGGGGCGGCTTCTACGCGAAGCTCTACAATTCCCAGTTCGAGGGGGCTTCGATCTGACCGCATTCATGAAGATTTTATTAAACAATTTCATCCCTCCTTGCAACTCCGGAAATTTCGCGTTATAGTTAGGGGCATGGATCGCGGGAGCGGTCCGGTCATCGGAGGATATAATATGAAAAACTTTTTCGGAAGAATGGGAGACAGTTTAAGGCGGTTCATGATGGGCCGCTACGGGATGGACGACCTGAACCGTTTCCTTTTTTACACATGGGTCTTGCTCATCGTTCTCGAGCTCATCATCCCGGTGAGGGGCGTAAAATCGCTGCTCTCCACGCTGGGCCTTCTCGTGGTGATCTTTGAGCTGTTCCGCATGCTCTCAAGAAACATCGCGAAGCGCTACCAGGAGAACCTGAAATTCCTTGACATGACGGCGGGACTCCGTAAGACGCTGCGTATCAACCGCAGGAAGTTTGACGACCGGAAGACGTACCGCTACTTCAGGTGCCCGGGCTGCGGGCAGGAGGTGCGCGTGCCGAAGGGCAAGGGCCATATCAGGATCACCTGCCCGAAGTGCGGGAAGTCATTTGAGAAGAACGTCTGAGACAGGATCGGGCAGCCCAGGAGGTTTTGCGTGTTCGGATATATTACGGTCAACCAGGATGAACTGAAAATGAAGGACGTGCGCCGCTACAAGAGCTACTACTGCGGTCTCTGCCGCGAGCTCGGGATACGCTACGGCAATATCGGGCGTCTGACGCTGAACTATGACATGACATTTCTCACGATCCTGCTCTCAGCGCTCTACGAGACGCCGATGCAGACGGAGAAAAAGCGCTGCGTGCCGCATCCGCTCACGAAGCAGGAGATGCTTTACGGGAAATACACCGGCTACACGGCGGACATGAACATGCTGCTCATCTGGTACAAGATGGCGGACGACGTCGCGGACGACGGGAGCGTTAAGGGCCGCGCGTTCATGAAGGCGAAGAAGAGCGACATCGAGAAGCTGAAGGAGGCTTATCCCAGGCAGGCGGAGGCGATCGAGACGAAACTGAAGAAGCTCGCGGACGCCGAATTTGCCAACATCCACGACCTCGACTACGTCTCCGGCCTTTTCGGGGACATGACGGCGGAAGTCTTCGTCGCGAAGGAGGACGAGTGGTCCGACGAGCTCAGGCGCATGGGCTTCTACCTGGGCAAATTCATCTACCTGCTGGACGCCTACGAGGACCTGGAGAAGGACGAAAAGAACGGGGAGTACAACCCCTGGGAGACCATGAAGGGCCGGAAGGATTTCGACGCGCTCGTGGAAAATACGCTCACGATGATGATCGCGGAGAGCGCGAAGGAGTTTGAGAAGCTGCCGATCCTTGCGGATGTTGATATTTTGCGGAATATCATGTACTCCGGGGTCTGGTCGAAGTATGAGGCCGTGAAGAAAAAACGGGAAGAGGGAAGAAAATGATCGCAGATCCTTACAAGGTGCTCGGCGTAGACCCGGGCTGTACGGACGCCGAGCTCAAAAAAGCCTACAGGGACCTGAGCAAGAAATGGCACCCGGACCAGAATCCGAACAATGCCAAAGCCGCGGAGGAGCGCTTCAAGGAGATCCAGGAAGCCTACCGGCAGATCGTCGACGCGCGGGAGCGAGGGACCAGTCCTTACGGCCGGAATCCTTACGGGCAGAGCGCTTACGGCAGCCAGAATTCCTACAATAACCAGGGATCGGGCCGCGGCTACGCGGAGTACGGTTACGGCTCCTTCAACGATTACTTCAACCAGTGGCAGCAGTATTCGAACGGGAGACGGCAGGATACGACCGAGTCGACGGAGGAGATGGCCGCGCGCAACTACATCAACAGCGGCTGCTACCGCGAGGCGCTGAACGCCCTCGAGGGCGTCGAGGTCACAAGGCGCGGCGCGAGATGGTACTACTACGCGGCGATGGCGAACCAGGGGATCGGCAGCAACGTGACCGCGCTCGAGTACGCGAAGCGGGCGGCAGATATGGAGCCTGACAACATGCTCTATGCGTCCTACCTGGCCCAGCTGAACAACAGCGGGAACTGGTACCAGCGGCAGAACGCGAACTACGGGTTCGGAGGCTTCGGGCGCTCGGGCGGCAGTTCCTGGTGCCTGTCGATCATTATGCTGAATCTGTGCTGTAATATGATGGGCGGACGCATTTTCTGGTGCTGAATGACGAATTTTATGCGGAGAGTGGAGGAAACTTCACTCTCCGCTTTTCATTTCAGGCGCCTTGTGGTAAAATATTGTGAGTTATGAGCTTTTTGACCGGGAGGAAATGAGTGAAGAAATGAGTGAATTCAGGCACGATCTTCTCCTCAGAATCATAAAATTAGGCAACGCCGTGCTGATGACGGTGCCGTTCGCGGTCTCGTGGATGGTCTATTACGGTCACCAGCTGTATCTGGAGCCGTTCTTCTTCAAGGGGAACTGGCTTGTTATTGTGCTGTATTTTCTTGTCTACGCGATGTACGGGCGGGTCTACGACGCGTTTTTAGTGTCGCTCAACCCGATCTCGGAGATGGTCTACAGCCAGAGCCTCGCGGCGGCGGTCTCGGACGTGATCGCCTTTATCGTGATCTGGCTGCTGATGCGCTATTTCCCGAATGCGCTGCCGCTCCTCATCGTCTTCCTCTGCCAGGTCGCGGTCTCGGCCGGCTGGTCGGTGGTCGTGCACCGATGGTATTTCCGGACATTTCCGCCGAAGCGGACGATCGTCGTCTACGACATGCGGGAAGGCATGGAGGAGCTGATCGCGGAGTACGGTCTCAGCAAGAAGTTCAAGGTGGAAAAGATCATCCCGGTCGACGAATGCATCGCCGGGGGACTTGATGAACTGAAGGCAGCGGAGGCGGTCTATCTGTGCGGTATCCACAGCCGGGAGCGCAATATCATTTTAAAATACTGCATCCGCGAGGGAATCACGGTCTATGTGATCCCGCGGATCGGCGACATCCTGATGAGCGGCGCAAAGAAAATGCACATGTTCCACCTGCCGGTCATGCGAGTGGACCGCTACAGCCCGCCGCCGGAGTACGTCTTCGTGAAGCGCCTCCTCGACGTGGCGGTCTCGCTCGCCATGCTGCTGGTTTTCTCGCCGGTCATGCTGGTGACCGCGGCGGCCATCAAGATTGAGGACCGCGGGCCGGTCTTCTATAAGCAGTGCCGGCTCACGAAGGACGGAAAGAAATTCAATGTCCTGAAATTCCGCAGCATGAGGACCGATGCCGAGCGCGACGGTGTTGCCCGTCTCTCGAGCGGCAAGGATGACGACCGCGTGACGCACGTCGGAAAAGTGATCCGGAAATACAGGATCGACGAGCTGCCCCAGCTCCTGAATGTCCTTTCGGGCTCCATGAGCCTGGTCGGACCGAGGCCCGAGCGGCCGGAGATCGCCGCCCAGTACGAGGAGGAGCTGCCGGAGTTTTCGCTCCGCCTGCAGGCCAAGGCGGGCCTTACGGGTCTTGCGCAGGTCTACGGAAAATACAATACGAGTCCTTATGACAAGCTCCAGATGGATCTTATGTACATCGTGTCCCCGAGCATTCTCGAGGATCTCCGGATCATATTTGCGACCGTGAAGATCGTCTTTATGCCGGAGTCGACGGAGGGCGTTGAGAAGGGGCAGGAGACAGCAATGAGGAAGAAGGATAAAAAATGATTAATGTAATAGGTTTGGGTTATATAGGACTTCCGACAGCACTTATGTTGGCCAGTCACGGTCTTAAGGTGACGGGAACGGATATCAACCTGAATGTGGTGGAAAAGCTTCGAAAAGGTGAACTTACATTTCAGGAGAAAGGCCTTCCTGAACTGTTTCAAAGTGCGGTAGAGGGCGGGATTATATTTTCTGCCGAATATCAGAAAACGGACGTCTATATCGTTTCGGTGCCGACTCCGTATGACAAGTTCAGCAAGAAAGTTGATCCTCAGTATGTAATCAGAGCGGTGAGGGCTGTTCTTGAGGTGTGTGAAAAAGGAGCAGTGATCGTCATTGAATCAACGGTTTCGCCTGGAACAACGGACCGACATATCAGGCCCGAGATCGAGAATGCTGGCTTTGAAATTGGGAGAGATGTCCATTTGGTGCATGCCCCTGAGAGAATCATTCCCGGCAATATGGTTCATGAGCTTCTCCACAATAATCGGACGATCGGAGCAGATTCGCAGGAGATTGGCGAAAAAGTAAAGAAACTTTATGCGTCATTCTGCGAAGGAGAGATAGTGGTCACGGACATTCGGACTGCGGAAATGACAAAGGTGGTCGAGAACACATTCAGGGCGGTAAACATTGCGTTCGCAAATGAACTTGCTAAAATCTGCAGGCATGACGGTATGGATGTCTATGAGATTATCCGTATCTGCAATATGCATCCACGCGTCAATATTCTGAATCCGGGACCGGGCGTAGGAGGGCATTGCATCAGTGTAGACCCGTGGTTTCTGGTCGGTGATTATCCCGGTCTTGCGAAGGTGATCGATGAATCAATGAAGACCAATGACGGAATGCCGGATTTCGTGCTGAATCGGATCTACGAAGTCATGCGTGAGAACAGCATCACTGATTTTGAGCGCGTAGGGCTGTACGGGCTTACCTATAAGGAAAATGTGGACGATTGCCGGGAATCGCCGACGCTTCAGCTCCTTGAAAGCCAGGCGAGACATCTTGCGAAGGGGCTTAAAGTGTATGATCCCTATGTGAAAAAGGATATGGTTGAGAATCAATATCATAATCTGGGCGCATTTATCACGGATATAGATCTGATTGTCATTATGGTTGGACATTCAGAGATTCGTGAGCATCAGGATTTGCTGGCTGGAAAAATTATTCTGGATACGCGGCATGTGATTTCGCTTCCGGGAACCGTGAGACTGTAAGAGGCTTGGAATGAAAAAAGTTATGGTGGTTTTCGGGACAAGACCGGAGGCAATAAAGATGTGCCCGCTGGTCAACGAGCTGAAAGCCAGGAAAAATATAAAGACAGTTGTTCTGGTTACGGGTCAGCACCGGGAGATGCTGAATCAAGTTCTTCAGGTATTTTCGGTCGTCCCTGATTATGATCTGGCGATCATGAAGAAAGACCAGGACCTTTTTGACATCACAGCGAACGTGCTTACAGGCATCAGGGATATTCTGGAGAATGAGAAACCGGATGTCGTTCTGGTGCACGGCGATACTACTACGACTTTTGCCGCGTCGCTGGCAGCGTACTATCTTCGGATACCGGTGGGCCATGTGGAGGCCGGTCTCAGAACATATGATGTATATGCGCCGTATCCGGAAGAATTCAACAGGCAGGCGGTCAGCATTACGGCTGCCTGGAATTTTGCCCCGACGCAGCAGGCAGCTGAAAATTTGCTGCGAGAAGGCAGAAAGCCGGAGTCGATCTATGTAACCGGCAATACGGTCATTGACGCTATGAAGACAACGGTTCAGCCTGGGTATGAGCATGAGGAACTCAGATCTGTCGAAGGGAAAAGGCTTATTTTGATGACGGCTCATCGAAGAGAAAACCTTGGGGAGCCGATGCGAAGCATGTTTCGCGCGATCAGGCGGGTCGTGGATGAAAATGAAGACCTGCGTGTCATTTATCCGATTCATATGAACCCCAAAGTGCGCGAGGCGGCGCAGGAAGTGTTTGGAGATGATCCACGATTTCGAATCATAGAACCGCTGAATGTCATAGATTTTCATAATTTTATGGCAAGGAGTTTCCTGATCCTGACGGACAGTGGAGGAATTCAGGAAGAGGCACCCAGCCTGAGAAAACCGGTTCTGGTGATGAGGGAGGTTACAGAGCGGCCGGAAGGTGTAAAGGCAGGCACGCTGCGGCTCGTCGGAACCGACGAAGGCAGGATCGCGAAGGCAATGCGCGAACTTGTCACAGATCCGGAGGCTTACAGAAAAATGGCGGAAGCCGCGAACCCGTACGGTGACGGCTATGCGTCGAAGAGGATCGTCGATATCCTTGAGAGGACCCTCTGATTGGAGGAAGAATGAAGGAACGTTTGTGTTACATCAGTGATACAGCAGGGTGGATCGATGGCAATTCCGACGGTATTTTGAAGAAAAAACTGACACAGATGAGGCTCCTGTCGGAGCATTTCGATACGGTCATGTTCGGATTTGACCAGGCCCATAAGCGGATCGGAGTCCGCAGGGGAGACGAATTTATCCCGATCAAGGATGTCCCGGACAATATTGCCGGGAAAGCCCTGAAGCGGGCCCTGTTTTACCGCATGGCGGCTTCCTACTGCCGGCGGCAGAATATCCGCAGGTTCTATATCCGCTATGCGCTGACGGACCTCTCCTTTCTCGGTTTTCTGAGAAGCCTGCCGGAGGACTCGACGGTGGTCGTTGAGATCCCTACCTATCCCTATGACAAGGAACGCGCGGACAGTATCCGCGGAAGTATACTGACCTTTCAGGATCATGTCCTGCTGCCGTTTCTCAAAAAACGGGTGAATTATATCGCGACATTCTCCAAGGACGAGTCGATTGCCTCCATTCCCTGCATCAATATGCAGAACGGGGTGGACACGGACAGTATAAAAATGAGGGAATTCCGGTCGGATCCGGATGTGATTGGTCTTTTGGCGGTGGCGTCCATGAATTTCTGGCACGGTTACGACCGCGTCATCGCCGGGATGGGGGCGTACAGGCAGAAAGGCGGCACAAGAAAGATTGTCCTGCATATCGTCGGCGACGGTCCGGAGATTCCGAAGCTTCGGGAAATGGCCGCAAACCTTGGAGTCGCGAATGATGTGGTCTTCCACGGCTTCAGGAGCGGAAGTGAGCTTGACGAGATCGCCTCTGTATCAGATATTGCGGTGTGCAGCCTTGGGCTTCATCGCCTTGGGCTAACAGATGTGAGCCCGATAAAAGTTCGTGAGTATATGGCGCAGGGATTTCCGATGATCAGCGCCCGGGCAGTGGATATCTCGGAGATGCTCTCCGAACATGAACTTCTTGTGCCGATGGATGACAGCCCTGTCAGCATGGAGGATGTCATCGCATTTTATGACAAAAAGGACCTCGGAAATCCGGAGAGCGCGAAAAAGGAAGCGGAGGCGCTCAGGCAGCTCGCTTACGAATACTGCGATATGAAGGTTGTCTTTGCCCCGGCTGTGGAAGCATTCCGGGAAGGATAAAACGCGGAGTTACACATGAACATAATTCTACTGTCGGGCGGCTCGGGCAAGCGTCTCTGGCCGCTCTCCAACGAAATCAGATCCAAGCAGTTCATCCGCCTCTTCAGGGACGGGAACGGCGAGTATGAATCCATGGTGCAGCGGGTGTACCGGCAGATCCGGTCGGCGGACCCGTCCGCCAGGGTGACGATTGCGACCAGCAAGACGCAGGTCTCGGCGATCAGGAACCAGCTTGGCGGCGCGGTCTCCGTGTGCGTGGAGCCGATGCGGAGGGATACATTTCCCGCAATCGCGCTCGCGGCTGCCTACCTGCGCTACGAGGAAGGGCTCGATGAGGACGCGACGGCGGTCGTCTGCCCGGTCGATCCGTATGTGGAGGACAGCTATTTTGCCGGTCTCACCAGGCTGGACGCGCTCGCGGCTGCCGGGGAGGCGAAGCTGGTCCTCATGGGGATCGAGCCGGCCGGGCCGAGCGACAAATACGGATACATCATCCCGGAGGACAAGGCTTCCGTGAGCCGCGTGAAGGCTTTCCGGGAGAAGCCGGATACGGAGACCGCGAAGGGGTACCTTGCGCAGGGCGCGCTCTGGAACGCGGGCGTATTTGCCTTTAAGCTCTCCTATGTCCTTGATATCGCCCGGAAGGCGGTCGATTTTAAGGACTATCGGGATCTCTACCTGAAATACGGCGAGCTGCCGAAGATCAGCTTCGACTACGCGGTCGTCGAGAAGGAACCCTCGATACGCGTGATGCGCTATTTCGGCGAGTGGAAGGACGTCGGTACCTGGAACACGATGGCCGAGGCGATGACGGACGTGGCCAAGGGAAATGTCACGCTGGACGAGACCTGCCGCAATGTCCATGTGATCAACGAGCTGGATATCCCGATCCTGGTGATGGGAGCGAAGGACATGATCGTGGCGGCATCCGGGGACGGGATCCTTGTCGCAGACAAGGAACGGTCCGGGGCGATGAAGCCTCTCGTGGAGAAGATCGTCACCGACGTCCGCTACGCGGAGAAATCCTGGGGATCCATGACGGTGGTGGACGCCGGGCCGGCCTCCGTGACCATGAAGGTCGTGATGAAGCCCGGGACAAGGATGTCCTATCACAGCCATGAGCTGAGAAATGAGATCTGGACCGTGCTCTCCGGCCGCGGCAGGACGATCGTGGACGATATGGAGCAGGAAGTCGGACCCGGCGACGTCGTGTCGGTTGCCGCCGGCTGCCGACATACTGTGCTCGCGGAGACGGAGCTTGTGCTGCTGGAAATACAGATCGGCTCCGAGATCAGCGCCGGCGACAAGAAAAAATATGCGCTTGACGGCGTTCCCGGCATCGACGAAGCCGCGGACAAGTGGAGCGAGTGATGGGTGACATGTATCCGATGCTGCTCTCCCCGTGCGGCAAGGACTATCTCTGGGGCGGGACCCGCCTCCGGGATGAGTACGGGAAGCTGTGCGGGAGCGGGCCTCTGGCCGAGACCTGGGAGTGTTCCGTGCATCCTGACGGCCTGAGCACAGTCCGAAACGGCTGCTTTGCCGGGGAGACGCTCAGGGAGGTGCTCTCGCGGCATCCTGAGTTCCTCGGAACCGGAGGGGATCCCGCGGAAGGGCTGCCGATCCTGGTCAAATTCATCGACGCGGCTCAGGACCTCTCCATCCAGGTGCACCCGGATGACGCCTATGCTATGTGTGCCGAGGGGAGCCGCGGCAAGACGGAGATGTGGTACGTGCTGGATGCGGCCGAAGGCGCGGAGATCGTGCTTGGCTTCGAGCATCCGGTGACGGAAGAGATCATCAGGGAAGCCCATAAGAAAGGCGATTTCCGCAGGCACCTGCACTATGTGCCGGTGAAAAAGGGCGATTCATTTTATATTCCGCCTGGCACGGTACACGCCGTCGGGGCGGGGATCCTCCTGGTGGAGATCCAGGAGAGCTCGAACCTGACCTACCGGGTCTACGATTATGACCGCATCGGTCCGGACGGAAAAAAACGGGAACTCCACCTTGACAAGGCCCTCGAGGTGATGCGGATGAATTCTTCTTCCGCGCACGCCCGGCCGGGCCGCGTTGTCCGCTACGAGCCCGGATGCAGCAAAGAGACGGTGTGCCGCTGCCGCTATTTTGAGGCGGAGGCGATCCGGTTTTCTGAGGAAGTCAGCCTTGAGGCGGGCCAGGAAGCCTGCCGGATACTGCTCTGTCTGGAAGGAGCGGGAAAGATCGGGGAGGTCTCCTTTAAAAAGGGCGACTGCCTGTTTCTGCCGGCCGGTTACGGCGGGGCGAGAGCGGAAGGAAGGGCCGTGCTGCTCAATATCAGGAACTGAGGAGAATCTATGAAATCAATCTATTCACCGTTCGTGCCGGACGGGAATCCTTACGTTGCCATCGTGCAGCGGGCCATGAACATGCACGGGATCGAGACGGTGCAGCTTCGGGAGGCTTTTAAGCCGGGCGGCGCCCGCGGCATCAAAGCCGCCAATTTCAACTGGCTGGAGAACAAGCTGAACCGGAAGACGCTCATCGGGAGCCTGGCAAACTATGGGCTCTGCATGTTCATCATCAGCTGGCTCAAACTGCACGGGATAAAGATCGTGTTCACGTTCCACAACCGGATCCAGCATGACAGCAGCCACCCGCGGATCGACCGCTCCTTCATGCGCTATATGTGCCGGGAGGCCGACGCGATCGTGATCCTGAGCAGCTATTCGCGAAAGATCCTGAAGCGTTATCTGCGCCCGGGCGACGAGCGGAAGATCTGCCATATCTCCCATCCGAACTATCTCTCGGAGTGCGGCGCTTACTATAAGGAACCGGAGAAGAAGGACGGCAGGATCGACATCCTCTTCGCGGGGGCGGTCAAGGCCTACAAGGGCATCGAGCTGATCCTCGATGCGGCGGAGAGATGCGAACAGGAGCAGCTGCCGGTGCGCTTCCACATCTGCGGGAGAGCGTCGGATCCCGCCTATAAGCAGATGATCGAGGAGAGGGCTGCGAAGATCTCCAATCTCGATACGAGCCTTTCATTTGTCCCGGACGAGGAGCTTTACCGGCTGATCGGGGAAAATGAACTGCTCATCCTCCCCTACGACCTTCGCTCGAGTCTCAACTCAGGCACCCTCTATCTGGCTTTTTCACTGGGAAGGACCGCGATCTGCCCGAAGATTGGGACAGTCGGCGAGTTCCCGGAGGATCTCATCTACTCCTACACATACAGGTCGGAGGAGGAGCACGCTGAGAAACTGTTCCTCATGATCCGAAAAGCCTGTGATGACATCAAGAGGGATCCCGACGCCCTCGCCGAAAAGGGCCGGCAGCTGAGGAAGATCGTCGAGGAGGAGTGCTCCGAGGACAGGATCGGCCTCGGCTACCGAAAACTGTACGAGAAACTGGCGGCGAAATAGGAGGAGAACCTGCTTTATGGACATCGAAAAGGTAGTCCTCGTGACCGTCACCTACAACAGCAGCGGCTATCTTGAGCGCCTTCTCTGTGCGGCGAAGAGATCGGATTATCCGCTTTACGGGATCGTGGTCGCAGACAATGCGAGCAGCCCGGAGCATGCCGTAAAAATAAAGGAACTGGCGGACCGCTGTGACAAGGTACACTGTATAAGGCTTCCCGGAAACACGGGCGGCGCCGGCGGCTTTGAGGCCGGTTTCCGCTATGTGCTGGAGTATATCCCGGAGGCGGACTGGATCTGGGTCATGGACGACGACGCATTTCCGCGGGAGGATACGCTGGGGAAGCTTCTCGCTCACAGGAATATACCGGGCCTGGGGGCGCTCACGCCTCTCATTTTCGGAAATGAGCTCAGAAAATACCAGATCTATCACCACAAGAGGGTAAGCCGCTATCTCGACACGGATATCGCCGTCGCAGGATCGGAGCGGGAGCTCACGGAGGAATGCGTCCCGATCGAGGCGAACGCCTTCGTGGGACCCCTCATTAAAATGTCGGTCGTGAGGGACATCGGCGTCCCGGACGGAAGTCTTTTCATTTACGGGGACGACACGGAGTACACCTACCGGCTCAGCCGGAAATACGGGCTCTGGCTTGTCACGGACGCGGTGATCGATCACCGGGACGTTTTCACCGGAACAGGCGCACGCCGGCCGGCGGAGTACTGGAAGGACTATTACAATTTCCGGAACCGGTTCCTGCTGATCCGGAAATACAGGAAGAACCGGCGGGAAGGCGCGATCGGGACACTGAAAGTGCTGCGGAGACTCCTGAGCGGCCTCAAAGCGGCCTGCGTCGATCCGGTCTTTAAGGGAAAACGGCGGCTTCGGGCCTCCTGCTTTCTTATGGCGCTTCGCGACGGCCTGCTGGGGCGCTCCGGAAAGCGTCTCGACCCGGCAGATTTTTTGAAATACAGGTAACAGAAAGGCCTGACATGGCGAAGCAGAATTCTCTCAAACGAAATTATGTGATGAATGTGATCCTGACCGGGTCGTCGATCATCGTCCCGGTCATCACCTTCCGCTATGTGTCGAGAACCCTGCTGCCGGACGCCCACGGGAAAGTCCAGCTGGCCCTGTCCGTCCTCTCTTATTTCAATATGTTCGCCCAGCTCGGGATCCCCACCTACGGGATCCGTGTCGCGGCGAAGGTGCGCGATGACCGGGAGACCCTCACGAGGACGGCCCACGAGCTCCTCGCGATCAACCTCATCATGAGTGCGGTCTCCTATGCGCTGCTCTTTGCGGTGATCCTTCTCGTGCCGCGCATCCGGGAAGAGAGCACTCTCTACCTCGTGGTCGGGAGCCAGATCATTTTCAATGCGATCGGGATGGAATGGCTCTTCAGGGCCATGGAGCAGTACACGTACATCACGGTGCGCTCGCTCATTTTCCAGCTGATCGCGATCGCCGCAATGTTTCTCCTCGTTCACAGCCCGGAGGACTACGTGCTCTACGGCGGGATCAGCGTGCTGGGGATGGTTCTCTCCGGCATTTTCAATTTTGTGAATGCCCGGAAGTTCATCGACAGAAAGGCTAAAGGTCCCCTGGATCTCAGGCGGCATCTTAAGCCGGTCGCGATCTTCTTCGCGATGGCCTCCGCGACGATCATCTACACGCAGCTCGACGCGGTCATGCTCGGGTTCATGAAGACCGACGCGGACGTCGCCTACTACCATGCGGCCGTGAAGGTTAAGGGAATCCTGGTCAGCGTGATCACCTCGCTCGGCGCGGTCCTGCTGCCGCGGGTGTCCTACTACGTGGAGAAGGGCATGGACGCCGAGTTCCGGCGGCTCATCGGGAGAGCGGTCGACTACGTGTTTGTCACGGCGGTTCCGCTCGCGGTCTATTTTATGATCTTTGCTGGTGACGGCGTCCTTTTTCTGTCCGGGCCGGCCTACGCGAGCGCGGTCCCGCCGATGCGGATCATCATGCCGACGCTGCTTTTTATCGGCCTCTCCAATGTGACCGGGATCCAGATCCTGGTGCCGACCGGGCGGGAGAAGGTCGTTCTTTACTCGGAGATCGCCGGCGCGGCGGTGGACCTTGTGTTAAATGCGCTGCTGATTCCGCGCTACGCTTCTGCGGGCGCGGCTGTCGGAACCCTGGCGGCGGAGGCAGTCGTCCTGGCTGTCCAGATGGGGGCGCTTAAGGGGGAGATCGCGGAGGCATTTTCTTCCGTCCGCCCGCTCAAGATCCTCGCGGCGCTCGCCGCGGGCTGCGGCGCGTCCTCATGGGTGCTCCTGACAGGCCTTGCGGGCCTGCCCGCGCTTCTCGTCTCCTCGGTCCTCTTTTTTGCCGCCTACGGGGCGGTGCTCCTCATGCTTAAGGAGGAGCTTGCGGTCTTCATCGTTTACGGGACGCTGGCGGAGAAGCTCGGGAAGTTCATTCACAGATAAATCATCACGGATACTGGAGGATCTTGATGGATCACGAAATGGTTTCGATCATAACCCCCTGCTGGAATGGGGAAAAATATATCGGGGAGACGATCAGGTCCGTCCTCGCCCAGACATACCCGGACTGGGAGATGCTCATCGTGGACGACGGCTCGACGGACGGCTCCCGCAGCGTGGCGGAGTCATTCGCCGCGGAGGATGCGCGGATCCGGTACTTTTATCAGGAAAATGCCGGCTCGGCCGCAGCCCGGAACCGCGGGATCCGGGAGGCCGCCGGCCGTTATATCGCGCTTCTGGACGCGGACGATCTCTGGGATCCGGAATTTCTCGAGCGCCAGCTCGCGTTCATGAAGGAGAAGAAGGCGGTCTGCGTGTGTTCCGCCTACCGCTATATCGATGAACAGTCGCACTTTTCCGGCAGGATCGCGAAGGCGAAAGCGGAGATCACGGTGAACGACATGCTCTTAATGAACCGTGTCGGCTGCCTTACCGGGCTCTACGACAGCGCCTGTTTCGGGAAAATATATCTCCGCGAGGAGCTGAAAAGCATCCGGGACGACTATGCTTACTGGTACGATATCGTGAAGCTTGCCGGGGTGATTTACGGCAATCAGGAGGCGCTTGCCTCCTATCGGGTCCTTCCGGGCTCCACGACCGGCAACAAAAAGAAGCTGATCGGAAAGCAGTACCGCTTCTACCGGGATTACCTGAAACTCTCCCGGGCAAGGAGCGCTTTCAACGTCCTTTACTGGGGCATTTCCGGCCTCAAAAAATTCCCGGCAGGGAAAAGGTGAGCCATGAAGAAGATACTGATTATCGCGACGACACCTTTTATGCACGACGGGCTCACCCGGGTGATCCTGGAGACGATCGACCGGGCCGACCGGACGCAGGCGCAGCTCTATCTCGTGCCGGGGATGGGCTTCACGCACGAATTCGAGCGTGAGATCCGGGAGCGGAACATTCCCTTCTTTCCGGTGCCGAACCGGGCTTATGATCCGCTTCACTATTATCCCGCGCTTATCAAAGTGCTGAGAAGCGAGAAATACGATGCGGTCCACATCCACGGGAACAGTGCGACCATGGCGTTCGACCTGCTCCTGGCAGCGCTCGCAGGGATCCCTGTGCGCATTTCCCACATCCACAACACAGCGACGAACCATCCGGCTCTGCACGCGGCGGTAAAGCCTCTCTTAAACGCTGTTGTGACGGATCCGGCAGCCTGCTCGGTCCCTGCCGGAAAATGGCTCTACACGAAACCGTTCACCCTCGTCAAAAACGGGATCGACCCGGAGCGGTTTGCCTTCGACGCGGAGGCAAGAGAGAGGGTGCGGCGTGAGCTGGGGCTTTCGGACGCCCTGGTCATCGGCCATGTCGGCCGCTTCCGCCGGCAGAAAAACCATGAATTCCTGCTGGAGATCTTCGACGAGATCGCGGGGAGAAGGCCCGATGCGGTCCTCCTTCTGATCGGCGAAGGCGAGCTCCTGGAGGAAATCCGGGAAAAAGTCCGGACGACGGGGCTTGCGGAGAAGGTCATTTTCTGCGGGACGACCGATCGGATCAGCGATTATTACATGGCGATGGACGTGTTCCTGCTGCCCTCGCTCTACGAGGGGCTCGGGATCGCGGCGGTGGAGGCCCAGGCGGCGGCTCTTCCGGCGGTCCTCTCCGACGAGGTGCCGGAGGAGGCGGTCTTTGAGGAAAATGTAAAGCGCCTCCCCTTAAGCGAATCCGCGGCCGTCTGGGCGGAGACCGTCATCGGGAACGCCGGCGGCGAGCGCGGCGACCGGCGGGAGGACGTGAGGCGGGCCGGCTACGACGCGGCGGATCTCACCAGAACGCTGGATGCCCTGTGGCACCTGCCCGAAAAAGGACCCTCCGGGCTCAGGATCTCGGTCGTCATGGCGGTTCACAACGGCATGAAGTACCTGGCGGAGCAGCTTGACTCCGTCCGGGCGCAGACCTGCCCGCCGGAGGAGGTGATCATCTCGGACGACGGCTCTTCGGACGGGAGCGCGGAGTTCATTTCTTCCTATATTAAACAGTACGGTCTTTCAGGCTGGCGGCTTGTCCGGCAGGAGAAGGCGCTCGGAGCCGGCGGAAACTTTGCGGCGGCGCTCGCTGAGGCGTCCGGGGATATCATTTTCCTCGCGGACCAGGACGATGTCTGGCTTCCGGAGAAGATCGGGACGATGACGGCGGCATTTTCGGACCCGGGCGTTTCGCTCGCGGTCAGCAGCATCCGCTATATGGACGGCTCCGGCCGTGAGAAACATATCAAAACGCAGCTCTCCTGCCGCAGGGACCACGAGGTGTCCCTCGCGGAGTCGCTCGCGGTCTGCTCCTACCTCGGGATGTCGATGGCCTTCCGAAGAGAGGTTTTTGAGAGAGCTGACCGGACCTTGTGGGAGAAGAGCTCGCACGACTGGGCGCTGCTTCTTTCCGCCCACGCGCTGGGGAGGGTCTTATTTCTCGGAAAAGCCTGCCAGTTTTACCGGCAGCATGAGGACAATGCCTCCGGGATCCGCGGCGGAAGCCGGAAGGAGAGGCGGCTTAACCTGATCGGGCGGCAGCGGCAGCATGTTCACTGCGCGGCGGAATGCGCCAAAACGGCGGAGGCAGGACGCGCGGCGGAAGGTGCGGAACGCTTTCTGGCTGTCCGGGAGAGACTGGTGCGGGAAGGACGGACGGCCGGGCTTTTGAGGATGTGTTTCCTCTATGGGAAGCACGGATATACGGCAAGGACATTTGCGGCGGACGTCGTGAGTTCTTTGCCGGGATGATACATTTAAGAAACGCTGAACCTTGTCAAAACTGCCGGAATACTGTATAATACAGATGATTTAAGCAAGGCCGGTATCGCCTTCGGCAAAAATACAGTGAGAGGGGGCATATAATTGGATGTATCATTATATCTGAAGCTTGCGCTGAGCGTGGCCCTCTATCTTGTGGTTTTCGGCATATGGGGGGCGGCAGCCAACCGTTTTCTGAAGAGAGAAACCGATATCGTTGAGGAAATCATGATCGGTTTCTTTTTGTATTTCTGTTTCTTTCAGGTCATCGCCATCCCTCTCATTATCCTGCAGTATGCGTTCCGCATGCTTGTCTTTATCTGGATCGCTGTCACCGCGGTAGTTACCGGAATCGCGCTTCTCATTATCTCCGGACCGGGCGGCCGCAGGAGGCCGGCGGAGAGAGGCAGGCACAGAAAACGCTGGAAAGCATCGGAAGTTCTGCTCGTCATCGCTGCGGCCGTTGTTGCCGTCAGCGCATTTGTGCTGGTCCTGCGCCAGGAATACTATGGGTGGGATACCGGATATTATATCGGGCTGATGAACGAGGCTGTCAGCACGGACACGATGTATGTGATCGACGGCAATTCCGGCATCTATCAGACGGAACTCAATTTCAGGTACTGTCTGTCTTCTTTCTATCTGCAGTTTACAATACCTGCCCGGCTGATGAATATCAGGCCTCTTTTTGCGGCATTTTATATTATCCGCCCGCTCGGGTTTATTCTGGCTCTGCTGACGGCTGTGCTGATTGGGCGGGTCGTGCTCGGAGAGTCCCGGTCGAGCCTTGCGGTGTTTGTCATTCTTTACTTTCTCATCAATATTTTGTGGCTGACCAGCTACACGTCTTCCGAATTCTGGCTGAAGCGGCTGTATGAGGCGAAAGGCTATTGCTCGAATATTATACTGCCGATGGCGTTTTACATTTTCCTGGATATGTACAGAAAGCCTTCCGAGAGGGACGCCCTTTGGGGAGAGCTGTTTATCGTCGCTTTCTCGAGTGTGGCGATCTCCATGTCTTCGCTGATTACCCTTCCTGCTCTGATCGGTATCGGCGGCCTGGTGGTCTTTATCCTGTTTAAGGACCGGATTTATACGCTTGCCAATATGCTGATCTGCATGGCTCCGAATATTATCTATGCAGTGATATTCTATCTTAATACGATACATATCGTTCAGGTTCCGGTCAAATGACGGGCGGATCGCTGGCAGGAAGGAGGTGAGCGGATGCCGGATACACAAAATGTCATAGACGTAATACTTACATTTTTTGGAAATCCGGGCTGGCTGGCTCTGTTCGGCGCATCCGGCGTATATCTCTTTTTCAGATGTCACGGAAAGAAAAGAATAGCCTTCTGCCTTACGATCATTTTCCTGTTTGTCTTTGCGCTCAATGACCTGGTTTATGAAAAAGTAGGGGAGCTCCTCGCTTACGATGTATTTTACCGCTTTATCTGGATCGTGCCGGCCGTTATCCTTATGGCGGTCGGGATCACGGCGTTAATTACAGACCGGAAAAATAAAGGGCTCAGTATCCTGTTATTCGGTTTCACCCTGTGGGTATTTATTCTTTTTGAAAATACCGGGATGCATACGGATATGTTCCGGGAACCGGCAAATGAATACCGCCTGACCGACGCGGCCGTTGAACTTGCGGATGTGATCCTGGAGGATTACAGGGGATCGGGCAAGATCTCCGTGGCGATGCCTTCCCAGTTCGTCATTCAGTTCAGGATCTATGACGGCAGATTTGAAACGGCGATCACAAGATGGGCGTACCTGGGAGGAAAATCGGGCTATCACGGCGGAACCAAGGATTATGAACATGTCCTGATGGACCTGATCTACGACAATCACCGGCCGACGGCAGAGGAGTTTGAACAGGCTGCCAAAGGGCTCGGCCTTGATTATATCATCTCCTATAACTGGAACATGGACGAATGGTATACGGAAATGTATAACTGCCGGGACATCTACCGCGCGAAAAACTATACGGTCTACAAGTATGAGGGAAATGATGCATCCTGACCCTCCCGCTTCTCAAAGCAGGCATGAAAAGCCGCCGCACGATCACGTGCGGCGGCTTTTTAATCACATCTTTTTCACAATGCCCCCATTTTTGATTCACATTTTTCCTTTATCCTTTCGACATACAAAAAAGGAGGCGGGAGAGATGGGAGCCGTAAACACAGTCTTTAAGAGAGTCGAAGTGAAGTACTGTATACCCGCGGAGAAGATCGACGCTTTCCGCGCCGCGATCGAGCCTTACATGCAGGCGGATGATTACGGGCTCACGACGATCATGAACATCTATTATGACAATGCGAACAATGATCTCCTCGTAAGGTCGCTCGCAAAGCCGAAGTACAAGGAGAAGCTGAGGCTTCGGACCTACGGGATCCCGGGAGAGGAGAGCACTGCCTTCATCGAGTTGAAGAAGAAGGCGGATGGGGTTGTCTACAAGAGAAGGGCGGCGATGCCGCTTAAGGAGGCGGAGGCATTTTTAAATGAAGGAAAGGCGCCGGCGGAAAAGACGCAGATCATCCGCGAGATCGAGTACTTTCTTTCATTTTACAGACCGGTGCCGAAGACGATGATCGCCTACGACCGGGTCGCTTACTTTGGCAGGGAGGATCCGGGGTTCCGCCTCACGCTGGACCGGAACATCCGCTACCGGGAGGACGACCTTCATCTCACCCACGGGGACAGCGGGCTCCCGGTCGACAGGGCCGGCGGCTATCTTCTCGAGATCAAGGTGAACGGGGCGCTGCCGCTCTTCATGAGCCGCATCCTGACGTCCCTTCGGATCTATCCGGTCTCCTTCTCGAAGGTCGGGAGGGCTTACGAGCTCGTCCACGGCGGGGAGATCGCGGAGCGCACGGATGTGTTTTCATTTGCAGGAACAAAAAGAACGGAAATCGGAGGTTATGTATTATGTTCGTAAGTATACTTGATACAACGTCGGGAACCATCTCTCTTGAGAGTGCAGCCATCTGCATCGCCGCAGCCGTCATCCTGGGCCTTGTTGCCGCCTTTACCTACACGGTCGGCAGCGAGCGCTGCACAAAGAATTTCGTCGTGACGCTCGCGCTTCTCCCGCTGCTCGTCGAGGTCGTGATCCTCATGACCAGCGGCAATCTCGGGACTGCCGTCGCGGTGGCCGGCGCATTTTCGCTGGTGCGCTTCCGCTCGGTGCCCGGGACATCCAAAGAGATCCTGGCGGTCTTCTTTGCGATGGCGATCGGGCTCGCCTGCGGGATGGGCCAGGTCCTCTTCGCAGGCCTGTTCACGGTCCTTGTCTCGCTCATCATGCTGGTCCTTCAGAAAATGAACCTCGGGACCGCCGGCAGCGGCAAGCTCCTCAAGGTGACGATCCCGGAGGATCTCGATTACACGGAGATCTTCGACGATATCTTCAGAAAATACACGAGCCGTGCGGAACTGCTCCGCGTGCGCACCGTCAACCTCGGCAGCATGTACGAGCTGGACTACGACGTTATCCTGAAAAATGACCGGGACGAGAAGAAAATGATCGACGATATCCGGGTCCGCAACGGCAACCTCACGATCGTCTGCGGGCGGCACCCGGAGAAGGCGGAGCAGCTCTAAGCGGTGCGGCCTTTCAGGACGACGTGGGAGGCAAGGCGGATACCCTTTTTAAGATCGGAGGCGTAGCTCTCCGGGATCCCGGCGAGCCGCGCCAGCTCCCTGGGATGGATGCCGGAAGCGTCGATCATGTCCGCGTAGCGGATCCCGAACAGGATGACGGCCACGGACGTATCCGCCCGGGCGGCGCTCATATAAATCTGGCGGAGAATGGAAGCCAGCCTTTCCTCTGACATGCGAAACCTCCTTTGACGGTGGATTTCTCTGAGTATAACACAGAAAAAAAGTGTATTTTACCCGTCCGACGGGTAAAATACACTTTTTTTGTGTGCTATGATTGAGTATGTAATTCTTTTCCCTTAAAGAAGCGGCGCTTCTCCCGATTCGAGGAGGCGGTCGTTGATCCAGTCCATATCATATATGTGATGATAGAGTGCGTAGATGAGCACGGCGTCCCGCGGGCTGTACGGCGAGAGAGCGGCGGTCGCGTGGAGCTTTAAGGCCCGCTGGCACTCGGACAGGGACACCCGGAGCGCGAAGAGGATCCGGAGCAGGCGGTCTCGGTCGCCTGAGAGGATCTCTCCGTTCAGGATCTTGTATCCGTAGTTCTCCCGGACGTTTGCGATCCGGAAGATCTCGAGACGGCGGCGGCCGCTCTTCCGGATGAGGTGGTCCATGTACTCTCTGTAATCGGTGATTATTCCCTTCAGCTGTGTTTCCCTGTAGCGCGTAAGAGAGGTGCGGTCTGCATTTTTCAGATAGGCAAGCAGGTTCTCTGTTGTGTTCATGATGCTGGCTCCGTGAGGACAAAATAACAAAAGAATTAAGTATTTACACGTAATTATAAGGGAATATCAAAAAAATGACAAGCAAAAAGACAGGAGAGAGAATAAAAGACGGGTTTATGGAAGAGGTTATGCGGATCATGCCGGTCATGTGCTATGCGGAGATCGCGGAGCTGGGTGCCGGCGTGGACCTTGTCCGCCACATCGAGACCGGGCGGATCGCTGTGAGAAAACGTTATCCGCCGGACATGAGGCCTGTCTGCGAATGCCTTAAGAAGGAGAAAATGCCCGGCATACCGGAGATCCTGGAGATCTGCGAGGAAAATGAAGAGCTGGTCATCATCGAAGAGTATGTCCAGGGAATGACGCTCAGGGATTATCTGGAAAGGTACGGCCCGCTGCCGGCGAACCGGGCGGCCTTCTGCACCGCGGTGCTGGCCTCCGTTCTGGAGGAATGCCACCATCTGACTCCGCCGGTCGTGCACCGGGACGTGAAGCCGGAAAATGTGATCCTGACGGAGAGCCGCCTGTTCTATATCGTGGATTTCGGCGCGGCGAAGATCGTCTCCGAGGGGGAAGAGCGGGACGCAAATTTTCAGGGAACGCCGGGCTACGCCGCCCCGGAACAGTACGGATTCGCTCCTTCAGGGCCCGCAGCGGACGTGTACGCGCTGGGGATCCTCTTTTACGAGATGATCGGGGCAAAAAACTGGAACTCCGCACCGCTCAGAGTCGGAAAAGTCATTCGGAAAGCGACCAGCGCGCTGCCGGAGAACCGGTTCTGCGATGCCGGCGAACTGAAGCGCGCGATCCTTACCTGCCTGCCCCCGGAGATGCTGAATATCTTTCTGGCAGGCGAATTCTATCATAAATCGGTCAACAGGACAAAGAAAGGAGATAAAAATGGGATATGCGGCGGCAGCCTGCTGTGCGATTCTGGCGGTTTTTGATGCAAGGTCCGGGAAGATCCCGAACCGGCTGCTCGTCCTTCTTGGCATGGCGGGGCTTGCGGGCTCTTTTGCAGTCGGAGGAATGTGGCGTCTTTTTGAGGCGCTTGCCGGCGCGGCGGCGATGTTTTTCCTGCTTTGGCTCCTCTGGCGCCTCCGGCTGATGGGGGCGGGCGACGTGAAGCTGTTTATGATGCTGGGCACATTCTGCGGATGGCCGGGCGTCCTTTTCACATTTGCGGGGGCTGTGGCTGCCGGGAGTGTCTTTGCGGCGGCGCATTTCCTGCGGAGAGGGGACGCGAAAGAGCGGTTTAAAGCCCTCCTGTCCTAC
>DFFD01000041.1 GCA_002369495.1 Lachnospiraceae bacterium UBA3785 | reverse complement strand
CTAAATGAAGCGTAATACGGTGAAGTCTGCCGCGATCATTTACGCTTTGTTCTCCCTTGTGAGCTAAATGAAGCGTAATACGGTGAAGCCTGCCGCGATGATTTACGCTTGCTTCTGGCCTGGAAGCTGTATGTAGCGTAATACTACTCAGCAGCGCCAGGATATTTACGCTTCATATTACACAGGTGCTTTTATTTAGCGTAATTTCTCTTGTTTTCATCCGATCACTTACGCTTTATTTTGTTTTGCAAGCCGGTTTTAGCGTAAATCGGTCGCCGGGGAGGCAGGGACGGTTCTCAAGGGCGAACAGGGACGGTTCTCAAAGGGGCCTTAAGGGACGGTTCTTGTGCCTGGAACCGTCCCCGGAGTCCCTTTTTTTACGATTTCACTTGACAAATGAGGGCCATTGTGATATCATCGTGATATCAAATCAATCCAATCTCTTTTTTTAGGAGGCACGCCATGAAAACAAATGTACAGGAAAAAGTGCTGAACGGCCCCAAGATCGGCGGACTGGTTCTTCTTCTTGTGATCGCAGCTTATATCGCGGCGGTTCCGCTGATGCTTTGCGGGATCGCGTCGGGGAAAGGCATTTTCATCGCTGTCCCGATCCTCTGGATGGCTCTCGGCTGGATCCTTCTGCTGGGGCTCAAGGTCCTGAAACCCAATGAAGCGCTCGTGCTCACCCTGTTCGGCCGCTACATCGGGACGCTGAAGGGAGACGGATTCTTCTGGGTGAACCCGTTCTGCACGGCCTTTAACCCGGCGTCCGGCACCAAGCTCGGCCAGAGCGGCGACGTCGCCGGCCCGAAACCGATGGTGGCGGTCACCGGCGACGGCCATACGATCCAGACGGAGATGCCGAGCAAGAAGATCTCTCTCAAGGTGATGACGCTCTCGAACAGCCGCCAGAAGGTCAACGATGTGCTGGGCAACCCGGTGGAAGTCGCGGTCGCGGTCATGTGGCGGGTGAAGGACACCGCAAAGGCGGTCTTTGAGGTGGACAACTTCAAGGAATATCTCTCCCTCCAGTGTGACACCGCCGTCCGGAATGTGGTCAAAGTCTATCCCTACGATGTGACGGACAACGTTGACACGACCGGCGACGGCGAGGCGGACGACGGCAGCCTGCGCGGCTCGACGGAAGTGGTCGCACGGCGCATCAAGGAGGAGATCCAGAGCAAGGTCGAAGGCGCCGGCCTCGAGATCGTCGACGCCCGCATCACCTACCTGGCTTACGCGCCGGAGATTGCGGCGGCGATGCTGCAGCGGCAGCAGGCAGCGGCGATCGTGGATGCGAGAAAGCTGATCGTGGACGGCGCCGTGGGCATGGTCGAGCTCGCGCTGGAGCGCCTGAACGAGAAGCACACGGTGGAGCTGGACGAGGAGCGCAAGGCCGCGATGGTCTCGAACCTCCTGGTGGTCCTCTGCGGCAACCATGACGCTCAGCCCGTCGTGAACTCCGGGAGCCTCTACTGATGGCGGAAAAGAAGCAGATTCCGCTGCGGCTTTCCGAAAAGCTGTACAGCGCGATCGCTGCCTGGGCGGAGGATGATTTCCGTTCGGTCAACGGCCAGATCGAATATCTGCTGACGGAGTGCGTAAAGCAGAGAAAGAAAGACGGAAAATATGTCGGCCAGGACATCGACAAGCCGCCGGAATTCGATATCAAGTAAGCAGGGCGGGGGAAATGGGTTCATTTCCCCGCTTTTCAGAAAACGGAGGTCCTCATGAGAAAAGCCTATATCACGACGCTGCACCTGGTGCTGGAGATCCTCTCCTATGTGGTGCTGGCGGCGGCGCTGGCGGCGGTTTTCATTTTTATTGCGAATAACGGCGGGGCAGAGATCCCGACGCACTACAACTTCGCCGGTGAGGCTGACGGGTACGGCTCGGCCCTTTCGCTGCTCATCATGCCAGGCACAATGCTCATTGTGAACGTGATGATCAGCCTGAGTATTCATGTGGGGTCGCCGGCAAAGTGGAACATGCCGTTCAAGATTCACTACGGCAGGGAAATCGCCGTCTGGCGCTGCGTGGTGCTCATGAATGTGGTCCTGATGCTGCTTTTAGCGGCGTTTACGCTGGCGTCGAGCGCGGCGCTGATGCTCGGGCGGGGCGACCTCATCGTGATCCTCTCGGTGGGGCTCTGCATCCTGATGGTTCCGGCGATTGCGGTGCCGCTGGTAATGGCCGCAAGGCACAACAGATGGTAAGGAGGTTTCGGATGGATCACGGGAAGAAAATAGCCGCGACGGTCCTGATCGGCGCGGTGGTCATCCTTTATTTTGTATTGTACGGGAGTCTGGGCTTTAGCCTGCCGGATGTGCCTCCCGTGCTCAGGATCTTCCTGGGCATCGTCGGGCTCGGAATGGCAGGCGGTATGATAAAAGTGATCATTGACAGGATCCGCGAGATCCGGAAAGGAGAAGATGATGATCTTAGCAACTACTGATTCGGTCAACGGAAAGAACCTGGAGGTCCTGGGGCTCGTCAAGGGGAGCACGATTCAGACGGTCAACGCGGTGAGAGACATCGGGGCAGGGCTCAAGACGTTGGTCGGCGGCGAACTCACAAAATACAACGAGATGATGAACAGTGCACGGGCGCTGGCGACGAGGCGCATGGTCGAGGAGGCGGAGGCGCTCGGCGCGGATGCGGTCGTCGGGATGCGCTATACGTCGGCTTCGGTGATGCAGAGTGCGGCTGAGGTGATGGCGTATGGGACGGCGGTGAGGTTTGTAGAGTAAGGCGGAGAGGGAAGGTTCGCAGGAACTGCAGGGACGGTTCGCAGGAACTGCAGGGACGGTTCCC
>DFFD01000192.1:5888-10941 GCA_002369495.1 Lachnospiraceae bacterium UBA3785 | reverse complement strand
GACCTGAACCAGAAGCGGCAGTCCTGCTCCGGCGAGGGATACGGGTGCATCGCGATGTCCCAGTGGACCTTGCCCTGACGGGTGAGATCCCGGTTGAAATTCTGCAGAAGCGTCATGCCCTGATACCAGCGGTTGCTCATGGTCTGAGCGCGTGTTCCGGTAAAATTCCAGTTGTGGTCGAGCGAGATGTAGCAGCGCGCGTTCGACCAGCGGCTCTTGATTGCCGCATTGAAAAGACGATACTGTTCCGCCAGCGTCTCGTGGTAGAGATTGTAGCTGATGTCGCCGGAATAGTTGTAATTGTTATACTGGTCCACCTCGTTGCCCAGGACCCAGTTTGCGACCAGCACCCCGTTGGAGCCGAACTCCTCCGCGAGACAGGAGAAGAGGGCTTCGAGCTTCTTTCTGCCGGCGTCGCGTGTATTGAAGCCGACGATAGTTGCTTCGGCGAGCTTACTGCCGTTTCGAGCCTCCGGCTCTATCAGGCTCGTGCAGGCAGATACATTCTTCCGATAGTAATCTCCCGACAGATAGAATATTCCGGTCACCAGGATGCCTGCATTCTTAAACCTCTGCAGGCTGTTCTTCGTCCCTATGATGCCCCCGTAGCTGAACTCATAGGTGACACCCTCATAGGTGTACCTGTAGCCGCTCCCGAGGAACGTCTCGATCGGAAGGTCGATCGCGACATTGCTGCACTTAAGGTTCTTCGCAATTTCAGCCTGGTTGGCCGACACTTTCAGGCCCTTCTTCGTTCCTCTCGCCGCCGTCGGGAACGCCGCCGTATTGGTCGCCGCCGCCTCCGGATTCGTGATGTAGAACGCGTTGCTGATGACCTTGTAGATGCCGTTCTGTTTGATGGCCACGTAGAGCTTCTTCTGGAGGAGCGATGCGGACGAAGTGCGGTTCAGGCCGGCCGTGATCGTGACATTCGAGGAGAGCGCCGCGCTTGCGACCGGGCTTTTTCCGGAAATCGTGCTCACGTAGGGCTCGACCGCGAACAGGTAGGCTTTTCCGTCATCCGAGGGCTGCGGCGTCCCGGAGGCTTTGACGGTCACCGTGTTGTGATCGGACGCGGAGATCTCGGCGTTCGTGATCTTCATCGAGGCGAGGTGCCATTTCTGGGCTGCCGCGCCGTTGTTCATGAAAACCTGGATGTTGGCGTTGTAGTCCACGGAAGAATTCGTGACATCGATGTTCATGCGCGAATTCTTCTTGCTGCAGATGGAAGAGGTGCCATCGGCATTTTCCACGATATGCCAGATCTGGGCATCCGAGCCGTTCCACTCATAGAAGCGGACATTCTGGTTGTTTTTGGCCATGCCGCCCTGGATATCCACAACCAGGCCGTCCGGTGCGACGAGACGGACATAGTAGCCGTCCTTCACCCCGTCCACATGGACCGGCTCGATCTTAAGCTTCTGGGAATCCGCGAGCGTGAGGTCGCCGGAGACCAGTTCCCGGCCGGATTTTGTGAGGACGCGGTCGGAGTTTCTTGCATTTTCAATCCATACCGAGATGTTGGCCGTATTCAGCTCCTCCGGCTCCGTCACATGAAACTTCTGGTTTGTGAGGCCCTGTCTCGTGTTGAGGTAGAGGTTAGCCCCCTCGAAGGACCCGTCTCTCTGAACTGTCAGCGTCAGGTCGCTCCTCAGCCGGGAATGCAGCGTATAGGTGCCGTCAGAATTCTTGATAATGCGCCACTTCTGCGCGTTCGTCCCGTTCGGCGTGTAGAGCTGAACGTTGGCGCCGGGCTTTTTGGAGGCTCCCGCAACGTCCAGGGCCTTGCCGGTCGCCTTGTCCTTCAGGGTGTAGAAGCCGTGGTCCGCCTTCTCGACGATAAATTTCTGGTAATTATTGCCGGCTTCCGCCTTCGTCATCTCAAGGTTGGCGTTGCCGGTGCTGTTTCCCGCCGGAGCCGCCGCCATCCGCTGGGATGAGACCGGACGCAGCATGATCGTCCCGCTGAGGTCGGGAACGCTGACCTCCTCGAGGAAAAACTTCTGGGCAATCGAATTGTTCGACTCGTAAAGCTGGATCTTGCGGCCGTTCCGCATAAGCCCGCCGGAAACGTCGAGGACCTTGCGGCTGTTCACCGTGCTGGTGAGGGTGTATGTCCCGTCCGCATTTTTGACCAGCGACCAGTTCTGGGCGGCCGAATTATTGGGCTCATACTGCTGGATCTGCGTGCCGTTCGCCTGGGACCCGCCTTTCGCGTCGATCATCTTGCCGTTCGCAAGGTTCATGATGCGGAATGTGCCGTTCGAATTCTTAAAGAGCATGAACTGCTGGGCACCTGAGCGGTTATCGGTATAGAGCTGGATCTCGGTGCCGGATGCGTAGAGCCCGCTGCGTATGTCCAGAACATACTTTTCATCTTTCGCCGAATGGAAAATGTAAACCTTCCCGTCCGCCGGATCCTTCGGGGTAAACGAGGTCGCCCCGACAGGTTCCGCCTCCGGGAGTTCTTCGAGCGTTTCTTCCGGCTCTTCGGTTTCTTCCGGCTCTCCGGCTTCTTCCTCCCCGGATTCCCCGGTTTCTTCAGGGGTCTCCTCCGTGCCCGCAGCCTCCCCGGCCTCTTCTTCCGTGCTCTCCGCTTCTTCGGAAACGCCCTCCTCCGGCAGCTCCGCCGCGGATTCAGCAGGCAGCTCCGCCATGGACTCCGCCGCATCGGCCGGCACTTCAGTGACGGACTCATCTTCCGTCGACTCATCGCCGGGCACATTCCCGGACTCGTCAGCCGGAACCGGCTCTTCCGGGGCAGACGTATCCGCCGGAATGAGGCTCTCATCAGCCGCATCCGGGATGCTCTGCGCCGTCCCGCCGTCAGTATCCTCCGCCATCTCCGGAATCTGCTCCCCGGATTCCGCAGCCGCGAAGGTTTCCGCTATGCTCTCCTGCGACGCGCTTACCGGCACGACCGCCGTAAACAGCAGAAGCATACTCAAAAACATTGCCAAAAACCTCTTATTCATTCGCTCTCCCTTCTTGCAATTTATTACATTTTTGTTACAATAATATTATGATAACAGATACTGAAGAATTTCTCAACCACAGATTCGCATTTAACCCGGAGTTTACATAATGAAAAATCCAAAACGTCTTCTGGCCATCGCCGCCATCATTCTTCTTCTCAGTATGTACCTGGTTCTCTTCGTCTCCGCACTCGGCAAAAATGAAGGCTCCGCCGCCGTTTTCCGCGGCATGCTGGCCATGATGATCGCCGTGCCGGTCCTGCTCTATGCCTTTCTGCTCGTCGCTCGGGTCATCCGGCCTTCAAAATCCGCGCTCATCGACGCGGTCATCTTCGCCGGCTCCGCCGGTGACGCAGCCGATCCGGCCGTCTCCGGCCACATCGCCTCTCTCCGGCTGAAAGGTTACAGCACTTACATAAGACCGGAGGCCGGCATCGACGAGATCCGTTCCCTCATCAGGGAGGACGGGCTTTCAAACGCCCGCACCTTCGTCATCACGGACACGGAGGAAAATGCAAAAAAAGCCCGGGACGCCGGCTTCCCCTCAGCCGTTTACCGGGACATTGAACACCTGAAAGAACAAATGAAAGCGGTCGGCATACGCTGACCGCTTTCATTTTATGCATTTTCATTTACCTGTACATGATGTCCTCGCGGCCCGGGCCGTTACTGACCATCGTGATCGGATAGCCGAGGCGCTCCTCGATGAACTCGATGTACTTCCGGCAGTTCTCCGGGAGATCCTCATAGCGGCGGATGCCGCGGATGTCGCATTTCCAGCCCGGCAGGTACTCGTAGACCGGCTTCGCCTTCTTGAGGAGAGGCGTGGTCGGGAAATCCGTCGTGATCTTCCCGTCAATGTCATAGGCGACGCAGACCGGGATCGTGTCGAGGTAGCCGAGCGCATCCGTGACCGTGAAAGCCACGTCCGTCGCGCCCTGCAGGCGGCAGCCGTAGCGGGAAGCCACGATATCGTACCAGCCGACGCGTCTCGGGCGGCCGGTCGTCGCGCCGTACTCGCCCTTGTCTCCGCCGCGGCGGCGAAGCTCCTCAGCCTCATCGCCGAAGATCTCAGAGACGAACTCGCCTGCGCCGACGGCGCTCGAGTAGGCTTTGGTGACCGTCACGATCTTCTTGATCTCGTAGGGCGGAACGCCGGCGCCGACTGCACCGTAGGCTGCCAGCGTGGAGCTGGAGGTGACCATCGGGTAAATTCCGTGGTCCGGATCCTTCATCGTGCCGAGCTGGCCCTCGAGCAGGATCTCCTTGCCTTCCTTCAGGGCATTCATGAGGAAGGTCGAGACGTCCGCCGCGTAGGGGGCGATCATCTCCTTGTAGGAGGCGAGCTCCTCCATGATCCCGTCAACCGTGAGCTCCGGCGCGTTGTAAAGATATTTCAGCATGATATTTTTCTTGAGGACGATATTTTCCACTTTCTCGCGAAGCGCGTCCATATCCTGAAGCTCAGCGACCTGGATGCCGATCTTCGCGTATTTGTCCGAGTAGAACGGAGCGATGCCGGACTTCGTGGAGCCGAAGGATTTGCCCGCGAGGCGCTCCTCCTCAAGCTTGTCAAAAAGGATATGGTAGGACATCACCATCTGGGCCCGGTCCGAGACCAGGATCTTCGGCATCGGAACGCCGGCTTCCACGAGGGATTTGATCTCCTTCATGAGGATTGGGATATTGAGGGCGACGCCGTTGCCGATCACGGACGTCGTGTGGCCGTAAAATACGCCCGACGGAAGCGTATGAAGCGCAAACCGGCCGTAATTGTTGATGATCGTGTGGCCTGCGTTCGCTCCGCCCTGGAAACGGACGATGATGTCTGCCTTTGCAGCCAGAGTATCGGTGATCTTGCCCTTTCCTTCATCGCCCCAGTTTGCACCTACAACAGCTGTTACCATGATATTTCCTCCTCAGACGTTGATTTCAGCGGTCATCCCGAGCACGTCTTTGTTGGCCTCGAGGACCGGGTTTACGACATTTTCAAGATACTTTTCGACCTGATAGGGGGCGCGGCCGACATACTTCTTCGGATCCATCGCCGCCTCAAGCTCTTCCTTGCCGAGCGGGAA
>DFFD01000192.1:0-5750 GCA_002369495.1 Lachnospiraceae bacterium UBA3785 | reverse complement strand
AGAGCTGGCGGATGCGCTCGTGCAGCTCCTGGCGGTCGCCGCCGGCCTTGACCGCATCCATCATGATGTTCTCGGTCGCCATGAACGGCAGCTCGGCCATGAGATGCTTCGTGATGACCTTCGGGTAGACGACCAGGCCGTCCACGACGTTGACCACCAGGTCCAGGATGCCGTCGCAGGCGAGGAAGCCCTCAGCCACCGAGAGGCGCTTGTTGGCCGAATCGTCGAGCGTCCGCTCAAACCACTGGACCGAGGACGTGATCGCCGGGTTCAGCGCGTCGCAGAGGACGTAGCGGGAAAGGCTGGCGATGCGCTCCGAGCGCATCGGATTCCTCTTGTAAGCCATCGCGGACGAGCCAATCTGCCCTTTCTCGAACGGTTCCTCGACCTCCTTTAAATGTTGCAGCAGGCGGATATCGTTGGAGAACTTGGTCGCGCTCGCGGCGATCCCGGCGAGGACGTTCAGGACCCTGGTGTCCACCTTGCGGGAGTAGGTCTGGCCGGAAACCGGATAGCAGGCCTCAAAGCCCATCTTCTCGGCGATCATGCGGTCAATTTTATCGCACTTTTCCTGGTCGCCCTCGAAGAGCTCAAGGAAAGACGCCTGGGTGCCGGTCGTGCCCTTGCAGCCGAGCAGCTTCAGGCTCCCCGCGACATAATCGAGATCGTCAAGGTCCATCATGAATTCATTGATCCAGAGCGTCGCGCGCTTGCCGACGGTCGTCGGCTGCGCCGGCTGAAAATGCGTAAACGCCAGCGTCGGCAGCTCCTTGTATTCGTCCGCGAACTTCGCGAGGCATGCGATCGCGTTCACAAGCTTTTTGCGGATGATTGCGAGCGCGTTCCGCATCAGGATGATATCGGTGTTGTCGCCGACGTAGCAGGAGGTCGCACCGAGGTGGATGATCCCCTTTGCCTTCGGGCACTGCAGGCCGTAGGCGTAGACGTGGGACATGACGTCATGGCGGACGATCTTCTCGCGCGCCTTCGCGTCCTCGTAGTTGATATCCTCCGCATGGCTCTTAAGCTCTTCGATCTGCTCGTCGGTAATCGGGAGGCCGAGCTCCTTCTCGGTCTCCGCGAGGGCGATCCAGAGCCTGCGCCAGGTCTTAAACTTCGCGTCCGGCGAAAATACCGCCTGCATCTCGCGGCTTGCGTAGCGTTCAGAGAGAGGGCTGACATACCGGTCAAAATTATCGCTCATTTATATTTCCTCTTCCTTCCATGGTCAGGGTTTACACAGACATACATAGTATATCATACCGTAAATGCAGCTGATTCGCAAGAAGGAATTCAGGATACGATCCGGTTACATTTCAATACATTTTTCTTAAGGGGGTTACATTTTCCGCCGGTTTATACTAGAATAGAGACAGCCGGCCGCTGTTTGGCCGGCCCCACACCAATTATCATACGGGGGTTAAGACCATGGCAATTTTCAAAGGCGCCGGCGTCGCCATCGTGACGCCGATGCACGAAGACGGGAGCATCAACTATGAGGCTTTCGGAGATCTCATCGAGTTTCAGATTGCAAACCATACAGACGCGATCATCGCGGTCGGCACGACCGGGGAGGCACCGACACTCGATGATGACGAGCACCTTGAGGCGATCCGCTACTGCGTGGAGAAGACAGCGGACAGGGTCCCGGTCATAGCCGGAACCGGCTCCAACAACACCGCCCACGCGATCATGATGTCGAAGGAAGCGGAAGCGCTCGGAGCGGACGGCCTGCTGCTCGTCTCGCCCTACTACAACAAGACCACGCAGAAAGGGCTCATCGCCTCCTACACCGCGATCGCGGAGTCGACGAACCTGCCCTGCATCCTCTACAACGTGCCCTCCCGGACAGGCACCAACATCCTGCCGGAGACGGCCGCCTATCTCGGAAAAAACGTCAAAAATATCGCCGCCGTGAAGGAAGCCTCCGGCAATATCAGCCAGGTTGCCCAGCTCATCGAGCTTGCCGGCGATTACATCGACGTCTATTCGGGAAATGACGACCAGATCGTCCCCATCATGTCCCTCGGCGGCATCGGCGTCATCTCCGTCCTCTCCTGCGTCGCCCCGAAGGAGACACACGACCTTGCGCAGCTCTGCCTCGACGGAAAATATAAGGAGGCCGCAAAGCTGCAGCTCAGGGCTCTCCCGCTCATCCGGGCTCTCTTCTCCGAGGTCAATCCGATCCCGGTCAAGGCCGCGCTGAACCTTCAGGGCAGAAAAGCCGGAAACCCGCGCCTGCCGCTGGTCCCGATGGAGCCAACGCACGTCGAAGCGCTGAAGAAGGCGATGATCGACTTCGGATGCCTGTGACGGGCAAGGCGCAAAGCGCCTCTGACCCGCCACATGAGCAAGCCGCAAAGCGGCGGTGACTGAGCGTGCTGAAACTGCACAAAAAACCTGCCCGGAGCGTGCGTCACGCTTCGGGCAGTTTTTTTATGCTCTTTATTAAACCCCGGCCGGCGCGGATACGCCGCCCTGGTCCTTCTTCTCCTCCTTCGCGAACGGCATCACCGTCCGCTCCGGAAGCTTGATGTGGAGCGCTTCCCGGATGACTTCCTTCACGGTCGCCACCGGCACGATCTCGAGCTTCTCCTTCGTCTCCTCCGGCACGTCCTCAAGATCCTTCACGTTGTCCTTCGGGATGAGGACCTTACGGATCCCGGAGCGGACCGCTGCCATCAGCTTCTCCGGCAGTCCGCCGATCGGCAGGACCTGACCGCGCAGCGAGATCTCGCCGGTCATCGCCAGGTAGGGGCTCACCGGCTTGCCGGTCACGAGCGAGGTCACCGCCGTGAACATCGTGATGCCGGCCGACGGCCCGTCCTTCGGAACCGCGCCTTCCGGGATGTGGATGTGGATATCGCGGTCCTTGAACTCGAGGCCCTGCTCCATGAAGGTGGATTTCACGAGGCTGACCGCGGTCTCCGCGGACTCCCTCATGACGTCGCCGATCTGGCCGGTCAGATGAATCTGGCCCGTACCCTTCATCGCGACCGTCTCGATAAAGAGGATCTCGCCGCCGGCCTGCGTCCATGCCAGCCCGGTGACGACACCCGCCGGCGCGTCCTTCATAATCTTGTCGTGGTTAACCTTCTTCCTGCCCAGATAATCCTCAACGTCCTTCTCCCGGATGACCAGCTGCCGCTTCGCGAGCGCGGTTTCGGATGCGGAGGCGGGCTTTTCTTCGGTGTCTTCATTCTCCGCCGTAAAATTGCCCTCCACGATCTTCACCGCGGCCTTGCGGCAGACCGCCAGGAGCTGCTTCTTCAGCCCGCGGACGCCGGCTTCGCTCGTGTAGTCCGAGATGATCTTCCTGATTGCCCCGTCGGTAAAGCGGATATCGTCCTTCGTGAGGCCGGTCTCCGCGATCGCCTGCGGCACCAGGTGGCGCTTCCCGATCTCGAAATGCTCCACCGGCGTGTAACCCGGCAGTTCGATGACCTCCATACGGTCAAGCAGCGGCTGCGGGATCGTATCCCAGGTGTTGGCTGTGCAGATGAAAAACACATGCGAGAGATCGTAGGGCAGATCCACATAGTGGTCGTTGAACGTGCTGTTCTGCTCCGGATCAAGCACCTCCAGAAGCGCCGCGCTCGGGTCGCCGTCGAAGCTCCGCATGATCTTGTCAACCTCGTCGAGGACGACGACCGGATCCATGACGCCGGCTCTCTTGATGCCGGTCATGATGCGGCCCGGCATGGAGCCGATGTAAGTCCGCCTGTGGCCCCGGATCTCCGCCTCGTCGCGGATGCCACCCAGGGAAATGCGGACATACTTGCGGCCCAGCGCCTCCGCCACGGATTTGCCCATGGAGGTCTTGCCGGTGCCCGGCGCGCCGACGAGCAGCAGGATCGAGCCGTTCTGCTTCCCGTTCAGGGAGATCACGGCGAGGTGCTGCAGGATCCTCTCCTTGACTTTCTTCAGCCCGTAATGGTCGCGGTCCAGGATCTCCCGGGCCTTCTTAAGGTCGATATCCTGGGGTTTCCCGCAGGTCCATGCCAGGGAAGTGATAAAATCAAGGTAATCGTAGAGCGAATTGTACTCCGCTCCGTTCGTCGGCTCCTGCTCGAAGCGACGGAGGACGCGCAGGGCTTCCTTTTTGACCTCCTCCGGCATGCCGCAGTGCTCGATCTTGTAGGCGAACGAGTCTTCTTCCTCCTCGGTCTCCGGCTCCATGTCGCGGAGTTCCTTCTCGAGGATTCCGATCTGCTTCTGGATAGCCGCCTTCTTGTAGGAGCGCCCTTCCGGGTCGTCCCGGTTCGCGAGGTCCACCTGCAGGTCGATCGTGCCCTTGAAGCGCCGTACCGCCTCATTGATCAGCTTGCCTCTTTCCTTGAAGGAGTCTGTCTCGAGCAGGGCATATTTTTCCTCCGGCGTCATGTCGAAGAACTGGCAGAAGGCCGCGGCGAATTCATTGACGGTCTTCACCGTCTTTAAGTATTCGATGGCGTAGCGGCCGCCGCGGATATTTTCCGCGATCTCGGTCGCGGTCTTCTTGAGGCTGGCCAGCAGCTGCTTTTCCCCCTCCACCGTGACGTCCATGATCTCATCCACGGGTGCGCACTCGCCCTCGATGATGCCGCCGGCGTTCACGATGCCGGTCACCTCCACCTTCTCGCGCGTGTGCATGTGCAGGAAGGTCCCCATCTGGTTCTCCGTGATGTCGATGATGTCTGCCGCTGTCCCCAGCGGGTAGAAATCATCAGCCGAAAGCTGCGGGTGGTCCTTAAGCGTTCTCGTGGGGAGGATCACCGCGCGGTTCTGGTCGATCTTGATGCGGCTCTTCTCCTCACTGCTGATTTCTCCGATATTAAGACGATAATCCACATCCGGGAGGATCACCGTATCATAGACGGCGAGAATCATACGTGTTTCCTTATTCATCTTCTTACCTCCTAAATGGTATGTCTCAAGAGGCGCGTGTTATGTATCAGCACTCACCTTCATTGAGTGCTAATATCATACAAAATAAAATCCCCTCTGTCAAGGGGTTCCGCAAAAAAAGACGGCCTCCTTCCGGAAGCCGTCCCATGCCACATATCTTATTACAGGACTACACCGTCCTTGAAGATGGAGATCTCCCTGATCCCGTGCTCCTCGGACTTTGTCTTTTTGCCGCTCGCGATCTCAATCACGAAATCGAGCAGGCGGTCACCTGCCGCGTCGAGCGATTCGCCGTCCGCCACGGAACCCGCGTTGAAATCGATCCAGCCTCTCTTCTTATTGTAGAGAGCATTGTTGGTCGAGATCTTGACGGTCGGAGCCGGAGCGCCGAACGGTGTGCCGCGGCCTGTCGTGAAGAGGATCATGTGCGCGCCTGCCGCCGTGAGGTCGGTCGCACTGACGAGATCGTTGCCCGGACCGGACAGCAGGTTCAGGCCCTTCTTCGTGACCGGCTCCGCATAGCGGAGAACGTCGACGATCTGGGCGGAACCGCCCTTCTGGACGCAGCCGCAGGACTTGTCTTCCAGCGTCGTGATGCCGCCCTGCTTGTTGCCCGGGCTCGGGTTGTCATAGACCACCTCGTTGTGGCTGATGAAATAGTCCTTGAAGCCGTTCAGCATGTTCGAGGCCTTCTCAAACACTGCGGTGTTCACGCAGCGGTTAATCAGGAAATTCTCCGCGCCGAACATCTCCGGTACCTCCGTCAGGATCGTCGTTCCGCCCATCGCGGTCATCAGGTCTGAGAACCTTCCTACTGTGGGGTTCGCGGTGATTCCCGACAGGCCGTCCGAGCCGCCGCACTT
>DFFD01000012.1:3822-11275 GCA_002369495.1 Lachnospiraceae bacterium UBA3785 | reverse complement strand
ATTGAGCTCATCAAAAAGTCCGGAGCGGCGGTCGTGACGAACCCCGCCTCGAACGCGAAGCTCGGCAACGGGTTCGCCCCGGTCGCGGAGTTCCTTCGCGCGGGCATTCCGGTCTGCCTCGGGACCGACGGGGCCGCGTCGAACAACTCCCTCAACATGTTCCGGGAGATGGGCCTTATCTCCCTCATGCAGAAAGGCGCCCTGAGGAGCTCCGTTGCGGCGCCGGCGCAGGCGGTCGTTAAGATGGCGACGGCGAATGCGGGCGCATTTTTGGGTCAGGACATCGGGGTGATCCGCGAGGGGGCGAAGGCGGATCTTATTTTCCTCGATCTCTCCGCACCGTCGATGTTCCCGAACAACAACATCCTCTCCTCGCTCTGCTATTCGGCGAACGGGTCGGAGGTCGAGTCCGTCATGATCGACGGAAGATTTGTCATGAGGAAAAATGAACTTCTCACCATCGACAGCGAGAGAGTGCGCTTCGAAGTGCGGAAGATCGCGGATCAGTACTTATAAAGAGAGGAAGAAAGCATGAGCAATATCAGGGACGCGGCGCTTGCGCCGTCCGGAAGAAAGAAGATCGAGTGGGTGCGCTCTTTCATGCCCGCGCTCACGGAGATTGAGAGAAGATTTGAGACAGAGCAGCCCTTTAAGGGCATGCGGATCGCGGTGTCCGTCCACCTTGAGGCCAAGACCGCGAACTTAGGGCTCGTCCTTAAGAAGGGCGGCGCGGAAGTCTATCTCACCGGCTGCAACCCGCTCTCGACGCAGGATGACGTCGCGGCGGCGGTCGCGGAGATGGGCGTTGAGACGTTCGGAAAATACGGCGTCACCCCGGAAGAGTACGAGGAGCTCCTTGCGGAGACCCTCGCCTGCCATCCGCACCTCATCGTCGACGACGGCGGCGACCTTGTGAGCCTCCTCGGCGGAAAATGCAGAGAATACGCGGACTGCCTCATCGGCGGCTGCGAGGAGACCACGACCGGCATTCACCGCCTGAAGGCGCGCGAGCGCGAGGGGATCCTTCCCTGCCCGATGATGGCGGTCAACGACGCGAAAGCGAAGCACTACTACGACAACAAGTACGGGACCGGCCAGTCGGTCTGGACCGCGATCATGGACACGACGAACCTGATCGTCGCGGGCAAGACTGTAGTCGTCGCCGGCTACGGCTGGTGCGGCAAGGGCACCGCGATGCGGGCCAAGGGCATGGGCGCGAACGTCATCGTCACCGAGGTCGACCCCTTCAAGGCGCTGGACGCGACCATGGACGGCTTTACGATCATGCCGATGGACGAGGCGGCGAAGAGAGGCGACATCTTCGTCACGGTGACCGGCTGCAAGGACGTCATCACGGAGAGGCATTTCAGGGTCATGAAGGACCAGGCGATCCTCACGAACGCCGGCCATTTCGACTGCGAGGTCGACGTCGCCTGGCTCCGGGAAAATGCCGTGAAGGCAGAAGAGCGCAGAAAGAACATCGTCGGCTACACGCTTCCGGACGGGCGCACGCTGAATGTGCTCGGCGAGGGCAGGCTCGTGAACCTCGCCTGCGGCATGGGCCATCCGGCGGAGATCATGGACATGTCCTTCTCGGTGCAGGCGCTCTCCCTCAAATGGCTGGCGGAGCATAAGGACTCCCTTGAGATGAAGGTCTACAACGTCCCGGATTCGATCGACGACGAGATCGGCCGGTGCAAGCTCGCGGCGATGGGTCTTAAGATCGACGAGCTCACCGAAGAGCAGAAAGCCTATCTTTCGGGCTGGACAGCGTAAGATACAGCTTCGCCCGGGGTGCGGACGGAGCATTTTCGGGATCCGGAAGGAACGGCATTTTATGGCGGAAAAGATGAAAAAACTGGCAGTCCGGGGCTTTAAGGTCTACCGGAAGAGCATCGAGGACCAGGTCGCCGCGTACGCGGCGCAGTCGGCCTTCTTTATTCTGATGTCCGTATTTCCGTTCCTGATCCTGGTGCTCGGCATGATGAAGTTCCTGCCGGTGAGCCAGGAGACCCTGCTCTACACGGTGGACTCCCTGATGCCGGAGTATCTGCTGCCGATCCTGCACGAGATCCTGCAGGAGATCTACTCGACCTCCGTGGGGTTCATGCCGATCCCGGCCATGGCAGCCCTCTGGGCGGCCTCCAAGGCGATGCACTCGCTCGAGACCGGGCTCGACCGGATCTGCCGCGGCGAAAAGTACCGCAGCTGGCTCGTGATCCGGCTGTGGGCGGTCCTCTACACGTTCGTGTTCGCCTTCATGCTGATCCTGGCGGCAGCCTTTACCGCGGCCTGGCAGCCGCTCCGTCGGCTCCTTCTGCATTTAAGGCCGAAGGGCGTTTCCCTGTTTGTCTTCGCGGCGGGCTTTCGGACGGTCTACACGATCGTGCTTCTCACGCTGGGGATCGCCGTGATGTACAAAGTCTTTCCGCACAGGAAGCTGAAGTTTGTGAAACAGCTGCCGGGGGCATTTTTCTCCGCCTCGGCCTGGTATATATTTTCCATGTTCGTGGGGATCTATGTGAACGGTTTCAACGGGTTTTCCGCCTACGGGAGCCTCACGACGCTTATGCTGGTCATGTTCTGGCTGTATTTCTGCTGTTATTTCGTGATGATCGGCGCTGAGATCAATGAGATGCTGCAAAGAGAGGCGGCTGACAGTTAAAGGGAGAACAGGTTGATTACAAAAAACCTTTTTGACGAAAATGACATGAGAAGTCGAAGAGAGCGGCTTTTTTACATCGTATACGTGCTGGCGCTGTTTTCCGGGGCGGTGGAAAAGACATATCTTCAGGAATTCATTCCGGTGATCATCACGGAGGGGATCAATCAGCTCTTCAAAATCCTGCTGATCCTTCTGGTGGCACTGGCGTTGCTCAGCCGCCGGTGGCGGAAATCGGAGCTGGTCTTGCTCGGGACCCTTTCCGCGCTGCTCTTTGCGGTGAGCTTCGGCAAGAACACAAGAATGCTGAAGTGTTTTCTCCTGCTCATTGCCTGTAATCAGCTTGATTTTAAGAAGATCCTGAAGATTTACATCACAGTGATCAGCTTCATCATCGGGCTGGCAGCCCTGCTCTCCGGCACCGGAGCGATCACGATGCAGACGTTCGAGAGAGGAGGCGGCATAAGATACGCACTGGGCTTTGTTCACCCGAACAATGTCGGCGCGGCCTCGTTCGCGCTTGTCTGTTCGATCCTCTGTCTCGGAAAAATAAAAGAGATGCGCGGCAGATATCTCATCAGCATCGCGATCACGGCGGCGGCTTACCTCATCTCGGACAGCAATACGGCGGTCGCGATGACCGCTCTGGTCATTGCCGCGATATTTGCCTGGGAACGCCTTCTGGCTCGCGCCGCGGAAGGGAAATCGCTGTGGCGGACTGCGGCTGCCGCCCTGGTGATCCTGTTCGTCCTGGTTGCAGGCCTGTTCTTCCTGATCTGGAGAGATCCGAATCTGCTCATACGGATCTCCCCGGGCCTTGGAACGCTCCGTTCAAGGTTTGTGACCGCTCAATATTATATTGAAATGATCGGGAGCTCCTTCTTCGGGAGAAGATTTGACGATTATGTGAATGAGCGTATGATCCTGGACAACGGGTACGTCTGGATCTATCTCCAGCACGGGATCATCTTTACAGTCGTCTTCTTCGCCGCCCAGATCCTCTACATACGGGAACTGCTCCGGAAAGGTGAAATGGAACTGCTCATCATCTGCACGGCCTACCTTATATACGCTTTGCTGGAAAATCCGATGCACCAGCTCTTCTTCAATCCGTTCCTGATCCATATGGGGATCGTCTTCTATGAAGCAGCCGACCGGCACCTCGCCGCGAAACGGAGTCAGTCCCCCGGCACGTAAACCTCGGAAGGCAGATAAATCCTGTTTGAAAAACCATGCTCCTCATCGCGCGGGTATTCGTCAAGCCCGGTGAGGAGCTCTTTTTTATGGCGCGCATTTTCGACGATCCGGGCGATCACGGCGGCCATGCCATCCGCGTCCTGGACGATCGTGCCGGTCATCCTGCCCTCGCGGATCAGCTGCCGGCCGGTGAAGGTCGCGTCCACCCCGAAGACCGGGATCGTCAGGCAGTCCTCCGTGCCGAGGTTCATGCCGTACTCATTGAGAGCGCGGATCGCGCCGTCCGCCATATCGTCATTGTTCGCGATGATGAGCTCGATCATATTGCCGTTGTCGGGGTTGAAGGCGGAGAGATTGGTCTGCATGTAGCTTTTGGCAGCGGCTGCCGACCATCGGCCGGTCAGGTCGAGCTGGAAATGGTCCACGCTCGACGGATCGAAGTAGGCAAGCTCCGGGAAGCCGGCGTCAAGAAGCAGACGGTTTGCGTCCGTTACCGCGTACTCGGTCCGGAGGACAGCCTCCGTGTTCCCCGCCTCGCCCTTGAAGAGCGCGTAGGAGATCACGCCGTCCCCGTTGAGGTCAGTCTCGCGGTAGTGTTCGATGAGGTATTCGCCGATCATTTCGCCCTGCAGGTGCCCGGGTTTTTCCGGGTCCGTTCCGACGAAGACGATGTTGTCGTAATGGTCAAGCAGGACTCCCTCGTCGCCCTCGGCCTCGATGCTGCGGTTGAAGAAGACGACCGGCACGCCCGCGTGCTCGGCGAGGAGGCAGATCTCGTCCGCGGTGCTGGTGGCCCCTGAATTCACGAGATTGACGAGAAGGATGTCGGCTCCGCCAAGGAGCGCCTCCCTGATCTGGGCGCTCTGGGCGGACTGGCTGTATTCGGCGTCGTGCTCCTTAAAGGAAATGCCCGCATCGTAAAAATCTACGGCAAGACTTGCGCGCACCGAGGCGATGAAGGGATCGCTGTAATCGTACCAGAAGACAGCTGCCGTAAAGTCCTCGACGTCCGCGGCAGGGGCAGCTTCTCCGGATCCGGCGAGGCTGCAGCCCGTAAGGGCCAGGGAGGCGAGAAGGGCAGGCAGGGTTTTCATTTTTCGTGACAACATGGCGGACACTCCTTGGTTCAGGTGAGAACAGTATATCATAATAAGGCGCAGGGAACCAGATGCAAACAACCTTTGCAAAAATCATTAAGATTTGTTAGAATAATGAGCTGGCAGTACAGAGGCAGTTCTGACAGAAGAAAGGGATGTATATGAAGGCTCTCTGTGTGGATGATGAATCACTATTTTTGACTATGCTTGTGCAGGCGGTCAGACAGTCAGAAGACATAGAGGAGGTTTTTGCCTTTGAAGATGCGGAGAAAGCGCTCAAGTGGGCGAAGGCCTATAGGGCGGATGTCGCATTTTTAGATATTGAAATGCCGGCACTTAATGGGGTGGAACTTGCAAAAGCCCTGCGCCGGCTTGATCCGGAGATCAGTATTGTCTTCTGCACCGGACACAGAAGCTATGCACTGGAGGCATTTGAGATACATGCAGATGGCTATCTCGTGAAGCCGGTCAGCCCGGAGATGATACAGAAAGAACTTGACTATATCAAAGAGCGGACCGGCGGGCACAGCAGACCGCTGCTGACGGCCAGGCTTTATGGCAACTTCTGCGTGTTTGACCGTAAAGGAGAGATCGTCAGTTTTAAGAGGAAAAAAACAGAGGAACTGCTGGCGATCCTCATTCACATGCAGGGGCAGGTGATGCGGGTTGTCGATCTATGCAATATTCTCTGGAATGACAATGATATCATGTTTGAGAACAATAAAAAGTATCTCTGGAACCTTCTGAGCGATCTCAGGGGATCACTGGACAGAGCCGGCGCAGCCATTGTACTTGGACGGGGGCTGAACGGGCATTTTGTGAAGATGGATTATATCAGGCTGGACGATTCCGGACGCGGGAGTCTTCCGTACTTGAGCGGGTATGAATGGGCGGCCGGCGGGCCGCTGGGGGAAACGGGCGAGTCGATGTGACCCGCCCTTTTTTGTGCAAGATTTGACCACTGTTTCTTTCTTATTTGCGTGACATCTGACAAGAAGATACTATAATAGGGTTCCGTAAAATGAAAACACGCAGCCGGACCGCGCCCTCATTGCACGGAGCCCGGCAGGAAAGGAACACTTTGAAAAACATGACGAAAGGCAGGCCCTTAAGCCTGATCCTTACATTTGCATTTCCGCTGCTCCTGGGCAACCTCCTGCAGCAGGCCTACTCGCTGACGGACACCGCCATCGTCGGCCGGTTTCTGGGCTCTTCTGCGCTGGCGGCCGTCGGCGCGACGACTTCGGTCCAGTTTCTGGTACTGGGTTTCGCCATCGGCACATGCACGGGGCTCGGTATCCCGATGGCCCGCGACTTCGGGGCGGATGACCTGCCGCGTCTTCGCCTCACCATCTACAACGCGATACTTCTCATCGGAGCGACCGCACTCATTCTCACGGCGGGCTCCCTGCTCCTTACGGACCGGATCCTGATGATCCTGAACACGCCGGCAGAGATCTGCGCGGACGCGAAGGCATACATCAGCCTCATTTTCCTCGGAATTCCGGCGACGCTGCTCTACAATTTTACCGCCACGGTGCTGCGGTCGGTCGGGGACAGCAGGGCGCCGTTCATTTTCCTCGCGGTCTCCGCGGTCCTGAACATCTTTCTCGACATCTTCTGCATCGTTGTCCTCGGAACCGGCTGCGCGGGGACGGCGGCAGCGACGGTCATTTCCCAGGCGGTCTCGGGGAGCGCGGGCATTGTCTATATCGCAAGGCGGTATCCGGTTCTTCATTTTTCGAAAAATGAAAGACACGCCGCCCCCCTCATCTTAAGGGAACTCGCGCTCATGGCGTTCCCGATGGGCCTGCAGTTCTCGATCACCGCGATCGGCAGCATGGTCATGCAGGCGGCCAACAATTCGCTCGGGAGCATCTATGTCTCGGCGCTCACGGCTGCTGCCCGCATAAAGCAGTTCGCGATGAGCCCGTTTGACGCGATCGGGAGCGCGGTCTCGACGTTCGTCTCACAGAACGACGGGGCGAACAAGGGCAGAAGGGCCCGCGCAGGCCTGATCATCGGCGCACGCATCAATATCGCCTGGGGCGTCCTGATCGGCCTCGTACTGGTTTTCTTCGGCCGGAGCCTTTCGCTCATCTTTGTCAGCGCGGAGGAGACGGAAATACTCGCGGCGTCGGCGAAGCTGCTGGCCGCGAACGGCGTGCTCTACTGGGTGCTTGGAATTCTCAATGTCTGCCGGCCGACCGTGCAGAGCCTCGGCTTCAGCGGCCGGGCCATGCTGGCGGGCGTGATCGAGATGGTGGCCAGAACCGTGATCTGCACGGTGTTCGTCCCGGCCCGCGGTTTCGACGTCATCTGCATCGCGGATCCGGCCGCATGGATCGGGGCGGCGGCTTTCGTCGCATTTACTGCGAAGCAGGCCCTCGACGCGGCGGTGGCGAGGTCGGACGAAAAGCTCCTGCCTTACTATAAGAAGCTCGGGATCGCGATGCCGAGGTGAGGGTTCGCAGAGGGGGACGGTTCTTCGCGGAGG
>DFFD01000012.1:3089-3748 GCA_002369495.1 Lachnospiraceae bacterium UBA3785 | reverse complement strand
CGGAGGGGGACGGTTCTTCGCGGAGAAGAACCGTCCCCCTCTGCGAAGAACCGTCCCCATCCCAGTACAAAAGAATCAAAGTGAGAACAGTATGGCACGGGAGCGGCGGGAAGACCAGCGGAATCAGTGAGTCAGAACCGCAGGATAAATGTTCGTCAAATCGCGGAATCCGGTTTAAAACCGGCGGCACGGCATGGTATAATGAAGCGGACGGACACTCAAAAAGACATTTTTACTGATCCAAAGGCGGACTTCAACATGGAATGGCTCTGGTACATCATCGCTTCCTGCGGCGCCGGCATCGGAACCGGGCTCGCCGGGCTCTCGGCGGCCACCGTCATGGTGCCGATCCTGATCGTGCTGTGCCCCTCGTTTCAGGGGGAGACGGGCGCCTATCAGGCGACGGCAATCGCGCTCGCATCGGACATCTTAGGCTCGGCGGTCACGACCTGGACCTACGCGAAACACAAAAATATTGACCTTAAGCGCGGCTGGATCATGCTGGTCTGCATTCTGACCATGTGCACGGTCGGGAGCTATGCGGCCTTTCTCGCGGGAAATGTCGTGCTGGGGAGCTTTACGCTGTTTCTGACATTTTTTATCGGGATCCGCTTCCTCGTGAAGCCGGACACGAGCCGGAAGGAGCAGGCGGCGAAGGG
>DFFD01000012.1:0-2931 GCA_002369495.1 Lachnospiraceae bacterium UBA3785 | reverse complement strand
GGCGGCGGCATGATGATGCTGGTGGTGTTCACGGCCTTTCTCGGGATGGAAATCAAGACCGCGGTGGGCACGAGCACCTTCATCATGACCTTCACGGCCCTGATCGCCTCGGTGAGCCACATCCTGATCCACCCGGCCATCCTGCTCGAGAAATGGGACGTGATGCTCCTGTGCATCGGAGTGGCCACGGCCGCGTCGCTCATGTCGGCCCGGTTCGCGAACCGGGTGAGCAGCCGGACCGTGGGGCTTGTCACCGGCGCGGTGCTGACCGTGCTCGGCGGTGCCATGCTCCTTCTGAATTTCCGGGATGAGATCGCGGCCGTGCCGCTGGCCGCCGAGACGCTCCTGTGTCTCGGGAGAATGATCGCCTACATCGTGCCGTGTGTTCTCATTTTACTGCCGATACGGTTTCTGACAAACATACCCTCCTTCGTGTTCCGCAAGCTCCTGCACATCTTCGCCTTCACCTGTTTTACGGTGATGATGCTGGCCGCGGGGTGCTGGCAGGCGGCTGCGCTGACGTCCGTGGTCATCGCCGTGGCAATCTATCCGCTGCTCGCCGTCTTTGAAAATGAAGCCTGGTACGGCAGGCTCTTCGTCGAAAAGTCCCACGGGGAGATCAGGCGGAGCCTTCTTATGCTGTTTTTCATGTTCGCGGCGGTGATCGCGGTGTCGTGGGGGATGTTCGGAAACCCTCACGCCGGGGCCGCCTCGATCCTCATGTGGGGCGTGGGCGACGCCGCGGCCGCGCTCGTCGGGATCCCGTTCGGGAAGCACAAGATCAAAATGAAGTTCCTGGACGGAAAGAAGTCCTTTGAGGGGTCCGGGGCGATGCTGGCGGCCTCGACGCTGACGGGACTCGGGTTCCTCGGGATCTACTGCGGCTATCCGGCAGGGGTGACTCTGGCCGCGGCGCTTCTCATGGCCCTTATGGGAACGGCCGCGGAGCTGGTTTCCCCCAGCGAGTGGGACACGGTCACGGTGCCGGCCGTGATGCTTGTGTGCGTGCTTATCATACTGTAAAAGGGGCGGAAAATGAAAATACTCCTTGTCGCCGTCAACGCAAAATACATTCACTCAAACCCCGCAGTGTACTCGCTGCGGGCTTCTTCCATGCATCCGGAGATCGTGGAGATCGCGGAATTCACGATCAACGACCGCTACGAGGACATCCTTGCGGGAATCCTCGAAAAAGAGGCGGACATCATCGGCTTCTCGACCTACATCTGGAACACGGACATCATAGAGGACCTCATGGCGGATGTTCGGCGTGTGAGGGGAAGCGCCGTGGTTTTATTTTCCGGAGGACCGGAGGCCTCGAACGCGCCCGAAAGGTTCCTTGCAAACGGCGACTTTGTGATCTGCTGGGAGGGCGAGCGGCCGTTTGCGGCAGTCACGGCGCTGGCGCTTGAGGTAAGCGGCGAGGCACTCCTTGCCAGGGTGAAAAATGAAGTCCCCGGGGCGGCGTATCTTGAGGACGGGAAGCTTACGATCAATCCCGCAGCATTCGGGGCGGGCGATGATATCGACCGGGTGCGTTTTATGTACGATGACCTTGCGCCGTTTGACAACCGGATCATCTACTACGAGTCGAGCCGGGGCTGCCCGTTTTCCTGCAGCTACTGCTTGAGCTCGATCGACCGGAAAGTGCGGTTCCGGAGCCTTGACAAGGTGCTCCCGGAGCTGCAGTTCTTCATCGACCGGAGGGTGCCGCAGGTGAAATTCATCGACCGGACCTTCAATGCGAGTCATGAGCGGACGATGGCGATCTGGACGTACCTCAGGGATCACGATAACGGGGTGACGAATTTTCATTTTGAGATCGGGGCGGATCTTCTCACGGAGGAGGAGCTTGCGCTTCTCGAAGGACTTCGGCCGGGGCTCGTGCAGCTGGAGATCGGGATCCAGTCGACGAATGCGGAGACGCTCGCGGCGATAAGGCGGGTGACGGACCTGCCGCGCTTGTTCGGAAATATTGAGCGGCTTCGCCGCGCGGAAAATATCAACCTCCACGTGGACCTCATCGCGGGGCTCCCCTTCGAGAGCTATGAGCGGTTCGGGCAGTCGTTTGACGATGTATATGCGCTGCACGCGGACCAGCTGCAGCTTGGGTTTTTGAAGGTCCTCGCGGGGACGGAAATGCACAGGCGGGCAAGAGAGTGGGACATCCGCTATTCCGTGCGGCCGCCCTACGAGGTGCTCTCGACGAAGTGGCTCACGTGGGCGGAGCTGGGTAAGCTCCGCCGGATCACGGACGTCCTCGAGTACTATTACAATTCGGGACAGTTTGTCAACACGCTGGGGTATCTTGAAAATTTCTGGGGGAGCGCGTTCAAATTCTTTGAGGAGCTGGCGGAGTTCTTCCGGAAGCGCGGGTATGACAGGGCGAGGCCGTCCGCGGCGGCGCGGTATGAGGTGCTCGCGGAGTTTGCCGGGGAGAAAAGGCTGGGAGATTTAAGTATTGTGAAGGAGTACCTGCGGCTCGACCAGATGCTCCATATCCGCAGGAATCGGCGGGGGAGCGTGAGCGATGTCTTTGACTTTGGGCAGGGGAGGGTCCGGGTGACGGTCGAGTACGGGAAAAAGGGGTATAAGGCGGAGAGAGTGTGAAGAAGGGCCGGTTCTCCATGGCGGAGAACCGGCCCCGTCTGCAAAGAAGCAGGAACAGTCAGTCGAGCAGCTCCCTGATATCGGTGTAGGGAAGCCCCGGCAGCGCGTCCGCGGCGTTCTTACAGACCAGCTGCCCCGCGTAGGTGTTGATCGCAGAGTAGAGGACCGGGTAGGCCACGGCGGCCTTCTCGAGGCCCCTGTCGGCGATCATGAGGCCGTAGCGGAGGGTCGCATTGGTCAGAGCGATCGTGGAGGTGCGGGGGACCGCGCCGGGCATATTTCCGACGCAGTAGTGAATGACCCCGTCGAGCGTGAAGACCG
>DFFD01000077.1 GCA_002369495.1 Lachnospiraceae bacterium UBA3785 | reverse complement strand
GGGATCAGCATGCCGAAGGTTCCCCAGCTGGTTCCCATGGAAAAGCTCATCAGCGCGGCGATCACGAAGATCAGCACCGGAAGGAATCCGAGCGGCAGGTTGGAGCCGTTCACAAATCCGGAGATGAAGATGCCCGTGCCGATCAGCTGGCGGCACACGCCGCCCAGGCTCCAGGAGAGGATCAGGATCAGCATCGGCGGAACGATATTTCCGATACCGCCCACGATGCAGTCGATGAACTCCTTCGGCGTCATGAGCTTCCGGGGGATGTACAGCAGGAAAGCGGTCACAAGGCCGGCAAAGGCGCCCAGCGAAAGGCCCGCCGTCGGGTTGCAGCCGATCGCCTCCGAGAAGCTCGTGCCCTCAAAGAACCCGCCGACGTAGGCCATGCCGAGGATCGCGCAGATAATGAGGACCACGATCGGCAGGACCAGGTCGATCACCTTGCCTTTGGACTCCTCTTCCGCCTTGCCGCCCGTCTGCTCCGCGCCCTCCGCTCTCATCTTCTCCTCCGCCTTCTTCATCGGGCCGAAATCTCTCCCGGTGAAGGCGATGAAAAAGACCATGAGGATCGTCATGAGCGCATAAAAGTTAAAGGGGATCGTGGAAAGGAACACGTTGAAGCCGTTCTTCTCGCTGACTTCGCTCGCAACCGCGACCGCCCAGCTGGATACGGGCGCAATGATGCAGACAGGCGCGGCCGTCGCATCGATAATGTAGGCCAGCTTCTCTCTCGAGATGCGGAGCCTGTCCGTGATCGGCCGCATGACGGTTCCGACGGTCAGGCAGTTGAAGCCGTCGTCGATGAAGATCATGATGCCGAGGAACGATGTGGCAAATGCCGCCGCCCTGCGGCTGTTCAGCCTCTTCCCCGCCCAGCGTCCGTAGGCCTGGCTGCCGCCCGACTTTCCCACGAGCATGACGACCGCCCAGAGCAGGGCCAGGAAGATAATCATGTAGGAGTTGTCGGAGATCTTCGAGCTCATCATGTCAAATGTCGTCGCCGCCGCGGACACGATCGTTCCGCCGCTTGAAAATGCGTAGATCAGCATGCCCGAAAAGATGCCGATGAACAGTGAAGAATAGACTTCTTTTGTGATCAGTGCGAGTGCGATTGCGATAATCGGCGGCAGAATTGACAGCCACCCGGTCTCTATCATCGTAAATTCCATTGTAGAGTCCCTTTCATTTCAAAAAAACCTGTGTTGCTTACTTTTTCGCCTCTTCTTCGTATGCCCTTTTCCGCTGTTTACGATGCTGTCCGGCTCACCAGGACCTTGCCGACCCGGTGAGATTCCATCTCAATGACCGTAATTTTGAGTCCGTGTGTCTCGATGCTCTCGCCCGCGGCCGGGAATCTGCCGAAGCTTTCGACCGTGAAGCCGCCGACCGTCTCGCTCTCGCACTCGAAATCGTCCTCCCGGATCTCCATGAGGTCCAGGAAATCCGCGATCGGCATGTCGCCGTCGATCTCGTAGACATCCTCCGCTTTCTTGACCACCTCGTCCTCGACGGTGTCCGTCTCGTCCCAGATCTCCCCGACGACCTCCTCGAGGACGTCCTCCATGGAGATAACGCCCAGCGTGCCGCCGTACTCGTCGACGACGATCGCGAGGTGCTGCTTCTCCTTTCGGAAGGTCGAGAGAACCTCCGGCAGCTTCATGGTCTTGTAGACATAGCAGGGCTCCATTAAGAGGCTCCTGATATCCACGATGTTCTCCCACTCGTCTCCGTGGAGCGAAGTGGGGTTTTCATTTCCCTCGGAGGCGTCCGTAAGAGCCTTTAAGAACCGGTTCATGTGCAGAACGCCGATCACATGGTCGATGCTGCCCTCGTAGACCGGGAAGCGCGTGTAGGAGGAGCGCTCCAGCGTCTCGATGATCTCCTCCCAGGTGTCCTCGATGTCGATCGCGACCACGTCGACGCGGGCCGTCATGGCCTCCGAGGCGGAGACGTCCGAAAATCCGATCGCGGCCTGCACGATCTCGCTCTGGTCCTCGTCGAGGACGGATTCATTTTCGGCGGTCTCGATGATGGTCTGAAGCTCCTCCACCTTCTCGTCCGCTTCGGCCTCCTCCGCTGCCGGCAGCCTCTTCGTGATCACATTCACGAGGAAGACGACCAGCCGCACCAGCGGGTAGAGCAGAAACATCAGGACCCTGACCGGATAGGCGTTGCGCTTGGCCAGGATGTTGGCGCCCTTCTTGGCGGTGATCTTGGGGATCGTCTCCCCGAAAATAATAACCAGGATCGTGATGATGACCGTCGCGACCCAGGTGTAGGTGTCGTTTCCGGCAATCAGGATGACCGCGACCGATCCCAGCGACGAGCAGGCGATGTTGACCAGGTTGTTGCCGATCAGGATCGCGCCCAGCGCATCGTCAAAATGATTGGCGATGAAGAGTGCCAGCCCGGCCTTTTTATCGCCCTCGTCCCGGTCGTTTTCAAGCCGCATCTCGTTGCAGGATGAGTAGGCCATCTCGGAGCCCGAGAAGAAGTTGGAAAGGTAGATGCAGATGATGATGCCGGCGATAACCGCTATATTGACGATCATTTCTCACTCCTCCCTTCGTCCAGGACTTTCAGCATGACCTTCCGGATCCGGTTGTGGTCCATCTGGGCGACGTACACGCGGAGCCCGTGATAGTCAAAATGCTCTCTGGCTTTCGGGATCTCTTGAAAATGCTCATAGACCCACTCGCCCAGCCGCTTTCCGAGGAACTCCTCGTCGTCCTCCGGGCCCTCGAAGCCGATCTCGTCGAATGCGTTCCCGACCGTCTCGGCCGCGTCCACCAGGTAGCTGCCGTTCTCGAGCCGCTCGATCGGGACCTCGACCACGTCCTCCTCGTCCCAGATGTCGCCGACCAGGGTCTCAAGGATGTCCTCGACCGTCACGATGCCGACGGTTCCGCCGTAGTGGTCCGCGACGATCGCGATGCTCTGGCGCTCCCGGGACATCTTCGGCAGAAGATCGTGCACCAGGGCGCTCTCCGTCACGTAGAAGGGCTCGTCGAGGAGGCGCGCGATGTTGAGGCTGTCCCCCTGCTCAAGATAGGCCCGGATGTAGCGGCGGATGCGCAGGATGCCGATGACATTGTCGATGCTGCCCTCGTAGACGGGCAGGCGGCTGTGGTTTTGATTTTTGATAAATGAAAGAATCTCCGCCTTGTCCGCGTTGATATCGATCGCGACCACGTCGACGCGGGGCGTCAGGACGCTCTCGACCGTGATGTCGCCGAACTCCAGCGCGGAGGTGATGAGGTCGCCCCGGTCGGAGTCGAGCGTGCCTTCCTCGGTCATGTCCTCGATGATGTCGTGGATCTCGTCCTCGGTCACGGAGACTTCCGGGTCCCCCTTGACCATACGGCTCGCGAGATTGCCGATCGCGGAGAGAACCGCGGTCGCCGGCGTGCAGATCTTATCGATGAGCATAAGAGGTCCGATGAAGCGCAGCGCGAGGTCGTCGCTGTATTTTTTCGCGATGCTCTTGGGGAGCATTTCCGCAAAGAAAAATACAATAAGAGAGGTCGCGATCGTCGAGATCGTGACCGCCGAGAGCCCGAAGCGGCGCGTGACATACACCGTGACAAGCGATGCGGTGGAAAGGTGGGCGATGTTTGTACAGATGAGGATCGTGCTGATCGTGCGGTCGAAGTTATCGAGCGCCGTAAGGACAGAGGCAGCGCGGTCGTCCCCGTGGTCAGCCAGGGTTTTCATTTTCACCCTGGAGCAGGATGCGAGAGCCGTCTCCACAACTGCGATGTAATCCGCAAACAAAATGAATAGAATCGAGATGAGTATGGGCGCTAGGTCCCCGTCCATAAGAGATGTTTCCTCCTTACTAATAAAAAAGCTCTAATTAAAATAGTGTAGTGGAAATGGCGGGAGTTGTCAAGACGTGCTTTTGGAGAGACTGCGGGGACGCCGGGGACGGTTCCCAGGGACCGTCCCTGAAGCACCTCCCCTTGTCCAAATTGTACAAAAACGAGTACAAAACTTTGGTTATTTCGATAATTGAATATCGATTAAATCTGTGGTAGCATTGTCTCAACCGATAAGAGGGAGTAGCAGACCATAAAAAATGGTTCCGAACCCGTCATGACGGTGCGATGAGCGCCCGGCAAGGAAGAGACTGCAAGACTTTTATCACGGACGCACCCGTCCTGTGATGAAAGTCTTTTTCTTTTATCGGGAGCAGACAAACTCATTTTTTAAAAGGAGGTACGTTATGGTTCCCATCATTATCGCAGCAGTCGTAATCGCACTCGTTGTCCTCATCATCGCGGCCGGCTACGTCAAGGCTCCGCCGGACCAGGCATTCATCATCTCGGGTCTCTCACGGGATCCCAAGATCATCAGCGGCGGCTCCGGCATCCGCATCCCGGTCCTGCAGCGCGTGGACAAGCTCTACTTAGGGCAGATGTCCGTCGACATCAAGACCGAGCAGGCCGTGCCGACCAACGACTTCATCAACGTCAACGTGGACGCGATTGCAAAGGTCCGCGTCTCTCCGGACCCGCAGGGCATTCAGCTTGCGGCCAAGAACTTCTTAAATAAGAAGCCCGCCCAGATCTCGGCGGAGCTGCAGGATTCCCTCCAGGGCAACATGCGTGAGATCATCGGCACGCTGGAGCTCCGCGAGATCAACACCGACCGCGATTCATTTTCCGACCAGGTGGTCGCGAAGGCGTCCAAGGATATGGCGAAGCTCGGCATCGAGATCATTTCCTGCAATATCCAGAATGTAACCGACGAGAACGGCCTCATCGCCGACCTCGGTATGGACAACACCTCCAAGATCAAGAAGGACGCCGCGATCGCGAAGGCGGAGGCAGACAAGGAGGTCGCGATCAAGAAGGCCGAGGCAGACCGCGCGGCAAATGAAGCCCGCGTCGCCGCCGAGACCGCCATCGCCGAGAAGAACAACGCCCTCGAGATCAAGAAGCACGAGCTGAACAAGGCGGCCGCCATCAAGAAGGCCGAGTCGGACAGCGCCTACGAGATCCAGCGCCAGGAGCAGATGAAGACCGTCAACGAGGCCACCGTGAACGCGGAGATCAAGAAGGCGGAACGCGAGGCCGAGCTCCGCGAGCGGGAAGTCAGCGTCCAGAGACAGACGCTGGCCGCCCAGATCAAGGAGAAGGCGGACGCGGACAAGTACGCGATGGAGAAACAGGCTGAGGCTGAGCTGGCGAAGCGCCAGAGAGAGGCCGAGGCAAGGAAATATGAGGAAGAGCAGGCCGCCGAGGCCGAGAAGGCCCGCGCGGACGCCGCGAAGTACGCGGCCACCCAGGAGGCCGAGGGCATCCGGGCCAAGGGTCTCGCGGAAGCCGAGGCGATCCGCGCCCGCGGTACCGCGGAGGCGGAGGCCATGGACAGGAAGGCGGAGGCTTACCAGAAGTACAACCAGGCCGCCATGGCTGAGATGATGATCAAGGTCCTGCCGGACATCGCGAAGAACATCGCGGACCCGCTCTCGAAGATCGGCGACATCACGATCATCGGCGGCGGCGAGGGCGGAAACGGCGTCTCCACCGTGGCAGACAATGTCCCGCTCGTCATGACGAGGCTCTTTAAGACCATGAAGGAGGCCACCGGGGTCGACTTCGCGGAGATCATGCGGGCCGACACCTACGATGCGAAGGTGACAAGGAATATCAACGTGACCGGGATCACGAAGCCTGAGGCTGAGGCAGAGGCGGAAGCTGCAGAGGCGGCTGATGTAACCGAGTAAACAGACAGGGACGGTTCGAGACCACTGAA
>DFFD01000147.1 GCA_002369495.1 Lachnospiraceae bacterium UBA3785 | reverse complement strand
CAATCGTTCCTTAAAGTGCACGGCGATCCCTCATTTTCGTCTAAAATCACAAAAGTTTTTATGATTATAGCATATCGTGTAGGGTAATTTTACCGTCCGGGTCTGGAATTTCCGAATTGGCAAGGCTTCGTGTGGAAATCGGCAAAGTTTGGGGACGGTTCCCTGGGAATCGATTCTCAATAGAGAATCGATTCCCAGGAACCGTCCCTGACAAAAAAAGAACCGCCGCGCCGCGGCAGTTCTTTTTTCATTCCTCACTGTTTGTCCAATTGCTCCATGCTCATCCGCTCGAGGAGCTCGCTCTTCATCTTAAAGAGCCTGTCCGAGAGGTCGACGTACATCTGGTGCGGGTTCACCAGACGCCTGGTCTCGTCCCAGAGCGTCTCCTGCTCCGCAAGGCACCTCCTGCGGATCTCCATCGTCGAAGCCGTATCCTCATACACGCACTCGCCGTGCTTAAAGACCGGCACCATGATCTCGCGCAGCCTGTAGGTCCCGGCCTTCAGCTTCGTCTTCTTCCAGGTCTCGACCGGGTCGAAGATGATCATGTCTTCATTTTCGTCAAATGTCTCCTCGTCAAGGCAGATGAGGTCCGCCCTGATCTTCCCGCTCTCACGGTCGTAGATGCGGACGATCTTTTTATTTCCCGGGTTCGTGACCTTCTCGGTGTTCTCCGAGAGCTTGATCTTCGGTGTGAACTCCGCGTCGCCGGCGTTTTTGACCGCCGCGAGCTTGTAGACGCCGCCGAACGCGGGGTTGTCCTTCGCGGTGATCAGGTTGGTGCCGACGCCCCAGGAGTTGATCTTCGCGCCCTGCTGCTTCAGGGAGTCGATGAGGTACTCGTCGAGGTCCGAGGACGCGGAGATGATCGCGTCCGGGAAGCCCGCGTCGCAGAGCATCTTGTAGGCCTGCTTCGAGAGGTAGGCCAGGTCGCCCGAATCGATGCGGATGCCGTATTTGGTCAGTTTGATGCCCGCCTCGCGCATTTCCTTAAAGACGCGGATCGCGTTCGGGACGCCCGAGCCCAGAACGTCGTAGGTGTCGACGAGCAGCGTGCAGGCGTTCGGATAGATCGCCGCGTAGGCCTTGAAGGCCTCATACTCGCTCGGGAAGCTCATGATCCAGCTGTGCGCGTGGGTCCCGAGCACCGGGATATTGAACATCTCGCCGGCCAGGACGTTGGAGGTTCCGACGCAGCCCGCGATGACCGCCGCGCGTGCGCCGTAGATGCCCGCGTCAGGTCCCTGGGCTCTCCGGAGACCGAACTCCATGACGCCGTCGCCCTTCGCCGCATAGCAGACGCGGGCGGCCTTGGTCGCGATCAGGGACTGGTGGTTTAAGAGGTTCAGGACCGCCGTCTCGATGAGCTGGGCTTCGCTGATCGGCGCGATGACCTTGAGCATCGGCTCGCGCGGGAAGATGACCGTGCCTTCCGGGATGCCCCAGATATCTCCGGTAAAATGAAAACCCTTCAGATACTCCAGAAAATCATCCTGGAAAATATGCAGGCTCTTCAGGTACTGAATATCCTCATAGGTAAAATGCAGGTTCTTGATATACTCGATGACGTCATTCAGGCCGCATGAGATCGCGTACCCGCCGTCGCAGGGGTTCCTGCGGTAAAATGCGTCGAAGACGACGATCTGGTCGGAGGGATTCCTGAAATATCCCTGCATCATCGTCAGTTCATACAGGTCGGTAAGAAGCGTGAGGTTTAAGGCTCGCATGGCCGTCTCCTTTCATATGCGTGGGTTAAGAATTTTATACACCCTGCGGGCAAAAAAGGCAAGAAAAACCGCCCCGGACCCGCGCAAGATTTGTCCACTCATTTTTCACATCTGGCGCGACAGCCCCGCGCGCGGGGTGTATAAAGTAAGTGTCCGCAGGGAAATGAAACCCCGCGGCAGAAAGGGGAGTAACATTATGAAAAAGAAGATTGCAAGTATCCTTCAGGGCTGGTTTGAGTTTGCCGAGAAGTATCACATCTACGACTACACACTCAGATAACGTAAAAAAAAGAAGGGTAAAGAACGAAAAAAGGGACCGGTGCGGTGAGCGCCGGTCCTTTTTATGTGCCTGAGGGGAAAAAAGCCCCATATGCTTCTTGCTTTTTTCAAAATTTCCCTTCATAATATGTGAGTCTGCAAAAACACAGTACCGCATATTTCCTGTCAGGCTTATAAAGAAAGGATTATTTGATGAAGAAAAAACTGCTGTCCCTGCTTCTTGCCGCGTCGATGATCCTCGCGGCCGCCTCTCCCGCATACGCAGACGGGATCCCGTCGAGTGAAGATGCTATTTTTTCGAGCGAGGATGTCATTCCTTCGAGCGAAGATGTGATCCCGCCCGGCGAGGATGCGGTCCCGTCCGGCGAGGATGTCATTCCTTCAGGCGAGGATGTCATTATTTCGAATGAGGATGCGGCCCCCGCAGGCGGTGAGGCAGACATTTTCGAGGAATTCGAAGAGCTCGAGGCGTTCGAGTCCGCCTGGGAGGTCGGGTCGGTCGGAGATGCGGAGCTCACGATCGGGGACTCCGCCGAAGAACTCCTCGAGAGCGGCGGCAGCGCGTCCGTCGTCGGGGTGACCCTCGAGACCGGCACCGGCGGTCTCCCGGTCCTCAGCATCACATTGAACGGGACGACGCTGGATGAGATCAAAGCCGGGTCGAAGGATACGAACTATAAGGGCGGCACCGCCGAGATCTCGGACGGCTCCGACGTCTCCGCCTACGAGGACACCACGATCAAAGGCCGGGGAAACTCCACCTGGAACTATCCCAAGAAGCCCTTCCAGCTCAAGTTCAGCAAAAAACAGGATCTCTTCGGGCAGGGGAAAGCGAAAAAGTGGATCCTGCTCGCCAATTATGCGGATTTCACATACGTCCGTAACGACATTGCACTCCGCCTTGCCCATGAAAACGGGATCCCGGGAGCGCTTCCGCAGGGCCGCTTCATCGAGGTCTGCTTTGACGGGGTCTACGAAGGTCTCTACTACCTGACCCGCAAGGTTGAGACCGCTTCGGCCGGCCTTTCGGACGACAACGGGATCCTCGTGGAGATCGAACAGAACCACACCCCGGACGATCTCTACGCAAAGTCCGACAACGGGACCACCGTCATGCTCAAGGAGACCGTCATCGACTCGGACGTTGAGGCGGAGCAGCAGGCCGTCCTCGACGGCTTCATGGCTGCCTACAACGCGTTTGAAAATGCAGCCCGCGATAAGGACTGGGAGACGGTCACTTCCCTTGCGGACGTGGATTCATTTGCCAGATTTTTCCTCCTCGCCGATTTCTCCGGTGACCTGGATATGTTCGGCAGCTCCTGCTACATGTTCAAAGACGGCGATGCCGACGTGATCCATGCCGGCCCAATGTGGGATTTTGACATGGCCTACGGAAACCAGTGGAGCACAGTTGCCCCGGAGATATCAAATCCCTACCGCACCTGGGCCTATATGGATCCGCGGGAGATGCCGAATGCCCGGGAAGCCAAAAGATGGTCCCCCGTCTGCGAGTACCTGATGAACATGCCGGAGTTCCGTGAGCTTGTGCGGAACATTTACC
>DFFD01000238.1 GCA_002369495.1 Lachnospiraceae bacterium UBA3785 | reverse complement strand
TGGTCATCGTGACGATCAGCTGCGGCATGACGTTCGGAAGCAGGTGACGGAAGATACGGCGTGAGACCTTGATGCCGCAGGCCTCGGTCGCGGTCATGAACTCCTGCTCGCGGAGCGTCAGGATCTGGCCGCGGACCAGACGGGAAATGCCCGGCCAGCCTAAAAAGCCCAGGATCAGCATCAGGTAGATCATACGAATCTGCGGATCGACACGCATCATATCCATCGCCGCACCTAAGATGATGATGATCGGCATCGACGGGATGCAGTAGAAAATATCAACGATTCGCATGATCAGCATGTCCACCCAGCCGCCGAAGTAGCCGGAGATACCGCCCAGGATGACGCCCAGGGAGGTCTCGATGATAACGACGATGAAACCGATGTAGAGCGATACGCGGCCGCCGTACATAAGTCTGGTCAGCATGTCCATGCCGTTCTTGTCGGTGCCGAGCCAGTGCGCTTTGGACGGCTCCGAGTAGGTGTCGAAGACGCGGGTCGCGGTCAGCTGGCGGACATTCCAGTTCTTCATCGCGGCGTTGTACTCGATCGTGTAGTCGTGGTTCGCACCCTCCTCGTCGATCGACGTGAAGGTCTTGCTGCCGCCCTCGATTGCCTCGACCAGCTCTTCCTTGAACTGTCTGGTGAGATGCACATCCGGCATGATCGGCTGGACGATGTAGCGGCTGGCGTAGGCGATCTCCTCGCCGTCCTTAAGGACCGCGCCCTCGTCGTCGACCGTGTAGGTGCCGCCGTCATAGCTGACGGTGCTCTCACCCTCCGTCAGCGCGGAGAGGATGCCGTACTGCAGCTCGAACGGGACCTTCTGGCCCTGGATCGAACTTGAGACCACGTCGTAGGAAGCGAACGCGATGAGCTCGCCGCCCGAGTAAATTCCGTAGAATGTGTCGGAAATCTTGTCGAGCTCGTAGGCGACGCCGCCGAACTCAAACGCATCCTTCTTCTGGATCGTCGCCAGCACGAACTGCGCCTGCTGGACTGAGCTGAAGGAAGCGCCTTCCTTCACGACATAGCGGAACTCGGTGTTCTCGGTGACGCCGGCGAAGTCCTGGTTCTGCATGTCCGTGCGGTAGAAGACCTGGTCCTGCCTGTAAGGTGTAATGATGCCGCCGATGTAGGAAAATATAAACATCGCGACAAGGATCACGAGACCGGTGACCGCGACGCGGTTCCGGAGGAAGCGTTTGATGACAAGCGCGGAAGGAGATAAGGTTTTGACGCGGCGGTCATCATTTAATGAATACTGCTGTTTTTCATTGGCCGCTTCGTTTTTGTTTTCATTTTCAGAAGCCATACTCTCCCTCCTTTCTTATGCGATACGTACGCGCGGGTCGACCACCGCGTACAGAATATCCGAAATCAGGTTGCCGGTGAGCGTCAGGATCGCCAGGAAGACCAGGTAGAACATGGAGAACGGGATATCGCCGCCGACCATCGCGTTGTAGGATGTGTAGCCGATACCCGGGATCATGTAGAGGGTCTCTGTGATCAGCGCGCCGGAGAAAAGGCCCGGAAGGGAGCCGCCGACGATCGTGACCAGCGGAATCAGGGTGTTGCGGAACGCATGGTGATAGATGACCTTGCGCTCGGAAAGGCCTTTGGCGCGCGCGGTACGGATGTAGTCCGCGTTCAGGACTTCCAGCATGTTGGTGCGGGTGTAGCGCATCAGGGAACCGATGCTGATGACGACGAGCGTCAGGATCGGCAGGAAGAGATGCTTGCCCATATCGAGGATCTGCCCGGTGCGGGACAGATAATTGTAGTTTCTTCCGACCAGGCCGTAGAGGTCGAACCAGCCGAGCTTGACTGAGAAGAGCAGCTTCAGCAGGGAGGCGAAGAAGAAGGTCGGAAGGGAAATGCCGGCCAGCGCTACGATCGTGATGACGTAGTCGGTGGTGCTGTACTGCTTTGTCGCAGCGATGATGCCGAGCGGGATCGCGATGATCAGCTCGAAGAACAGCGAAACGGCGCCCATGTAGAAGGACACCCAGATAACGCTCTGGAATTTCTCGACGACCGGAACGGTGTAGTACCAGCTGTCGCCAAACTGGCCGCGGATCGCCTTGCCGCACCAGCCGAGGAAGCCCGGGATGATGCCCTTGTCAAGGCCATAGGAGGCATTCAGGTCAGCCAGCCACTCCTGATAGGACTTGGAGCCCGGCTGCTGGGATTTCTGGCGCGCGATCGTCTCAACGTAGGAGTTCGGGAGGCAGCGCATCAGGACGTAAATGATGAAGGCAACGAATACGAGGATGATCAGAGAGATCAGTATTCGTTTCAGGATATACTTTTTCAAAACTAACTCCTCTCTGAAGGTACGCTTCGGTACATTCCTGCAATTGTGTCGTTCGATGTATCGAAAAGACCGCCCCTCACGGTCAACCCGATGTCGGGGCGGTCTTTCATGCGTACGGTCAGTTCAGTTCGATATTCTCGATCTCATTGAGCCATCCGTAGAAGGTCGTGATATCCGGTGTGACGGTATCAATGTTGACGCGCTCAGTGCTGAAGATGATCGCGTTCTGTCTCTGGTAGACCGGGATCTCATCCGCCCAGTCGACGATGATGTCAAGGCAGGCCTTGTACATCGCCTTGCGGTAGGTCTGGTCTGTCGAAGCGCGGGCCGCGAGGATCAGCTCGTCGAGCTGCGGATCGGAGATCTGATAGTAGTTCCAGCTGCCGCCCGGCTGTGCGAAGTTGTTCGCAACGTCGGAGTAGTAGATCTGGTACATATCCGGGTCAACCGTAGCGCCCCATGCTGCGCACCACATCTCGACTGTGCCGGCGTCAAGGCCGTCCCAGAGGTCTGCGGAGTTGGAGAGGTCGGTGACGATCAGGTTGATGCCGATCTCTGCAAGGGCGTCCTTGGCAAGCGTCAGGATCATGAAGGACGGGTGATCGCCGGAGCCGTCGGCCGGGATCAGGATCTCATACTCAAGGGAAGCGCCTTCCGGAGCCGCCACTGCCTTGCCGTTTTCAATCGTGTAGCCGGCAGCTTCGAGGAAGCTCAGAGCGCCCTGCTTCGCAGCCGCGTACTTGTCCTCGTCGCTCATGTCGGAGGTGTAGAGGTCGTTGCCCGCCGCGTCGACGGAGAAGGCAACCTTGTAGCCGTCATCGGTCGGCTGCGGAGCCGCCCAGGATGTATTGGAGATCGGGTAGTTGATGACGGAAGCTCTGTCCGCATAGTAGGAAGCGATCGCAACGTCACGGTAGACGGAGAAGATCGTGCCGAAAGCCTTGCGGAGGCTCTTGGAAGCGTCGGAACCCGGATCGCCCGCGACGCAGACGTTCTTGGAGTTGATGCCGATGTAGCCGTAGCCGAGGTTGTCGACAAGGCTGGTGGTGATGACATCGCCGGTCAGCTCGCCGCCGTTGGTCTGCTGGATCGACTTGGCAGTAGCATCGGAGAAGGACGGATCGGTGATATCGATCGTGCCGGTGACAACGCCGTTCATCTTATCAGCGTCGTTGGACTCAAGGAAGTTCACGTACTTGGTCTTCGGAGCGCCCTTGAAGTAGTTCGGGTTGGCCTCGTAGCTGATGACGCCGTTCTTGAACTCTTTGAAGATGTACGGGCCGGCGCCGAGCGGCTTGGTGGTCTTCGAACGGACGATGGAAAGATCGCCTTTCGGGAAACCGAACTTATTGTTGTCATAATCATACTGTTCCGGATCGCCGTAGTAGTGCAGCGGAGCGATGTAGACGCCGAGCTGATAGATCAGGGTCGCGTCAACCTTCGTCGCAACAACACGCATGGTGTAGTCGCCGGTCTTCTGGATACCGGTGATGGAGTCCGCGGACTCGCCGGTCTTGACGGCTGCGAGATAATTCTCGTAGTTCGGCATAAGGCCGTCGAGGCCGGTGGATGCCTTCTCGGTATCGATCGCGGTCAGGACGTCCGGATAAGCAGCCTTCATCGCTGCCCAGAAATCCTCGGCCGTCGCATCTTCAGCGAGCTCATAGCCCCAGTTGGCGGCGCAGGCGGCGACAGTGTCGTCCTCGGCGTTGTAGCCGGCACTCTTGCAGTAGTCGCAGATCTCGTTGGCCATCGCAACGCCGGCGACATCGATGTCAGCCCAGAACTGAGTCTGAGTCGCCTCGTCCCAGTAGGTGAAATCGGTGTTGTCCGGGCCTGCCGCGACAAGGAGGTTCAGAAGGGTCTCCATACCGCTTCTGTAAGCTTCCATGCCTTCGATCGGCTGGGAGAACAGGGTCGTGGAGCCGTCATAGGACGGATCGCAGAGGACGTACATCGAGAAGATGACGTCGTCGATGGTGACCGGCTCGCCGTCGGAGAAGACCAGGTCATCGCGAAGTGTGAAATCATAGTAAACAGTTCCGTCTTCGTTCTCGGTGACTTCAAGGTCAGCCGGTCCGTAGTAGGTGTAGTCGGTTCCGTTGTACGGAACGGTCTCGCCCTCGATGCCCTTGTAGATGATGGCGCCGGTACGGTCGCTGGTAAGAAGACCGATCTGGGTCATGCTCTGGGCATCCTGGTCGTACGCGGACGACGCGAAGAACGGGCTGAACTTCGAGCTGAAGTTGGAGTAGCCGATGACAAGAGGAGTCTCCTCATCCGCTGCGGCCGGTGCGCCCGCGTTCGGATCTGCCGCGGTGCTCTCGGTCGCCTGAGATTCGGTCGTGCCGCTGGATGTCGGCTGGGATGTTGTGCTTCCGCCGCCGCAGGCTGCCAGAGATACTGCCATGGCTGCCGCAAGGAGAGAAGCGAGAATCTTATTAGCTTTCATGTTTGTTCCTCCCTTTTAGCTAATAGTCTGCCGCGCCAATCAGCGCGACAGTGTGTTAAAGTATTTTTGTTGCGTAAACAATAGTATAGCACAATGCACGAAGAGTGGCAACTCGTTTTGCCCTCATTTATGTAAAATGTGTATTTACTTCTTTAAACAATTCCGGAAATATCGATACTTTCCCCCGCTTTCCGCATCAGATAGGCGTCCGCCGCGGAGAGAAGCATCAAAGTCATGAAGCTTATCTTGTAGATGAGCTCTGTCCCGGGCGCGCCGATGATCGCGAGCACCGCGCCGGCGGCCGCCAGGATCGCCGAGACGAACGCCGTCGTGGCGCCGCCCACGATCCGCGGAACCGCCCTTTTCGCGATATAGCTTCTCACCTCGCCGCCGCGTCCCAGCGCAAAGACGTTCCAGGCGGCGATGCCGAACGCCCCCAGAAGGACGAGGTAGGGAATCAGCACATAGGCTTTTCCCCCGATGTCCCGCCCGGTCACAAAGCCGGCGGCGAGGATGAAGAAGATCGCAGAGGCGCTCGCGCTGCCCGCGCGGGTCCTCGCGGCGAGTTCCTCGTTCGAGAAGGTTTTCATTTTTCCCTGATAGCTGTACTTCCCGTCCTCGTCCGGTTTGAAATCGTTGAGGTACTCCTTCCGCCAGCTCTTTTTCTTCTTTTCCGCCATCGGCTCCCCTTTTCACCGTTTACCAGTTGGATGAATCCACGCTCTCCAGATACTTTTTCGCGGTCCCGGCAACCTCCCTGAGGCAGGCCTCGTCGAAGGGGCTCACCAGGCCGGCCTTCGCGACGAGATCCGTGAAGGTCTCGCTGCCGCCGAGGCGCGTGTAAGCCATGTAATGCTCGAACGCATCCTTATAATCCTTCTGCGAGAGCGCCCAGATCTCGAGCGCCACGGTCTGCGCGAGGCAGTAGTCGATGTAGTAGAGCGGATAGCTGTAGATGTGGTGCTGCCGCTGCCAGCCCTCGCCTTCGCTGTAGAAGGGAATGTCGCCGTCGAGCCGGTGCCAGGGCGTGTACTCGCCCATGAGCTTCTTCCAGCAGGCATGCCGCTCGGCCGGGGTCATCTCCGGATGCTCGTAGATGATGTGCTGGAAATGGTCCACCATCGTCCCGTAGGGAATGAACGTCAGCGCCGAAGCAAGGTGGCTCATGCGGAATTTGTCCGCGTCCCCGCCGAAGAAATCCTCCGCCCACGGCCAGGAGAGGAACTCCATCGACATGCTGTGGACCTCGCAGGCCTCCGCGGTCGGCAGGATCGTCGTGGCCGGCACGCGCTGCATGTTCATGTAGCCGGCAAATGCGTGCCCGCCCTCATGCGTCAGCACCTCGACGTCGCCCTGGGTCCCGTTGAAATTCGCGAAAATGAACGGCACATTGTACTCCGGCAGCTCCGTCATGTAGCCGCCGCCCTCCTTGCCGTCGGTCGAGAGGAGATCCATGAGCTCGTCCTCCCGCATCGTGCGGAAGAATTTCGAGGTCTCCGGGGAGAGCTCGTCGTAGAATTTCGCGGCGGCGGCGACGATGTCGTCCGCATTTCCCTGCGGGCG
>DFFD01000047.1 GCA_002369495.1 Lachnospiraceae bacterium UBA3785 | reverse complement strand
GCAGTAAGAAAGACCGGGCTTCCGCCCGGTCTTCCTGTCATTATTATCTTCAGTCTGATACCTTGTAGACTTCCGCATAGCCGACGCCGAACTGCAGGCAGTCGCTGTGCGATGTCATGAAGATGTCCGCGTGTCCGTAGGGCGTCCCGAGGTCCTCGACCGTGTAGATCGTGCCGTTGATGAGAAGCCTTGTGCCGAACGGTACGCCGGCCATCGCGACCGTGTGGCCCGGTGTCGGATAGACGCCGCTGGCCGTCGGGCCGTTCGCCCAGCCGCAGCATGCGGCGCACGGGCAGTAGGCGGTGAGCTTGAAGGTTCCGAGGTAAGTCAGCTGGTCATCTCTCAGCTTCACTGTGGTGGCTGTCCCGGAGCCGGAAGCTCTCTCGACCGCTTCGATCTTTGCGTTGGCGTTCTTCTGGGCTTCCTCGATCCGGAGCTTAGCCTCTTCCTGCTCCTTCTGGGCTTTCGCCTCCTCGGCAGCCTTCGCCACCTCGGCAGCTTTCCTCTCGGCTTCCTCCTTCTCGGCAGCCAGGCGGGCTTCCTCGGCGGCTTTCTCCTCCGCGAGGCGGGCGGCCTCGGCAGCCTTGCGCTCTTCCTCTTCCTTCATGGCTCTGGCGTCCGCCAGCTTGTCGGTCAGGGATTCGAGCAGGGAAGTCTGGGAAGCGATACGCTCCTGCAGATTCGAGAGCGTCAGTTCTTCGCTGGAGATATTCTGCGTGAACTCCGTGATCTTCACGCCCGTGGAATCCGCCAGGTTTTCAACTTCCGCCTGCTTGGTCTCGTATTCCGCCTTCAGGACCTCCAGGCTGGCCTCCTCCTGTTCAAGGATCTCCTGGTGCTCCATCACGACCGCTTTGGCTTCCTGGTAGTCCGTGAGCTTCACGCGGTCATAGCTGGTGACCTGCTGGAAATGATCCGCCTTGTCGAGGAACTCTCTGACCGTGTTGGAGTTGAGCAGCGATACCAGATAGTCGGAGGAACTCTTCTCGTACATGTAACGGATGCGTTCCTTCATCTCCTCGTACTGCTTCTGCTCCTCGATCCTGGCGCGCTCGACGGCGGCCCTGCTCATCTCGATCTCGGTTTCCTTCACTTCCATCTCGCTCTGGATCTGGGTCAGGGACTGGTCGAGAGCGACCAGCTCCGCGTTCAGTTCGTCCAGATAAGCCTGCAGAGCGGCCTGTTCTGATCTGAGTGTGTTTATACGGTCCGCCGCTGCCTGGGCATCTTCTTCCGCAGACGACTTCTCCGTTTCGGCTTCGGCGATCTCAGCCTCGACGGCTGCGATCCCGGCTTCCGCCTCCGCGATCCTCTCGTCACCGGCGTTCTCGGCGTAAACCGGGATGACGGTGGCGGCTGTGATCGCTGCGGCAAGAAGCGTACATATCAGTTTTTTTGAGAACATAATGTGTACTTCTCCTTTCCGCAGACGATTATAACACGCATTGTTAAGAAAATGAAGCACTTTTTTCATTTTCCGTAACATTTGCTTAATATTTTATGAGGTTTTTATATTTTCACGGTTCTCCCCTTAATATTTTGGTCATTATTTCTCACGTTTTATGCAAAATGCATATAAAAAAACACCGCTGTTTTCACAGCGGCGTTTCTTCCTATTAAAATTCTAGCAGTCGGATTTGAGCAAACATGGGGTCGAATTAGTTGAGAACTATAGTGTCAGATATAATCCTCCTCGGAAGCAATCTCTGCTTCTGCTTCTTCCTGGGCGATCATCTCTTCATATTTTCTTAAGATGATGCTCTGGATTTCATTACGCGTTGTCGAGTTGATCGGATGGGCGATATCTCTGTATTCGCCATCCGCAGCCTTGCGGCTCGGCATCGCAATGAAGAGACCTTTCTCACCTTCGATGACTTTGATGTCGTGAACGACAAACTCGTCATCGATCGTGATGGAGATCACTGCCTTCATTTTTCCTTCTTTAGTAACTTTTCTTACTCTGACATCTGTGATATTCATAAATACCCCTTTCCCGTATCCACAAATTTGTCAACGCAGGAATTATTTCACTTCCTCTCTCCGACAGCGGTCAATCAGGCCATGGGCGGGACATACTTTCCTCTGTATTCTCCGCCTCCAGTGACATACATTAGGTTATCAATGTGCGTTACCTGCCTGCTTAACCGGGCCAGTACTCAAAAAGCCAATAATTACGTGTAAATGCATTATAACACAAGAAATCGTATTCGCAAACAGAAATTGTATTTTTCACAAAACATATTTAAGGTAACCGTCTTTTCAAGCGGAAATCTTCCTTTTCCCATTTGCTTTTTGGCCCTGCGCGTCCTATAATGTAGACATAAAATGAATTCTGTCGAAAGACTTCCGAGTCCTTTCCTATATATAAAGGAGCGCTGTACATGTACCAGATTGATTTTGACAAACCGTTGCACATACATTTCATCGGGATCGGCGGCATCAGCATGAGCGGGCTGGCCGAGGTTCTTCTTAAGGCAGGCTTCACCGTGTCCGGCTCGGATGCGAGCGATTCGGCCCTGCTCGACCACTTAAGAGACCTCGGTGCCGTCATTTCCATCGGCCAGCGGGCGGAAAATATCACCCCCGGCATCGGCGTCGTCGTCTACACTGCCGCGATCCACGACAGCAACCCGGAGCTTGCCGCCGCAAAAAGCGCCGGCATCCCGCTTCTTTCCCGCGCCGAGCTCCTCGGCGAGATCATGGCCAACTACAAAACTTCCGTCGCGGTCGCCGGCACGCACGGCAAGACCACCACGACCGGCATGGACGCCCATATCCTGCTGGCGGCCGGCCTCGATCCGACGGTCTCCGTCGGCGGCATGCTGCCCTCGATCGGCGGCAACATCCGCGTCGGCGGGACCGACACATTCCTCGCGGAGGCCTGCGAATACACGAACAGCTTCCTCTCTCTCCGCCCGCGGATCAGCGTGATCCTGAACGTCGACGCGGACCATCTCGATTTCTTCAAGGATCTCGACGATATCGCCGCGTCCTTCAACCGCTTTGCGAAGAATACCGCGCCGGACGGCGTCCTCATCGTAAACCGCGACACCAAAAAGTTCGATGAGGTCGTGAAGGGCGTCAGCTGCCGCATCCTGACGACAAGCATGTCCCGCATCGCGGACTACATGGCGGCGGACGTCTCCTTCGATGAGCGGGGCTGCGCGTCTTTCACCTGCCTTGAGTTCGGGGACGTCCTCGGGACCTTCTCCCTCCGCGTACCCGGCATCCACAATGTCTCCAACGCGCTCTCTGCGATCGCGATGGGCCGCGTGCTCGGTCTCTCCGCGGAGACGATTGCGGAGGGCCTCCTTGCATTTTCCGGCGTCGACCGCCGTTTCGAGATCAAAGGGAAAATGAACGGCACCACCGTCGTCGACGACTACGCCCATCACCCGACGGAGATCGAGGCGACCCTCAAAGCGGCGAAGGCCTACCCCCACAGGGAGATCTGGGTCATCTTCCAGCCCCACACCTACACGAGGACCAAGGCCCTTCTGCCGGAGTTTGCACGGGCCCTCTCCCGCGCGGACCACGTAATCCTCGCGGACATCTACGCGGCCAGGGAGGACGATATCTACGGCATTTCCTCCCGCGATGTGGCCGAGGCGGTCGCAAAGCTGGGCACGGACGCCCATTACTTCGACAGTTTCGAAAAAATTGAGCAATTTGTACGAAACCACTGTGTCGACAACGATTTGTTGATAACTATGGGGGCAGGAAACGTCACAAATATAGGTCCTGCCTTGCTTTCTTAAAACCTGTCCACGAAATCCCCATTATCCACATTGCCTCAATGTGTACAAACAGAAAGGCTCTGTGGATTATTTTGTGGATGCATATTTCCGGGAATATGATAAGATACAATGGATTGATGCGGCGCTGCCGCATAATGAAGTGAGGTTCTTATGGAAACATTTTCCGTACAGGCATGCTGGCCGCAGGATGTGACGGTGCTTGCCAACGTATTCCTGGATGAATATATGCCGAAAGCAAACGGGGAGTTCGTGAAGATCTACCTCTATTTGCTGCGCGCTTCCGGAGCCGGCGCCGGACTCTCTCTGTCCGCGATCGCCGACCGGATGAACTGCACGGAAAATGACGTCCTCCGCGCCCTCCGCTACTGGAACGAGGCCGGCGTCCTCCACATCGAATTCCGGGAGGACGGAAAGCCGGAGCGGATCACGATCGTCAATTTCTGCGGGCCGGCCGCCCAGAGTCTCGCGCCGAAGAAGCCGGCGGAGCCTTCCGGGGAAACCCCGGCTGTGCCGGACAGCCCCGGTTCGCTCACGAACGGACGCATATCCGAGCTCTCCTCGAAGGAAGAGGTGCAGGAGTTCCTCTTCATCGCGGAGCAGTACATGGGCCGCCCGCTCACGAAGACCGAGCTCGAGAAGCTACTGTTCTTCTACGACGGTCTTCATTTTCCGGCGGAGCTCATCGACTTTCTGCTCGAGCACTGCATCAGCCGGGGCCACAAAAGCATCCGCTACATCGAGAAGGTGGCGCTCGCGTGGGACAAGGAGGGGATCCGCTCAGCCGAAGCCGCTCGCGATTATGTCTCAAACAACCGGCGCGAGTACTACGATGTCATGAAAGCTCTCGGCATCACGAACCGGGCGCTGACGCCGGCGGACATCTCGATCATGGACAAATGGATGAAAGACTGGGCGTTCCCCCGGGAAATCATCCTCGAAGCCTGTCGGCGCGCGGTGCTGAAGACTTCCTCTCCCACCCTGGCCTACACGGACGGGATCCTCGCCGGCTGGCATGAGCAGGGCGCTGCAACAATGGAGGAGATTGCCCGCCTCGACAGCCTGCACGAGATGACGGCGGAACGCAGGAAAAATGAAGCCCGCACCTCTCCCCAGAAACCCCGGAAAAAGCCCGCGGGCAATTTCTACAACTTCGAACAGCGCTCCTACGACTACAAAAAGCTGGAAGCCCAGCTTCTTAGCAGCGCGGACGCTGATGAAAACTGACTAAAAGGATAACACAGATGCCCTTAACCAACGCCCAATACGACGCGCTGATGCGCCGCTACGATGAGATCCGGGAAAGGCACCGCCACGAGCTTCTCTCCCGCGAGGAGGAAATTGCGTCGGCCGTCCCCTATATAAAGGAACTGGACGAGGAAGCCGGCAGGCTCAGCCTTGCGGCCGCGAAAGCCAGGATCGCCGACCCGAAAGCCGATCTTTCGAGCTACAGGCAGAGCATGAAGCTGATCACCCGGAAGAGGGAGGCTGCCCTGCTCACCCACGGCTACCCGGCGGACTACCTGGAAATGCAGTACGACTGCCCGCTGTGCCGCGACACCGGCTACACGGACGGCGTCCGCTGCACCTGCTTCAAAAAAGCGGCGAACGAGCTTCTCTATAAAGAGTACGGCCTGGGAGATATCCTGAAGGAAGAAAACTTCGCTCACTTCTCCCTTGATTACTACCCGGAAGACATGATCGATCCTCCGACAGGCAGAAGCGCGAGGGAGCTTGCGCTCAAGGCCCTTACGGCGGCAAAACTCTTCCCGGACAGGATCGGCATGCCCGGCAACAACCTCCTGCTCTACGGAAATGCAGGTGTCGGGAAAACCTTCCTTTCGCACTGCATCGCCGCGGAGGTGCTGGACCGCTCCTCTTCCGCCCTCTACTTCTCCGCGAAGGATCTCTTCGACCTGCTCGCGGACGCGGCTTTCGAGCGGAACGGACGGAACGCTTCATCCGCGCAGGCGATCTATGAGTGCGACTGCCTGACGATCGACGATCTCGGCACGGAGTCTCTCAATTCATTTTCCCTGCCGCAGCTCTTCTACATCATCAATGAAAGGATACTCAAAAACCGTTCGACGATCATTTCCACGAACCTTATGCTGGACCAGTTTGCGGAAACCTACACCGAACGCATTTTTTCAAGGATCACGAGTCACTACACCATCTTAAAGCTTATCGGGCAGGATATTAGGATGCAGAAAAAAGCCAATGGAGGACGAACATGTTAACCAACGCAGAAGATACGCAGGCCAGACCCGTAACCCAGGAAACCCCCGAATGGCGGCTCGGAATCGTACCGCTCTCCAGCACGAAAGAGATCGGCCGCAAGATCAACGACTATCTCGTTGCCTGGCGCAAGGCGCGCGTCGAGAACGGCATCGCCTCAGCCGACAACGGCTACGCGAGCGACTCCTTCATCATTGAGGCCTCGACCCCCCGTTTTGGGTCCGGCGAAGCCAAAGGACAGGTCAAGCAGTCGATCCGCGGCGACGACCTCTATCTGCTGGTCGATGTCTGCAACTATTCGATCACCTACAAGATCAACCGCTATCAGAATGTCATGTCCCCGGACGATCATTTCCAGGACCTTAAGCGCGTGATCGGCGCGATCGGCACCAAAGCCCACCGGATCAACGTGATCATGCCCTATCTCTACGAGGGCCGCGTCGAGGTGCGCACGAACCGCGAATCCCTCGACGCCGCGCACGCCCTGCAGGAGCTGATGGCTCTCGGCGTCGAAAATGTCATCACCTTCGAAGCCCACGACCCCCGCGTGCAGAATGCAGTCCCGCTCACTGGCTTTGAGTCGATGAGCCCCGCCTACCAGTTCATCAAGGCGATCTTCCGGGCTGCCCCGGACCTGATCGTCGACGACGACCACCTCATGATCGTGAGTCCGGACAAGAACGGCATGCGCCGCGCCGTCTATCTCGCCAACGTCCTCGGCGTCAACATGGGCATGTTCTACAAGGTCCTCGATTACACCAGGACCGAGAGGGGCAAGCACCCGATCACGGACCACGCCTTCCTCGGCTCCGACGTGACCGGCAAGGATATCATCATTGTCGACGACATGATCTCCTCCGGCAGCACGGTGATCGAGACCGCACGCATGCTGAAGACACGCGGCGCAAAGCGGGTCTTCATCTGCGCGGCGTTCGGCATCTTTACCGCCGGCCTCGAGCCCTTCGACAAGGCTTACGCCGAATCCTGCCTCGACCTCTCCGGCAGAGATCCGGAAACGATCGAGGACTGGGAAAAACACACCTTCGATTACCTCATCACGACCAACCTGGTCTACCAGCGGCCGGAGCTCTTTGACCGCCCCTACTACCGCGGCTGCGACATGAGCAAGTACCTCGCGCTCATCATCGACACGATGAACCACGACGGCTCGCTCTCCGACCTTCTGGACCCGGTCGACCGGATCCACAAGGTCCTCGAGAAGCACCGCAAGGGAGAGGCGATCTGAATACGGGGACGGTTCTAAGCAAAAAAGCGATTCTCATTTTGAGAATCGCTTTTTTACAAGAACCGTCCCTGTTCTTTCACTTCACAAAATGCTGATAGTCAAACGGCCCTCCCCAATCGCCGCCCCAGGAGAACCCGTGGGCCTTGAAAAGCCGGACCGCCAGATCCGAACCGGTTATCACGTGAGCCCTCGAGGCGGAGCGGTCGTACACGTAAGCCTGCGCTTCCGGCGGGTCGCTGACGCGGCTCCCGTCCGGGTTCACATACACGTAGGGGTTCTCAAACGGGTTGAGGTCGATCGCCGTCCCGAACGCGTGCCGGCTGAGGTTGTCCGCGTCGGACGCCTTCCGGTAGTTGAAGCAGCTGGTGTTGTCCGCACGCACGGAAGCGATGTCGGTCGTCACGCCGTCCCCGGTCCAGTAGCGGTCGACGAGGTACATCGACCTGATCTGGTAGCGGTTTTTATAGAGATTGAAGAAAATGTCGATCACGTCCGCCGCCACCGACTGGTTCGTGATCATCTCCCCGATCTGGATCCTGCCGTCAAAATTATAGTGCAGCATCTTAAGATAGCGGAGCTGGCTGAGCGCGATGTCGGGGTTGTCACGGTAGGATTTCCCGATAATGCGGCTAAAGACCGCATCCCCCGGACGGATCTCGCTGATCGTGAAGTAGGCGGAGAGGCGGGCCGCATCGACGTCCCCCTCCGCGAGCACGGTCCCGGCCGCCGCAGCCATCGTGACCGCCGGATCCGGCTTAACCGGGATCACCGGAGAAAATGAAAACCGCTGCGCCGCCGTCCCGTTCGCCGTGTAGGTCCGGATGTTGGTGCCGTTTTTCATGCTTCCGCCGGCCACGTCCAGCGCTTTTCCGAGGGCGGAGATGATCGCGAAGGTGCCGTCCCCGCAGTCCTCAAAGCGCCATTTCTGGGCGGATGTCTGATTGGACGTGTAGAGCTGGATGTTGGCGCCGCCTGCTCGGGAGCCGCCGGCGATATCGAGGGCCTTCTGCGCCTTCACGTTCAGGATCGTGTACCAGCCGTCGCCGAGGTAATGTAAGGTGAACTGCTGGGCCGGAGTCCCGTTTCCGGCGTAGAGCTGCACGTTGGCACCGTTCTTTACGGCTCCGCTCGCGACGTCAATCACTTTTGAGGGATCCTTTGCCGATGCGAAGGTGAAGGTGCCGTCCGGGGCGGCCCGCTTTCCGTCGACAAGTTCAAATGAAAACCTCTGCGCCGCCGTCCCGTTCGCGGTGTAGAGCCGGACGTTGGTCCCGTTCTTCCTGGAGCCGCCGGCGATGTCGAGGCAGAGGCCGTCGTTCAGGGCGGTCCTTACGGTATAGGTGCCGTCCCCGGCGGGCGCAAGGCGCCATCTCTGGGCGCGGGTCCCGTTCGGGGTATACTGCTGCACGTTGGTCCCGGAGGAGGATCTTCCGCCGGCGACGTCGAGCGCGAGCGCGGAGCGGACCGGCGAGATCTCATAGGCCCCGTCGGCAAGGCGCGTCAGCGTGAACTGCTGGGCTGCGGTGCCGTTGGCGGCATAGATCTGCAGGTTCCCGCCGTTTTTCGTCGAGCCGCCCGCGATGTCGAGGACCTTGTCGTCCCCCAGGGCGGAGCGGATGATGTAGGTGCCGGAGGGGAGGGCCTCGTCGGCGGATACGGCGTGCGGGCGCGCGAGCGCGAGGATGAGCGCGAGCGCGCTGAGGGTCAGGAAGAGGGTTCGTTTCATGGGGATCTCCTTCACAGTGGTTTTTCTTTCGGGGACGCTGGGGACACTGGGGACGGTTCCTGGGAGGCCGCCGAAGGCGGCCGGGGGGAACCGTCCCTGAAGCATTGGGGGGACATCGGGGACACTGGGGACGGTTCCTGGGAGGCCG
>DFFD01000119.1 GCA_002369495.1 Lachnospiraceae bacterium UBA3785 | reverse complement strand
CGTTTCCGGAAATGGGGCGGCATCCCCACCGGCATCACCCAGAACGTGAAGGATTTCCTTGAGTCGCGGGGCGTATCCAACATCCTGGAAAACTCGGACTTCATCCTCATGCTGAGCCAGGCTGCGGAAGACCGCAGGATCCTCTCGGAACGGCTGGGGATCAGCGAGGCGCAGAAGAAGCACATCAAGGATTCAGGGGAAGGCGAGGGCCTCATTTCCTGCGGGAACATCATCGTCCCGTTTGAGGACCATTTCCCGACGGACACGGACCTCTACAGGATCCTCACGACGAAGCTTACCGAAGTCGCGGAAAGGGAGGCATGATGGAGAAGGAAAATGAAAGGCTCTTCCACGCGAGGGAGGAGCCTGATAAAAATGAAGGAAGGCCCTTCGAGGCGCGGGAGAAGGACGCCGGGAAATACGCGGCATCGAAGCTGCGGTTTGAGGGGGCGGAGAGCAGGAAGGCAGAGAAGAAGGCTGAAGAGACAGATAAGAGAAGGTCCGGGGATCGATCCGCAGGGAAAAGAGCTGATAGCAGTCAAAGGAGAGCGAAAAACAGAACTCCGGAGAGAGAGGCAGATAAAAAACCGGAGAACGTTTATTCCAAAAAGCTCTACGAAAAAGGGCGGATCCGGACACGGGTTCTGCATTTATCGGATACTGCGGGGAGGCAGTTCTCGGAAGTAGCGTATCAGGAAGCGGAGGAAAACTCCGGCCAGGATATATCAGAGAGGACGGCGCACCTTGCAGGAAACCTGTCAGGGAGAGCCGCAGCGTTCGGGGCAGGCCGTGTAAGCGGGAGCCTGAGGAGCGGCCGATACCGGAGGATGTTCCTCGAACGGGAGCAGCCTGAAGACGGGGGCACCCGGGATGCAGCAGAAAAAGTGGTCTTCAGAGAAGAAGATACGACCGTATTTACTGGCGCAGGTAAAGCAGCAGACATTTCCGGAAGAGAAGGCTCTTTCAGGCAGATGTTTTCAGGGAGAAATGATATCCCGGAGGCAGAGGCTGTCTCAAACCCGCTCTCAAGATGGCGGCAGAAAAAGAGGGCGCAGCAGGCCAGCTATGAACGGAGCCGAAGGTCATTCATGGAGGCAGCCGGCGGCATCGCCGGGACTGCCGGAAAGGCAGGGGAACGGTTCTCCGTACGAAATATCGCAGAGGCCCTCAGGAAGACCAGCGGGGTAGTCGTCACGGCAGGGATCATCCTGATCGGACTGCTTTCCGTCATCAGCATATCGCTTTCATCCTGTACGGCCTTCCTTGAGACCGGTTCCGGTGTCGTCATGAGCGCGTCGTTTACGGCGGAAGAGCAGGAACTTACGGCTGTCGAGGACCGCTACCGGGGACTTGAGACTGCCCTTCGGAGAGACCTGGGGAGCCTCCGGACCCGCTATCCAGGCTATGATGTCTACCGAATCGAGGGAGGTGAAGTCGGGCACAACGCCTATGAGCTCGCGGCCCTACTCACGGTCCTCTATGAGGATTACACGGAAGAAGAGGTCCGGGAGATCCTGCGGCGTATATTTGAAGCCCAGTACGAGGTGACCTACCGAACGTCTGCCGAGACGACGACAAGGACCCGGACCGTCCGGGTCGGGGAGTCGCTGGGGCAGGTCGTGACGAGCGGCTACTGCAACTGTGCCCTCTGCTGCGGGCCCTGGGCCGGGGGAGCGACAGCCAGCGGTGTCATGCCGCAGGCCGCGCACACGATCGCGGTCGACAAATACGACCCGCTCCTCCCATTCGGGACCCATGTCATCATGAACGGCACAGAGTATGTCGTCGAGGACACGGGGCCGTTGAACCGGTACGGAGTCACCTTTGACGTCTATTATGATGACCACGCGACGGCGCAGGCCCACGGCCATCAGACCTGGGAGGCATTCCTGGCGGATGACAACGGGAGCGGATCCGTCGAGATCACGGAGACTGTGACGGAAAGGGTCCTCACCGCAGCCGTGAAAAATGATGGGATCGCCTCCGCAATGGGAGGTTTTCATTTGACGGACCTGCAGCAGGCGAGGTATGAGCTCCTCCTTGAGACGAAAGGGAACAGGGAGGGCGTTTTCCCGCCGGACATCTATACGGACCTTTCGGAGGGGGCGGACACGGACTACCGGGTCCCGCCGGAAGCCCTGTCGGACACTGCCTTTGCCGGGATGCTCCGGGAGGCAGAGCGGTATCTGGGCCTGCCCTATGTCTGGGGCGGGAGCAGCCCTGAGACCGGGTTCGACTGTTCAGGGTTCGTGAGCTGGGTCATCAACCACAGCGGGAACGGATGGAACGTGGGACGGCAGACGGCCGAGGGGCTCCGTCAGACGTGCGCTTATGTACCGCCGTCGGAGGCAAGGCCGGGCGACCTGGTCTTTTTCCGGGGGACCTATGACACTGCGGGTGCGAGCCATGTCGGGATCTATGTCGGGAACGGCATGATGATCCACTGCGGGCATCCCGTCCAGTACGCGAGCATCGAGACGGATTACTGGCGGGCACATTTTTATCAATATGGAAGGATCGGATGACCGGTCCGAAGGAGGATTATGGCAAATAAGAGGATCAAACTGAAGAAGGAGCTCGAGAAAGCCAGGGAAAGGCTTGAGGAGTGGACAAAGAGAGTGAAGGAGCTTGAGGAGGCATATGTGGAAGCCGAAAAGACAGAGGTCTACGGCATCTTTGAGGCAGCGGACCTGTCGCCTGAGGAACTGGCCCTCGTCATCGAAAAGGCCAGAAGAGGTGAGATGCAGAAACCGGATGATGAGCCGGAGGAGCCTGACGGGCAGTCACTCGCTGAGGAGGTGATCGAGTGATGAAAAGACACATGAGAGCGGCGGCCGCAGCTGCCGCATTTTTGATGATGGTGACAGTCATGCCGGTATGGGCGGGCGACCCGCCCCGGGATACACTGGTCGGTGAGATCGTCCTTGAGGACCCGGATGTGCCGGCGGTGACGGCAGCTCCGGAAGTCACGGAAGCGGCAAAAACGCCGGTGGTGAGCACTGCGCCGCAGCCGGGCACGAAGGCCGAAACGCCGGAACCTGCAGGGACGCCAAAGGTGACAGCTGTTCCCAGCCCCACTGCTACTCCTGAAGCCGAATCCAAAGAGGAAAAATCGGAAAGGGTGGCAGACCCGGTCATTGACCGAAGCTCGGACAGCAGGGCGGAAACGGCTGGATCAGAAGAAGAGGATCCGCTCACGCCTGACGGGAACCTCTCCCTTGTCGATGACATCGGGGGTACGGACGTGCCCGGGAAGCAGTTTGTCACGGTGGTGACGAAGAACGGGAATTATTTTTATCTGATCATCGACCGCGATGAGAAGGGGAACGAGAACGTCCATTTCCTGAACCAGGTCGATGAGGAGGACCTCTTTGCGCTCCTTGACGAGGAGGACGCGGAGAAGCTCCGCCAGGAGTCGGTCCCTGAACCGACAGAGGAGGTAGAGCCGACGGTGACGGAAACGCCGGAAATCGAGGATGAACCTGAGAAGAAATCCGGAAGCATCCTGCCCGGTGTGATGGCACTTCTCCTTCTTATGATCGGCGGGGCAGGCGCGGCGGTCTTCATTTTACAGAAGAAAAAGAAGGAAGAGGACGCGCAGGTGGACCCGGACGCGGACTATGTGGAAGAGGAAGAGACGCAGGAAAGCGCTTCGGACGAGGAGGACTATTATTATGACGAAGAAGACGACGAGCTCCTCTGAGGAGATGACTTTTGAGGAGCTCCGGGACTATGTCTGTTCGATGCCGGAAGGCACGATCGTGGAGGTGACGCTGGTATATGGCAAGGAAGAAGGATCCGACTGAGCTTAAAGAGGTGCGAGTGCGGATCACTGAGGGGGAGTCGCTTTACGCGGAGGAACCGCTCAGCAATTCGGACGAAGCGGTCCGGATCATGTCAAGGGAGATGGCAAAGTATGACCGCGAGGTCGTCTGTGTGGTGAACCTCAATTCCGGCCTGAAGCCCATCAATTTCCACATTGTCTCGGTGGGGACGCTCGATTTCTCGCCGGTGGAGCTGGGGAACCTTTTCAAGACGGCGATCCTCTCGAACGCGAGGTCCTTCATCATGCTGCACAACCACCCGACGGGGGACCCGAGCCCCTCGCCGGATGATATCAGCCTCACGGAGAGGGTGATCGAGGCGGGGAAGCTCATCAGCATCCCCTGCCTTGACCACATCATCGTGGGGACCGGCACGATGGCGACGTACAGCTTCCGGGACAAAGGGACGCTTGATTTTGAAAGGAAATACAAACCGAGGAAAAAGAAGACGGCAGCGGCGGAGGACCGCGCCGTCTACGGAGAAAGGAGAAACAATATGGCAGAGTATAAGAGGGAAGAGATCACGATCAAGTTCGGACGGGGGCTGGCGGAGCCCTTCACGTCGAAGAGCGGGAAGGAATTCATGCGGATCATGATCCCGAATGAAGACCGCGACGACAAGACCCCCTGGAAGTCCTTCGTGCTCCCCGCGAGGAGTGTCCATGAGAACAAGTACGGGAAGGGCCTCTGGGCGAAGCTGCCGGCCGACAGCTATACGACGGTGACGAAACCCTATGAGGCCCAGACCGGTGACGGGAGGACCGAGTGGATCAACGAGGAGGCGCAGATCCCCAACCGTGAGCTTAAGGCGATGGTCGAGTCTTATAAGGAGCGCTACCGTGAGCGTGAAGAGCGGCATGGTGGGGACAGAGAGACGAGAAGCGGCGATGACAAGGAGTCGTACCACCGTGCGGGTGGATCCCGCAGTGAGAACAGCCGGGACTACGGCCGGAGAGACGGACAGAGCCGGGATTCGGTGCGAAGCCAGCTGGGGGAGAAGAGGCAGGAGGCCCGTGAGAGGCCGGGGCAGACGGAGAGGAAGCCCTGGGAGCGTAGCAGAGAGAGGTAAAACAGTACCCGGGCGGCGTAAGCTGCCCGGGTATAAGCAATCTGTTTTGTGATACATAAATTAAGTTGAATTGGATCTTGTATATGATATTATATTTTATAAGGAACCTTTGCATAACGGGGTTTAAAAATCATCCAGGCGAGTCGGATGAGACCAGGTATCAGGAGCAGTCTTGCAAGGCTGCGGAACAACAAGAAAGGTGGGTGTTTTCGTATGAGTTATGAGTTCGATCCTATAGATTTAGACCCGGATTTCATTGATGATATTTATAAAGAAGCCATAAATGACAAAGGGCATGTTTCAAAACCAGTTGAGGTGCTAAGTTCAGAAGTTGTACAGAATGGAAGCGGAGTAATTAAGCTTAGCGTCGGGAAAATAATTGAATATTCAGAATATATCGATTATATGTTTGGCCAAATTAGAGCCTTCCATGACACTTCAAAAAAAACCATGTCCTTCAGAGAAGGGTTTATAGACTATATGGATGGATATTGGACGGAAGATCTGGATACAATAATGAAATTTTATGCTTTAGGGATTGCTAATGACTCTATATATCCCTTTGTTCTTTCACCGAATGGTATAATAGTAACAGCCAAAGATAATTTAGTTATTCCAACATTAAATACAGAAGACCCAAGATTTGATGAATGGTTTGAAAAAGTTTATAAGAAGCAATATAAGCCAAGATTTTCAAAGTGGCACGATTAGCAAATCGCGTTCCTAATCGCTGTTGACCGGCGAACAATTCATTCTAGTTAGACATGCACCACTCAAGCTCCTGACTTTCATTCGAGGTGAAAACACATGTGTTGTCGTTATTGGGCTGACGAATCGCCGGAGCTCCGCGCGATCGTAGAGGAAATGAACCGCTCCTCGCTCGTCAGAAAATGCCAGGAAAAGACCCAGGTCAAAACATACGGTGAGATGCGGCCAACGGATGCCGTGCCGGTCATCGCGCCGAACCGCTCCGGCAAGAGAGCTGTATTTCCCATGAAGTGGGGCTTTGCGGGAAGATCGCTGATGATGAACGCCCGGTCCGAGACCGCAGCCGTCAAACTGACGTTTAAGGAAGCCTGGGAGCGCAGGCGCTGTATCGTGCCGGCGTCATGGTACTTCGAATGGGAACACCTGCGCGGGAATGACGGGAAGAATTACACCGGGGACAAGTACATGATCCAGCCGAAGGGTTCTACTATGACATGGATGTGCGGCCTGTACCGGATAGATGAAGGATTCCCGGTATTTGTGGTCCTGACGAGGGAACCCGGCGAGGAGATCCGCTTCATCCATGACCGGATGCCGCTGAT
>DFFD01000038.1 GCA_002369495.1 Lachnospiraceae bacterium UBA3785 | reverse complement strand
CCCAGTACGGCGTCGCGATGGAGGCAATGGCGAAGCTGGGCGTGACCGCGGACGATATCGCGGCGATCGGCATCACGAACCAGCGCGAGACGACGATCGTCTGGGAGCGGGCCACCGGCCGGCCAATCTGCCACGCGATCGTCTGGCAGTGCCGCCGCACCGCCCAGATGGTCGATGCGGTCAAGGCCGCCGGCTACGGCGACATGATCCGTGCTAAGACCGGGCTGGTGCCGGACGCCTATTTCTCTGCCAGCAAGATCGCCTGGATCCTCGAAAATATCCCCGGCGCGATGGAGAAAGCCCGGAACGGGGAGCTGATGTTCGGAAATGTCGATACCTGGCTCATCTACAACCTGAGCGGCCGGCGCCTGCACGTGACGGACTACACCAACGCTTCCCGCACGATGCTCTTCAACATCCATACGCTCGAGTGGGACGATGAGCTGCTCGATCTCTTTGAGATCCCGAAATGCATGCTCCCGAAGGTCGTGCCCTCCAGCTGCGTGTACGGGATGACGGACAAGGTTATTTTCGGCGAGGAAGTTCCGATCGCCGGTGCCGCCGGCGACCAGCAGTCCGCCCTGTTCGGCCAGTGCTGCTTTGCGCCGGGCTCGGTCAAGAACACCTACGGAACCGGCTGCTTCCTGCTCATGAACACCGGGCACACGGCAGTCGAGTCAAAGAACGGCCTGGTCACGACGATCGCGGCCTCGACCTCCAGCGAGGTGGAGTACGCGCTCGAGGGCAGCGTCTTCATCGGCGGCGCGGTGATCCAGTGGCTGAGAGACGAGATGCGCATGATCCGCAAGGCCTCTGAGACCTCCGACTATGCGGAGAGAGTCCCGGATTCGGCCGGCGTCTATCTGGTCCCGGCGTTCACCGGCATGGGCGCACCTTACTGGAACCAGTACGCCCGCGGCACCATCGTCGGCGTGACGCGCGGCTGCAAGAAGGAGCATTTTATCAGGGCGGCGCTCGAGTCGATCGCCTACCAGAGCGCGGACCTCATCCGCGCGATGGAGGAGGACGCCGGGCAGAAGCTCACGGAGCTCAAGGTGGACGGCGGCGCGAGCGCGAACAATTTCCTGCTGCAGTTCCAGTCGGATATTATCGGCGCGAAGGTCCTCAGGCCTGAATGCGTAGAGACGACGGCGCTCGGCGCGGCCTATCTGGCAGGCCTCGCGGTCGGCTACTGGAAGGACAAGGAGGAGATCCAGGCCAACTGGCAGCTCGGCAGGACCTTCGAGCCCGCAATGAGCGAGGAGGAGAGCGCGAAGCTGCGGAGAGGCTGGAAGCGGGCCATCCACTGTGCGCAGATCTGGGCGCAGGATGATACGCTCTACATGGAGTGATATGTGCTTTTTGAAGCTTTTCGCGAAGAAAAATGAAACCCGCCCCGCCGGACCCCGCATCGCCGATGCGGCGTTTCCGGAGAGCCCGGCAGGGCGGACGCCTTCGGAAAATGAAACCCGTCTCTATGCGCTTTACGCGAAGGAACCGACCGCCCTGACGGGCGAGGAGCGGCGCGTAAAGGCGGAGACTGAGGCGGCGTTTCTTGCCGCCCGGCAGGCTGCCTCCGGCTGCCCCGTCGACATCGGGGAGGCTCCCGCACTGCCGCTTGCGCTTGCAAAATTTCTCCTCGTAAGGGGGTTTTCGGTGCGCTCGGTGCCCGCAGAGAGCATTTCCGGGGCGGAGCGGGAGACGTACGGTTATCTGGCGGTGCATTTCCCGGATCTGCTTCTTGCGGAGAAGGCCGGGGAGGAGGCGCTGTACCTGGACGGGAGAGAGGCGGTGCCTTTTTCGCCGGAGGGCGATACGCTGAAGGATCTTGCGGAGCGGATGGCGGAGAGGGCAAGGAAGATGCGGTTTGTCATCTGACAGGCAATAAAAAAGACGGCTTGCGGGCCGTCTTTTTTGTGCGGAATGATTATCAGATATTGTAGAAAACTCTGCGGATGCAGTAGATCGAGCGGTAGGTCGCCGGCTCCCTGGTGCAGATCCCGAGCTCCGGGCAGGAGGCGTTGATGATCTTGTTGTTGCCCATGTAGATCGCAGTGTGCCCGTGGTACATGATGATGTCGCCGGGGAGCGCTTCCGCGAGTGAGGGAACCGGAACGCCGAGCGTCTCGATGATGATGCCGTTGCGCGGGAAGTAGACGCCGAAGTGTGCGTAGACTTCCTTGGCGAAGCCGGCGCAGTCGCAGCCGTTCGTCAGGCTCTCGCCGCCTAGAACATAAGGATTGCCGATGAACTGGCAGGCGTAATCGACGACTTTCTGGCCGATATTGGGGTCCGTATTGTTGGCGTTCGCGTCGGCGACGATCTGGGCGGCAACGGCGATCTGGCCGGGATGTCCGGGAGCGACGGCGTATTTCGCAAATGCCTCGTCGCGGGTCCATACGTGGGCGTTTCCGCTCGGTGCGGAGGTCTGCTGCTGGGCCTGCTGCTGGGCCTGACGGGCAGCTTCTTCCTCGGCAGCCCTCTGGGCAGCGGCAGCCTCCTCGGCAGCTCTCTGGGCAGCGGCAGCTTCGTCAGCGGCTCTCTGGGCAGCGGCAGCCTCGTCAGCAGCGCGCTGGGCGGCTTCCGCGGCAGCCTGGCGGGCGGCGGCGTCGGCGGCTTCCTGGGCGGCAGCTTCCTCAGCGGCGCGCCGTGCGGCCTCCTCAGCCTCGGCGGCGGCTCTGGCGGCAGCTTCCGCCGCAGCTCTCTGGGCCGCTTCCTCCTCAGCCTTGCGTCTTGCTTCTTCCTCAGCTTTCTTTCTGGCTTCCTCCTCGGCCTTTCTGGCTTTCTCGATCTCGATCTCCTGGAGAGCCTGGTTCTGGGCGGCGATCTCGGCGGTCAGGGTGTCGGCTTTGGCGCGCAGCGCCGCGATCTCCTCGTCGTAGTTCTGGGATTTGGTTTTCTTCTCGGCGAGGGAAGCGTCGAGCGCGGCCTGCTGCTCCTCGAGATTGTGCTTCTCCTCCTCAAGCTCGTACTGGGAGAGCTCGAGCTCCTGCTTGAGCTGGTTGATCTCCGCCACGCACTGCTCGTACTCGGCGAGCAGGTTCCGGTCGTACTGGTTGAGCTGCTGCGTGTAGTAGATCCGGTTCAGGAAATCAATGAAGTCAGTCGAATTTGCGAGGTAGGTGAACCAGGAGAGGTTTTCATTTCTCTCGTAAATGTACCGGATCCTGGTCTTCATATCCGCGTACTGCGTGTCGCGGGTCTCCTCGGCGGCCGCTAAGGCCGTTGTGGCGTCCGCAATCTTCTGCTCGGTGTTGGCAATGTCCGTGCTGATGAAATCAATCTGGGACATCAGGCTGACAAGCTGGCTGTCGAGATCGGAGATCTCGGCGGCGAGGGCATTCTGGGCAGCGATATCGCCCTCGATCTCGGACATGGTGGAGTCGAGCGAGGCGCTGTTCCGGTCCTTCTCGGCGCGGATCTCTTCCTCGGTGGCGGCAAATGCATTGACAGTCGATCCGATAATCATAGCGGCAGCGAGAACTGAGCAAAGCACTCTTTTTCTGAACATAAAACTCTCCTTATTATAATACGGGACGGATATCGTCCGTGAGACAGCTGCTGAAAATGCGGCGCTGCGCGCCGGAGCCCGCGGCCGCTGGGTTGTGCAGCACCCCCCCCGGCACTCAGGACGCTTCGCGTCCTTCGTTCCGGGCTGGCCGAGACGCTTCGCGTCTTGGCCACCCGCCTCTGATGTACCTCTTTCGTCGGATGTGCAAGCACCTCCTCCCTCAAGAGGCACATCAGAGCCGGGTGCTGCACAGTTATAGATATTAAAACATATTTACAAAAAAGTTACAAGAGGGTGAAATGATTTTTTAACAGTGCATTTGTCTTGTCAACAGGGCGATAACATGGTAATATACATTTTTAATACCCGATAAAATGCGCAGAATACCTTATATATAGGAAGGAGATGCGTCATGTACTGTCCGGAATGCGGAAAAAAACTGGAAGAGGGAGCCCGATTCTGCAGCTACTGCGGAACCAGGGTGCTTCTCATTGCCGATGATGCTCCGGGAAATGAAGACTCACTCGGGGAGACGAAAGTATTCGTCCCCTTGTCCGATAGCGCCGCGCTCCGCGAGGAGCAGATGAAGGCCGCAGCCCCCGAAACCGTGCAGCTGCCGGAAGACCTGCCGGAGATCGCAGAACCTGAGGAAGATGAGAAACCCGACCGCGAAAAAATAAACGAGGAGCGGATGCGCCGCCGCACCCGGGAGCGGAAACGCCGGAACGCCGGGGACATTTTCTTCCTGATCGGCGCGGCTGTGGTCACTGTCTTTGCCATTTTCCTCTTTGTGATTATCACGAGGGGCATGAAGAACGGCCTTGCGCCGGTCGGAGCGGATGATTCCGTGCTGGAATCCACGGAGACCTCGGAATCGCACAACACGATTGACACGGACGCTGCGATGAGCGCCGCGATCGAAGCTGCTGAGGCGGAGGAGAGCCGCAAGGCGGAGGCACTGGCCCGCGAGGAGGCGGAGAAGGCCAGGGCTGAGGAGCTGGAAAAGGCAAACAGCAGGATCGAGAACATCACCTCCTCGACCGTCCAGGACCCGGCAATCCACACGCCGACGCCCACGCCGACCCCGACGCCGACGCCGGTTCCGCCGGAACCGGTTCCCACGATGCTCGATGCCGCACCTGCCGACCTCGGAACGCTCAAGACAGCCCGTTTCGCGACCGCGGCAGCCACGTCCCGGCTCGTGCAGGACGATGCGACGATCAACAATGCCCCGGAGATGGCGATAGACAGCGACACGGTGACCTCCTGGCAGGAGGGCGTTCCGGGAGACGGGATCGGCGAGCAGATCACGGTCAACCTCTCCGAGATCCGCAAGGTTCGCTGCCTGGCCCTCTACCTCGGCAACTGGCGCGAGCCGGACCTCTACCTCAACAACAACCGGCCGAAGGAGATGACCGTGACAATCAACGGGAAGTCCTACGAGATGTCATTTACCGATGCGATGATCCCGCAGTACATCAACTTCAACGTGCCGGTCGAGACGAACACGATCACCTTTACGATCAAGTCGGTCTATCCGGGCAAGGATCCGGGGGATACCTGCATTTCCGAGATCATCCCCTACGTGGCCGAATAAGAAGTTAAAACGAGCTAACAGAAAGGGCTTTCCAAATGGCGGAAAGCCTTATTTTTTTGCGTGCAATTTATTGACAACAGAATGGCTTAAGAAAGCGACGGCATTGGCAGCGGCCTTCGCCCTTGCGGCGGCAGCCCTGCCCGCCTCGGCACACCCGGTGTCGGCGGACAGCGCACAGGATACCGACCGGGAAGCGGATGAGGAGATTGTTCCGGAGGACGATGAGGGCTGCTTCTTCGACACGGTCTCCGATGGGGCAGCTCCCGGAGAGGCCTCCGGGGAGTACTCCGACACTTATTACGCATTCCAGAAAGAGTATCTGGACAAGATCGGCGTTTCCGCCTTCTGGGAGAGGAATCTCGGCGGCCGGGGCGTCACGATGGCGGTCATCGACAGCGGCTTCACGCCGGCGCACGATGATATCGATTACACGAATGTGCTTCCGGCCACGGACTGCACGTCCGGCACAGCGGTCGACGGCGGCATGACGGATACAAACAAGCACGGGACCGGCGTCCTGGGCGAGCTGATCGCGATCCGCGACAACGGTATCGGCATCGCAGGGCTCCTTGATGATGTTACGATCGCCCCTATCAAAGTCGCGGCGAAGAAGAACAACACGGCGGATATCGAGGCGGCTGTCTACGCGGCGGTCGACAGGTACAATGCCTCCGTCATCACGATGAGCCTTGGAAATGCAGCGTTCAACACGGAAGGACTCAAAGCCGCGATCGAGTACGCGGTCTCCAAAAATGTCATCATCGTATCGGCCGCAGGAAACGACGGTACGGAAGAGCTTGTCTATCCGGCGGCATTTGACAATGTCATCGGCGTCGGCTACGTGGACAGCAGCCTTGCGATCGCAGAGAAGTCCCAGCGCAACGAGTCGGTCGATGTGGTCGCGCCGGGCGTCGACATCTGCATGACCTACCCGTCCTCGATGACGCACTGCACGATTGCGGGCGGAACTTCATTTGCAGCTCCGATGGTCGCAGCGATGGCTGCGGCTGCCAGGCAGATGAACCCGGACATCACGCCCGCAAAATTCCTCGAGCTTCTCGCGGAGACGGCAGCGGACCTCGGAGACGAGGGATATGATACGACCTATGGGTACGGACTTGTCGATTTTGAGGCGTTTGCGAAGAAAATCAGCTTCAGCGATGTTCTCGATCCGGAGGTCTGGTACTATGATTCCGTTTACTGGGCTTACAACAACGGCGTGACCGGCGGTTACGGTGAAGACACATTCCAGCCGTTTGCGAAGCTTACGCGAGCGCAGACCGTCGCCTTTCTTTACAAGATGGCCGGCAGTCCGGAGGTTGGCGATACAGAACTCAGCTTCTCCGATGTGAAGGACAGCGACTGGTTCGCAAATGCTGTGAAATGGGCAGCCGCAAACGGTGTCGCGAACGGGTACAGGGATGGAACATTCAAGCCGGGCGCAGAATGCACGCGCGCGATGATAGTGACCTTTATCGCAAACTATGCAAAAAATGTTACCGGGATCTATCAGAAGCCGGCAGAAGAATCGTCCTTTGCGGATGTTAAGAGCGGCGACTGGTTTAAGTCCGCTGTTGACTGGGCGGTCTCACGCGGCATCACAAAGGGTTACGGATCGGGAACTATCGGACCGAACGTCCCGTGCAGCCGTGCAATGATGGTGACTTTCCTCCGCAGTATGTCCAGAATTGGAGCAGAAGAATAACAGTGTTTTCATTTTATAAAAATGAGAAGGCGGGCGTCACGGAAGGCGCCCGCCTTTGCATTAGAAAAATTCATTAAAAATGTGTTTGACAACTTGAAAAAAATATGATAGCCTAGAGAATGCACTATTGTGGAGGAGTATGTTAAAGAACCTTTCAGGAGGCTGTTTATCATTACTCATATATATATGAAAGATTACGGGGTGGAATGTCGAATGGAGAAAAACAGAATTCGTCCTATAAAGTCCGGCAGATCGATTCGAATGAGCTACCAGAGGCGTCAGGAAGTTCTTGAAATGCCGAATCTCATCGAGGTGCAGAAGGCATCCTACGAGTGGTTCGTCAATAAGGGACTTCGCGAGATATTCGATGACATCTCTCCGATCGAAGATTTCAGCGATAAGCTCAGCCTGGAATTTGTCGATTACGAACTTTGCAGGGATGAAGTGAAATACCCGATCGAGGAGTGCAAGGAACGCGACGCGAACTATGCCGCTCCTCTTAAGGTTACCGTCAGGCTCCTCAACAAGGAGAACGGCGAAATCAAAGAGCATGAGATCTTCATGGGCGACCTGCCTCTGATGACCGCGACCGGCACGTTCATCATCAACGGCGCAGAGCGTGTCATCGTCAGCCAGCTTGTCCGCTCGCCGGGCATCTACTACGGCATCGCACACGACAAGCTCGGCAAGAAGCTGTACTCCTGCACGGTTATCCCGAACCGCGGCGCATGGCTCGAATATGAGACGGACTCCAACGATATCTTCTATGCCCGTGTGGACCGCACCAGAAAGGTCCCGGTCACGCAGCTGATCCGCGCGATGGGCATCGGCACGAACGAGGAGATCATCGAAATGTTCGGCGACGAGCCGAAGCTTCGCGCGTCCTTCACCAAGGACACCGCCAACTCCTATCAGGACGGTCTTCTTGAACTCTACAAGAAGATCCGCCCGGGCGAGCCGCTGGCTGTCGATTCGGCGGAGAGCCTCATCTACGGGATGTTCTTCGACCCGAGAAGGTATGACCTCGCGAAGGTCGGCCGCTACAAATTCAATAAGAAGCTGATGCTCAGGAACCGCATCCGGAACCATATCCTCGCGGAGGACGTCGTTGACATGACGTCCGGCGAGATCATCGCGGAAGCGGGCACGAAGGTGACCCGCGAGCTCGCGGATAAGATCCAGAACGCGGCTGTTCCGTATGTTTTCATTTCCATCGAAGGTCTTGACCGCAATGTCAAGGTGCTTTCCTCCATGATGGTGGACATCGACAGCTGGGTGAAGCTCACGGAAGAGGAGAAGAACCTCTACGGCATCACGGAGCTGGTCTATTATCCGGTCCTTAAGGAGATCCTCGACGAGGCGAAGGACGAGGAGGATGCGAAGCTCATGATCCGGAGAAGGGCTCACGAGCTTATCCCGAAGCATATCACGAAGGAAGACATTTTTGCTTCCATCAACTACAATATGCATCTTGAGTACGGCATCGGCAACGACGACGACATCGACCATCTGGGCA
>DFFD01000178.1 GCA_002369495.1 Lachnospiraceae bacterium UBA3785 | reverse complement strand
AGGGCGAGCGAGGTCTGCATTTCCCCGGAGGAGACCGGCGGAAGCTTATTTGACAAGCTGATGGCGGAAGGAGCGGAGCTCCTGCTCCGGACTCTGCCCGATTACGCGGCCGGCAGGATCACGCCGGTGAAGCAGCCGGCGGAGAGCACGACCGCCTACGCGGGGATGCTTAAGAAGGAGGACGGCCTCATCGATTTTGCGGAGTCGTGCGAGGTGATCCTGCGCAAGGTGCGGGCGCTTTCCCCGTGGCCGTCGGCCTATACATTTTTAGACGATAAGACCTTCAAGATCTGGGAGGCGCACAGGCTCATCGAGCCGGCTTTCGGGGCTCCGGGCGCACTTCGCGCAGAGGGCGGCGTCCTCAGAGTGTGTGCAGCAGACGGCGTGATTTCGCTCGACGAAGTCCAGATGGAAGGCAAGAAGAAAATGAAAACCGCCGATTTCCTCCGCGGATATCATGTCAAAGCGGAGGTACTTGGGAAAAGGAGCAGCAATTGACAGAGAATGTGAGGGAGATCATCCTGGATATTCTTCTCAGCGTGTTCCGCGACGGCGCGTACAGCAACAACGCGGTGCATGCGGCGCTCGAGAAGTACCAGTATTTTTCTAAACGGGACCGGGCGTTCATCACGAAAGTCTCGGAAGGGACCGTCGAGCGGCAGATCGAGATCGACTACATCATCGATCAGTTTTCGACGGTGCCGGTGGAGAAGATGAAGCCCGTTATACAGAACATTCTCCGGAGCGCCGTCTACCAGATCCGTTATCTCGGAGGCGTCCCGGATTCAGCCGCGGTCAGCGAAGCGGTACGGCTGGCGCAGAGCCGCGGTTTCTACAACCTGAAGGGGTTCGTCAACGGCGTTCTCCGGAATATCGCGCGGAACGCGGACAATATCCGTTATCCGGATCCGGAGACCGAGCCGGTCCGGTACCTGTCGATCACAAGATCCATGCCGGAATGGCTCACGGAACATATGATCGCGGAGTACGGACCTCTCGTGACGGAGCGCATGCTGGACAGCTTCCTTGAGGAGCGGCCCACGACGGTACGCTTTAAAACCGAGCGCGTCACAAAAAATGAAATTCTCGACTCGCTGCGCCGGCAGGGGGTCACGGTGCATCATGCGCCTTACCTGCCCTACGCCTACAATCTCTCGGGCTATAACTACCTCGCAGCCCTCGAAGCTTTCAAGAACGGCTGGATCTATCCGCAGGACGTGAGCTCGATGCTGGTCACCGAAGCGGCGGACCCGAAGCCGGGCGATACGGTCATCGATCTCTGCGCGGCGCCGGGCGGCAAGAGCCTGCACGCGGCGGACAGGATGGCGGGCTACGGCATGGTCGAGTCGAGAGACGTCTCGGAAGAGAAAGTGGAGCTGATCCGGGAAAATGTCCGCCGGGCCAACGTGATCAACGTTCACCCGACGGTGCAGGACGCCCTGGTCTTCGACCCCGCGTCGGCCGATTCGGCGGATATCGTGATTGCCGACCTGCCCTGCTCGGGCCTTGGCGTGATCGGGCGGAAGGCGGACATCAAATACCGCGTCACGCCGGACCGGATCGCCGAGCTGGTGGTCCTGCAGCGGCAGATCCTGGCAAATGCCGTTAAGTATGTGAAGCCGGGCGGGGTCTTCATTTTCAGCACATGCACGCTGACCCGGGAGGAAAACCTCGAAAATGTCGAGTGGATCCGGGAAAACACGGACCTTGTCTCCGACAGCCTGGATCCCTTTATCCCGCGCGAGCTTCGGAGGCTCACGACGGCGGAAGGGTATCTCCAGATGCTGCCCGGGGTGCATGAGTCCGACGGGTTCTTTATTTCCCGCTTCAGGAGGAAGGAATCCTGATGGGTGAGATCTTTGAAGGACCGGATATCCTGTCCATGAATCTTGCGGAACTGTCCGCGGACGAACTGTTCGCCGGCGGGAAGAAATTCCGGGCGAAGCAGGTCTACGGGTGGCTGCATGTAAAGAACGCCGCCTCCTACGGGGAGATGACCGATCTGCCGAAGGAGCTGCGCGAGCGCCTTGCCGCTGAGCGGCCGATCCGGGGCTGCGTGAAGGAGACCATGCAGGAATCCGCGGTCGACGGGACCCGGAAATACCTGTTCCGCCTGTCCGACGGCAATTATGTCGAGAGCGTTTTCATGCGCTACCACCACGGGAATTCGGTCTGCATTTCCTCGCAGGTCGGCTGCCGGATGGGCTGCGCGTTCTGCGCCTCGACCATCGGCGGGCTGACGCGGAACCTGACCGCGGGCGAGATGCTGTCCCAGATCTACATGATCGGCCGCGACACGGGGGAGCGTGTCTCGAACGTCGTCGTGATGGGGACAGGCGAACCGCTCGACAATTATGAGAACCTGGTGCGCTTTATCAGGATGCTCTCCGACGAGAACGGGCACAACATCAGCGAGCGGAACATAACGGTCTCCACCTGCGGTCTGGCGCCGATGATCCGGAGGCTGAGAGACGAGGATCTCCAGATCAACCTGGCGCTCTCCCTGCACGCGCCGGACGATGCGATGCGGAGAACGATCATGCCGGTCGCGAAGAGCTGCAGCCTCGCGGAGGTCTTCGACGCGCTCAGGTATTATTATGAAGGAAATAAAAGGCGGCTCACATTTGAGTACAGCCTCATCGCCGGCAAAAACGACTCGGCGGAGTGCGCGAAGAAACTGGCGGAGCGCCTTAAAGGACTCAACTGTCTTGTGAACCTGATCCCGGTAAACCCTGTTACGGAGCGGAATTTTAAGGCTCCGAAGGCTTACTTTGTTCAGGAGTTTAAGAAACTGCTTGAAAAATACGGGATTCATGTTACTATAAGAAGAGAAATGGGCCGCGATATTGACGGGGCCTGTGGTCAGTTGAGAAAAAGGTATATGAAGAACAGTTGAAAATGAAAGCATATGCAGTCACTGACGTCGGTCAGAAAAGAAAAATAAACCAGGACAGCGTGTTCGTTTCCACGGAGCCTGTCGGGAATCTGCCGAACCTCTTCATTGTGGCGGACGGCATGGGCGGCCATAACGCAGGCGATTTCGCCTCGCGCTACGCGGTCAATGCGGTGAGGGAAGCCATAGCGGTGAGCCGGGAGGTCAATCCCGTCAAGCTGATCTCCGAAGCGATCAGGCTGGCAAACGAAGGGATCCTAGCCGAAGCGGACGCTCACGAGGAGATGCGCGGCATGGGTACGACTATCGTAGTCACGACCATCCTGGGGAATTACGCTTACACCGCAAACGTCGGCGACTCGAGACTCTACCTGTATGATGGGGAGCTCAAACAGATCACGAAAGATCATTCGCTGGTGGAGGAGATGGTCCGGCTCGGGGAACTGACCAGAGAGCAGGCCAGGATCCACCCGGACAAACATATCATCACGAGGGCGCTCGGCGCAGCCCAGACAGTTGAACCGGACTTCTTCGATTTCAGGCTGCACCCCGAGAACATTCTCCTGATGTGTTCGGACGGGCTCAGCAATATGGTTGATGATGACGAGATCAGACAGGTATTGGAACAGCCGATCAGTGCGGAGGAGATGGCAGACACGCTGGTCGGAACCGCAAACGATAATGGCGGCATGGACAACATCGCAGTCATTATCATTGAACCGGATGCGGACGAGGAGGAATAATGTTAGCAGCGGGTACAATATTAGCGCAGAGGTATGAGAT
>DFFD01000205.1 GCA_002369495.1 Lachnospiraceae bacterium UBA3785 | reverse complement strand
TCGACGTCCGCCGCGCGGAAGAGATTGCCGGCCTCCTGGGCCTTCTCCTTGGTCGTCACCATCCCGCCGTCGATCACTTCGACCGTGTCCGGGAAGCGCTTCTTGAAGTCTTCGAACTGCGCTTCAAATTCCGGCACGAGCTGCGGAAACTGCGGCAGATAGGCATTAAGCGCGATGGAAAATACACCGACTTTCGCTTTTGTGTTGATCAGCATGGTTTTACCTCCTTGATATCAAAACTGCCCTTGATGGCGTTTCTTGTGCTTCTTAAATCTTCAAATTCGCCCGCGGCGATGAACTGCACCACGAGGTTTCCGATCGCGGTCCCCTCGACCGGGCCCGCGTAAACGGTAAGGCCCGTCGCGTTCGCCGTCAGCTGGTTCAGGTACATATCCTGGCAGCCGCCGCCCACGATGTTGAGGCTCGTGTAGGTCTTCCCGGTGATGAGGGAGAGGCCCTGCACCGCCTCCTTGTAGAGCTTCGCGAGACTTAAGTAGACGCACTGCATGATCTCGCCGACCGTCTCCGGAACCGCCTGCCCGGTCTTCGCGCAACAGTCCTTGATCGCGTCGATCATGCTCTCCGGTGCGAGGAAGCTGTCGTCATTGGCGTCCACGACGGACCTGAACTCCGAAGCGCCCTTCGCGGCCGCGATCAGGTCCGGGAAGCCCCAGGTCTTTCCGTCCGCGTATTTGCTCGTGCGGCCCGCCACGTAGGCAGTCCCGTTCAGCTCGCGGCGGATCGACTGGATCATCCAGAGGCCCATGATGTTCTTCAGGTAGCGGAAGCGGTACCAGGCGCCGCCTTCATTTGTGAAATTCTGAAGCCGGCTCTCTTCGGTCGTGATCGGCTCTGCATTTTCCACGCCGAGGAGCGACCATGTCCCGCTCGAAAGATATGCCGCGTTGTCGTCCTTCGCGGGAACCGCCAGGAATGCAGACCCCGTATCGTGCGTCGCCGGCAGGATCACCGTCGCGCTGTAGCCGACCTCACGCTGGATTGCCTCGCTGAAGTCACCCACGACCGTGCCCGGCATCGAGAGCTCCGTAAAGAGCCCCTGCGGGAGGCCGAGCTTCTCGATAATCTCGCGGTCCCAGACCTTCTCGCGCGCGTTCACCATGTTCGTGCTGGTCGCGTTTGTGTACTCCTGCTTCTTCACGCCGGTCAGCAGGAAGTTGAAGTAGTCGGGGATCATGAGAAGCGATCTCGCGGCCTCAAGCTGCTCCGGGTGTTCCTTTTTGAGGGCAGCCAGCTGGTAGATCGTGTTGAAGAGCTGCTTCTGGATGCCGGTCTTCGCGTAGAGAAGATCCGCGGGGATTGCCTCATTGACGACCGCATCCATGCCGGCCGTGCGTCCGTCGCGGTAGGCGACAGCGTCGCCGACGAGGTTGTCATTTTCATCGAGAAGGACGAAATCGACGGCCCAGGTGTCGATGCCGACCGTCTTCGGGATCTTCCCGATCGCCTTGCAGGCCTTAAGGCCGCCCACGATCCCGTTCCAGAGGTTGTCCATATCCCAGCAGTCGTGTCCGTCCCTGTGGACCTGCTTGTTGTCGAAACGGAAAACCTCTTCCAGCACGATCTTTCCGTCCTTCACGGAGCCCAGGATGTGCCTGCCGGAAGATGCGCCGATGTCAATTGCAAGATAATACTGTTCCATGGCGAAAGTCTCCTTTCTTTTTCATTACCTGATGCCATTATAACAACCGGAAAATGAAAAGAAAAGGTCTGAATCGACAAAAAAAAGGGACCTTATTTGCAGGTCCCTCATAAGCGGCCGTCTGCCGCACACAGTTCATTTAAACTTTCTTAAGATACACCTGGGCGCTCGGATAATTTCCCCAGAGCATCGGGAAGACAAAGCCTCCGCTCATCAGCGCCGCGCCGGAGAAGACCTTCCTTCCGTTCTTTGGCGCGGGCGGCTCAAAGCCGAAGATCTCCATGCGCACGACCTCGTAGGAGGCTTCCGGGTCAAGCCCCTTGAGCCTTAAGCGGAGCGGACCCGAGTTGAGCCTCGGAGCCGCCATGACAAGGCTCACGAGAGAGCTGCCCTTATCCTCCGAGACAAACTGCCAGGCGGTGTGGGTAAGGCGGCGCGAATCCGACGTCAGGCGGTAATAGTCGCCCTCGTGGATCAGGTCGTAATACTCGTGGTAGCGCGCAATCTGGCTCCTGACCGCCTCCTTCTCAGCCTCCGTCAGTTTGCCGAGGTCGAGCTCGTACCCGAACCCGCCCGACATCGCGGTGACGCCGCGGGTCCCGATCGGGGTGATCCTGCCGGTCTGGTGGTTCGGTACTGCGGAAACATGCGCGCCGACCGCCGAGGCCGGATACCCGTAAGAGGTTCCCTCCTGGATGTAGAGGCGCTCCACCGCGTCCGTGTTGTCGCTGCACCAGATCTGCGGCGAGTAGTAGAGCATCGCGGCGTCAAAGCGGCCGCCCCCGCCGGCGCAGCCCTCGAAGAGGACGTCCGGAAATGCCTTCGTCAGCCGCTCCAGAAGATCGTAGAGCCCGAGCACATAGCGGTGCGGAACCTCGCCCTGCCGGTCAGCCGGACAATCCCGGCTGTAGATGTCCGAGAGGTGGCGGTTCATGTCCCATTTGACATACTCGATATGATGGTCGAGAAGAAGCCTCGCCAGCGCCCCGTAGAGCCAGTCGACCACCTCTTTCCGGGAGAGATCGAGGACCAGCTGGTTGCGGCTCATCGCCGGGTCCCTGCCGGGCACGGTCAGCGCCCAGTCCGGGTGCGCCCGGTAGAGGTCGGAATCCTCGTTCACCATCTCAGGCTCCACCCAGATCCCGAATTTCATGCCGAGGGCATTGATCTTCTCGATGAGCGGAGTAAGGCCGCCCCTGAGCTTCCGCTCGTTGACGAACCAGTCGCCAAGTCCGCTGTTGTCGTCGTCGCGCGTCCCGAACCAGCCGTCGTCGAGGACCATCATCTCGACGCCGAGCTTTTTGGCCTCCTCCGCGATGTGCAGGATCTTCGTCTCGTCGAAATTGAAGTAGGTCGCCTCCCAGTTGTTGATGAGCACCGGTCTCCGCTCATGCATGTATTTGCTTCGGCAGATATGCTTCCGGATAAAGCGGTGGTACTGCCGGGACAGGGTTCCGAGGCCCGTTCCAGAAAATGAAAGGATCGCCTCCGGCGTCTCAAACGCCTCCCCCGGGGCAAGGTGCCAGCTGAAGGTCTCATCGTTGATCCCCGCCACGCAGCGGACTGTACCGCTCTGCTCCTTCTCCGTCTCGATCCGGTGGCTGCCCGAGTAGACGAGCATCATCCCGTAGCAGTCCCCGAAGTCCTCCGAGGCTTCCCGCCCGCAGAGGATCACGAACGGGTTCTGCTGGTGGCTCGACGCGCCGCGCTTCGAGGAGACCGTCTGGATCCCCGTCATGACCGGGACCCGCTCGATCTGGCGCTCCAGCGTGTGCTTTCCGTGGAAATGGATGAGATCCCAGTCGCCCTCCGGCAGGTCGAGGCAGGCGGAAGCCGCCTTGCCAAGCTCGATCGCCTCCTCCGAGCCGTTGACGAGCCGCACAGCGCGCGTGATCACGTCCGTCTCCTCAAAGACCGCGTAGTAAAGCTCCGCGATGAGGCCCGCAGCCTTGTCGCGCAGGCGTATGACGAGCGTCTCCGCCTCATCGTCCCGGTCGAAGGCCGACGGCATGCCGCTGACCCTGTATTTTCCGGGCAGGATCTCGTGGCTCACATAGCGGAAATCCGCTCCCCGGATCCCGGACGCGGTCACCGCGTCCGCCGAGCTGAGGCGGAAATCGCCGGCGTTCATGCCGCTGTACTCCTGCGGATAGGCGTCCGGCGTGCCGCATTTTTCAGTGCGCAGCTCGTAGGGGTTCGGCGAGAAGCCGAGATCGTAGGGCTCGAAGAGAAAATCCATCCGGTCGGCAGTCTTTGCCCCGTAGTAGAGATGGATCAGGTAGCCAAGCTTAGAGACCTGCATTTCATAGGCGGTATGGCGGGTTTCCAGCGTCCATATCCTCTGTTCCTGGTGATAAATGATGCTCATATCGTTACCTCTTGCTGCTTATAGTTATTCCCAGGTTATGCTGACAACGGTCTTTCCGGCGCGCTCCGGGAGCCGCAGCGTGTGGATGTTCCCCGCGCTCTCGATCTGCCCGGTCACGTCTGCGCCGTTTGCTGCTGCGCGCACCGGCTTCCTCGCGGAGAAGAAGGCCACGTCACCGCTCCCGTGTAGAATGTGCGTGTCCGTATCGCCCTCCGCGAAGGAGGCCTCGACCGCCGTGAAGCCGGCGTACTTGTCCCGAAGGCCGAGGCAGCTGCCGTTCTTCCCCTCGGGGACGAACACAAACCAGCCGTAATCGCCGGCCTCAAGGCTCCCCGCGAGGGTCTCCGCGCCCGTGAGCGTCATCGCCGTGCCTTTCCGGTAATCATAGACGATATAGTTTCTCTCCGGATCAAGCTCCGGCACTTCCGCCGGCGAGATCCGGTAATCCTGCCGCTCACCCGTCAGGTTGAAGACAGCGATGCCGCCGGCCTTCTCCACGATCCCATAGCGGCCGCAGTTCTGGAGCTTTAAGACTCCATCCTTCATCGGATCGCTGAAAATGCACTCCTCCGCCGGCTGTGCCGACCGCTCCATCATGAGCACTTCACCGTCCGCGTAGGCAAGCGGCTTCAGTGTCTTAAGCTCGGTCGCCCCGATCCGGTCGCTCACATAGACCGGACCGCCGCTCATGGCCCGCAGCAGCGCGTGCTTGCCCGCGTGCGGGTGGCTTGTCCAGAACATGTCCCAGTCGCAGCAGTAGATCTCATTGTGGTAGATTGCATTGTAGGCGTTCTGCAGGAGGTGCTCGGCGAAGCTCTCCTCCTTTGCGGGGAGGAAATCGTCGCTGTTGCGCGAGACGGCCGAGGAGGGGCGCGCGAGGATATTTTCCATCGCCATGCCCATGCAGTTGATCACCGCGCCGCCCATCTTCGTGACGCCGCTCTCCAGCGAGAAATTGATCTTCCTGGCCGCCTCCGCGAGCGGGTATGCATTTTTGTAGTAGAAGGGAACCGCGCTCTGCCCGTCCACCTTGACGAAATCGATGCCTTCGCGGCGGAGAATATCGTACCAGTCGCGGTAAAAATAAGCGCCCCTCTCCGGATCCGGCACGAGCCTCCCGGAGAGATCATGAAAGAGGTTCCCGGCCTCGTCAAGCGCTGCCCGGCTTCCCGGCGCGACGCCGTCCCAGTAGCCGCCGAGCGCGTGCCAGACGCCGAACCAGCGGACGGAGGTCTCCTTCCGGATGTCGTCGGTCATCGCCTTGAAGCCGTTCGGGAACTTGACCCCGTCCGGGGCAAGGTCCGCGATCATCTTCTCCTCTGCACCGAACCAGCCGTCGTCAATCAGGATCCAGCGCACCGGCACCTGCTTTTCGACGAGTTCCGCGGCCTTCTCCCGTATTTTTGTCTCAGTTACGTCCGTATAAAATGCGTCCCAGCTGCACCACCCGAGATACCGGAACATCTCCGGGAGCTCCCGCTCGGAGCGCAGGCGGAGCCCCGCCGTCTCCGCAAGGTACATGAAAATCTTGTGCACGGCCTCCGCCGCGGTCCGCCCCTCGCCGATGAGGAAGAGCGTCTCGCCGACATGCGTGATCCCGCCGAGGCAGGCGCTCATGACGAGCGTGATCTCGTCCGGCTCTCCGCCCGCGAGCGTGCTCTTGAACGCGTTCCCGACCATCGGGAGGAGGCAGGTGACGCGGTCTTTCATTTTAAAGAGCGCGAGCTGCGTCTTTTCGGGGATGTCCCCCGTATTGCCGACAAATGCCGGCCTGGTCCACCAGGGGTTGAACATGTAGAAGGCGGTGATCCGCTCCGGCCTTTCCTCAAGCGGAAGCGACATCCGGACCGGCTCCTCCATCGAGAGCGCCGCCGTGTCCGTCAGTGTGGGTGTGGGGATCCGAAGATCGATGGCAGCCCGGACGATGCCGCCCTCTTCCCGGCAGGTGAGAGAACAGATGACCCCGTCCTTCTCACAGGAAGCGCCGTTGACCGGCACGTCCGCCTCCGTCACGGTATTCTGCTGCCGGTTAAATCTGATATGCCAGCTGGTATCCGCAATCATCATTTTGTACGTCCTTTCAGGCTTCCTGAGCCTTGTTCAGTTCTCTGATTCGTTCGATCGGTTTCATGAGAAGCTTCGTGACGGTCATGGCGAGGACGCCGCAGCCGAAGAAGCAGAAAATGAATGCATACAGCGGCTGATTGACAGTGTCAAGCCGGATGATGATGAGCGGTACCGCGTAGATGAGCATGGAAGCGATCGTGCCGAGCGGCGAGATGAGAGCCGTCTCGAAAGCCATCCTGAATGCATCCTTAAAGCTCCCTTCAGTGCGCCCCAGCACCGGAAAGACCAGCGCAAAGCCTGCGAAGGCGGTGAACATGACCATCGCTATGACCGATGAGAGATATCTCATGGGACCCTGCCAGGCTGCGCAGATCTGGAGATTCACGGAGCCGAGGATCATGATGCCGACGAAGAGAAGCCAGGCTGCCAGGCTGGCCGGAAAACGACGGCGGATCCCCCTTAAAAAGACCCTGACAGGGTTGATCGTCCCGCCGGTCATGTAGAGCCTGTCATTTTCCTCCTCCTTAAGAAGCTCATCGAGCGAGTAGTAGAGGGCGGAGAGCGCCGGGCCGACTGTCACGACGGGTACGCAGCTGATCACAAAGAGAATGTTGAGTACGATGATTGTCCCGATCTTTGTCATCATCTTGCCGAACTTGCTGTCATTTGAGAGAAATCCGCCGATATTCATAGTTGTCTCCTTTATAATTTGCCGCCGGAGGTCGCGATGCCTTCAACGAACTGCTTCTGGAAGATCAGGTAGAGAACCAGCATGGGAACGACCGCCATGACCGCGCCGGCCATCAGCTGCGGATAGTTGCTGCTGAACTGGCCCTGGAGCCTCGAGAGCGCCGCGGTGAGCGTCGTAGCGTTGGTCTTCGGGCAGACGATCATCGGCCACATGAGGTCCTTGTAGGCAAAGAGGGCGGTGAAGATGCCCAGCGATACCAGGGAGGATCTTGTGAGCGGCAGCATGACGAAGAGGAACCGCTGCCAGACGTTGGCGCCGTCAAGCTCCGCCGCCTCCTCCAGGGAGACCGGCAGACTCTGGTAGCCCTGCTTGCAGAGGTAGGTGCCGAACGCGGTGACCGCGCCGGGCAGCAGCAGCGCCAGCTGGGTGTTCATCAGATGGAACCTCGATACGATCAGGTACTGCGGGATGATGTAGATCTGGCCCGGGACCATCATCTGGACGAGGATCATGGCAAAGAAGAAATTCTTGAACGGGAATTTCAGCCTGCCGAACGCGTAGCCCGCGAGCGTCGCCGTCAGGCAGGCGCAGAGGACGCGCAGGAAGATCATGATGAGGGTGTTCTTGTAGAGAACCAGGAAGTTGTAGGAATTCCAGACTTCGATGAAGTTCTCAAAATGCCAGCCCGCCGCCGGGAAAATGTAAAACGGATTGACCGAGATCGACTCGCTCCTGGTCTTGAAGGCTGTCAGCACCATCCACGCGAACGGCAGAAGCATCGCCAGGGATCCGATGATGAGGACGGCATGGATCAAAGTTGACGTTAAATTCTTCTTAACAGTCCAACTCATGGTATATCTCCTTTCTATCAGTCGTAATGGACCCACTTCTTCTCGGATTTCTGGAGAATGAACGTCAGGATCGAGATGATGCAGATCAGGAACAGGATGATCGCTGCACCGTAGCCGCGGTTGGATTTCTCAAATGCGTACTCGTAGAAGAGGTAGGTGATCGTCTTGACGGACGGCCACGCGCGGCTGCTCTGGTCCATGATCATGAAAGGAAGGTCGAAGAGGTTCAGGGCGCCCATGATGCCGGTCTGGATGATGAAGAAGAGCATCGGGCTTAAGAGCGGGATCGTGATGTGGAAGAATGCGTGGACGCCGGTGGAGCCGTCGACGGAAGCCGCTTCATAGTAGTCTCTCGGGATGTCCTGCAGGCCGCCCAGAAGAAGGATCATGTTGTTGCCGATCGAGCTCCAGACGCCGACGATGACGATCGCGAGCATCGCGATGGCCGGATCGGTGACCCAGTTGATCTTGAAGCCGAGCATGTGGTTTAAGAGGCCGTAGTCCTGGTTGAACATCCACTTCCAGACCATGGCGACCGCAGCCGGAGCGCAGACCATGGGCAGGAAGAAGATCGTGCGGTAGACGCTTCTGAGTTTCATTTTCCTGTTGAGGAGAACCGCAAGGACGAGAGAGATGGCTACGGTCAGCGGAAGGCTGAGGATCGCATACCGGAAGGAGTTGAACAGGGTCCGGAAGACTTCCTTGTCCGTGAAGAGCTTCTTGAAGTTTCCGAGGCCGATGAATGTGTTGCCGATACCGAAGTCGCCGGTTTTGCAGAAGGACTGCCATACCGTTTCAAAGATGGGATAATAGTTGAGAATGAGCAGGCCGATGATGGTCGGAGCGATAAATAGAAGGCCCCAGATTGCTTCAGTCCTGGCTCTTTTCGTCATTTTTGTCTTCAATGCACTATCTCCTTTCTGTTATAAAGAGCAGATGAACCGCGATCCATCTGCTCTTTTTGTGTTTCTATTCAGAAAAGTTTCTCTTTGGGAAAATCTGCTCAGCCGTTCTCTTCAGCCAGAGTCTCATTCATGCTGTCCGCGATCTTGTGCATGACCTCTTCCATCTTCTCAGGAGCGGACCATGCCTCGACGAGTGCCTGGGAGGCATCGTCTTCCCAGATCGCCGTGGTCTTGGAGTACGGGCGGAAGATCAGAGTGCCCTGCTCCTCGATGTCGACGAAAGCGGAGACATCCATGCCGTCGAACGCATTGGCGAACGCTTCGGAGCAGCCGATGTAGCCGGCCATCGTGACGCCGAGCTCAGACTGCTTGATCTGGGAAGCCTCGCTGCTGAGGTAGGAAACCAGCGACCATGCAGCATCCGGATGTTTCGTCTGAGAGTAGATGGACCAGCCGAGGCCGTTGTAGATCGAGCAGCGCTCTTCCGGCTCGCAGGTGCCGTTGCCGTTGACGTCCGCGTAGGGCAGCATGACCCACTCAAAGTCGGAAGCGTTGTCAGCGGTGTAGAAGTTGTTGACGGTCCAGGAACCCTGGCAGATCATGCCGACGACGCCGGAGATGAACATCGTGTCGCCGCCGGTGGAAGCCATGGAGTCCGGAGACGGGCAGGCCGGAAGGATCTTCTCAGCCACGAACTTCATCGCCTCGATGGTTGCCGGCTCATCGTAACCGGAAGCCTTCTTATCCTCGGTGATGACTTCTCCGCCGTAAGAATAGATGATGTTGTACCAGGTATCCTGGTTGTTGCCGGTGTTGCAGTATGTGCCGTAGACGCCGTCCGCCGCGCCCTTGTCGGAGATCTCCTGGGCGATCGCCGCGAAGTCTTCCCATGTCCAGTCGGATGTCGGATGCTCGACGCCGTATTTGTCAAAGAGCGCCTTGTTGTAGATGACCGCGATCGTGTCATGGTCCTTCGGGATGCCGTACTGGGAGCCGTTGTAGCTGTAGAGCTCGTTGATGCCTTCGAAGTAGTTGTTGAGGTCCATCGTATCGTCGTTCTCGATGTAGCTGTCCATGTTGAGAAGAACGCCGGATGCCATGTACTTGGCCGCGTTGTTGGAGTGCATCCAGAAGACGTCCGGCATCTCGCCGCCGGAAACGCCCGCTTCCAGCATCGTCCAGTAGCCGTCCCAGCCCGGGACCGTGAACTCTACCTTGTAGCCGTTTGCGGCGCCCCACTCGTCAGCGATCTGCTGGAGACCTGCGAGCTGATTCGGATCCCAGATGGCAACCGTGATGGTCTCGCCGGAGCCGGCCGGTGCGGTCGTGCCCTGCGCCTCGCCGGCTGTGCTGGCTGTGCTGGCGGTACCCGCACCTTCGCTGCCGGTGCCTGCTGTGCTGCCGGATCCGCCGCATCCCACCATAGCCGCTGCCATGGAAACTGCAAGTGCTGCTGCCAATAACCTTTTCTTCATGTTTTCATTTTCCTCCTTACTCATAGAAGATTGTGAAAGGTTTTCGTGCTGATGTCATTATATTTGATTCAAAAAACCATATAAATAGCCCAAATGCGCCGGTTTATGTCGGTTTATATATGTCATTATTCACCCCCAGTATGTCAAAATGTGCTCATTCATTTGCAAGCCGGCTATAAATCTGTTAAAATAGCACAAACATCCGCTGACTGTCCCGCCTGGGAGAAAGGATAAACATGCGTCCAAGCAGATACACCAGTGAACCGAGTTTTCGCTGCCTCGAAGATCTCAGGGAGACCTCATCCGAGGTGTCCCTGATCCATTTCGGATGGGAGAACTGCAAGCCCTATCACGTCTTTGCCGGCGAGCGAGAGGAATACATCCTCCATATCATTCTCTCCGGAAGAGGTTTCTACACAGCTGACGACAATACCCGGAACCTGACAGCCGGCCAGATGTTCCTGATCCGCCCGGGGCAGCCCGTCGTCTACTGTTCGGACAGGCACGACCCCTGGAGGTACCTCTGGTTCGGCTTCAGGGGCGAGCGCGTCAAGTCGATCCTGAACCACTGCGGGTTTACGAAGAACCGGCTCGTCCTGCCGGCCCCGGATCCCGAATCCGTCATCTCCATCCAGAACGAGATGTTCGAACACATCACGCTGGACTACGCGGACGTGCTGTTCCGCGAGGCGTCTCTCTTTAAATTTCTCTCTCTGCTCTGCGAACACGCTTCCCACCTGCCCGCCTTAACGGATACTGAAGGCGGAGAGGACACCGTAAATCCCTACGTCGTCCAGGCAATCGACTACATCAACTCCAATTACATGCACAGCATCTCTGTATCCGACATTGCGGAGCGGATCGGCATCTCCCGCACCTACTTAAACCGCCTCTTCAAGCTCGAGTACAATATGCCGGCCCAGGAGTTCCTGATGGATTTCCGGATGCGCAAGGCTGAATTCTTCCTCCTGAACACGTCACGGCCGGTCAAGGAGATCGCCCGGGACACCGGCTACCAGGACCAGCTCGTCTTCTCAAAAGCCTTCAAGAAGCGCTTTGACCTGAGCCCGAAGCAGTACCGCCTCACCCGCCAGGAGCTGGAGTTCCACAACGAACGCCCTGACAACTCCTGAATTGCTCCAAAACGACAAAAAAAGAATCCCCTCCCGGAGATCCCGTGTTATACTGATTCTATCTTAACTTCGGAGGGGAAACCATGCTGCGCGAATCCATACTCGCCCATTTCAGGCCGGTCACGGAGGAGGAGAAGCTGCTCCTTCAGGAAAATGCCGCCATACAGAAAGACAACTACGCCACCGGCCGCGAGTTCATCGTCGACAGCCGGCTGCTGCTCGAGAAGGGCTGCCTCATCGAGATACGGCCGCACACCCGGTTTGCGTATTTTCCGCGGCACCGCCACAACTACGTGGAGCTGGTCTACATGTGCGCGGGCTCCACGACCCACATCATCAACGGCACAACGAAGGTGGTACTCGGGGAGGGCGACATGCTCTTTTTAAACCAGAACGTCTACCACGAGATCCTCCCGGCCGGAGAAAATGACATCGCCGTCAACTTCATCATCCTCCCGGAGTTCTTCGACCGCCCGCTCTCGATGATCGAGCGGGAAAATGTCCTCCGTGACTTCCTCGTCTCCACCCTGACGGACGATGCCTCGGGTACGAACTACCTCCATGTCCAGTCGAAGGGCATCGTCCCGGTCGAAAATCTCATCGAAAATATGCTCTGGACCCTCATCGAGAAACAGCCGATGGTGGACACGATCAACCAGACCTCCATGGGCCTCCTCCTCATGAACCTCTCCCGCTTCGCGGAGACGATCAACCGCAGCGAACCGGACCAGGCCGAACAGAAAATGGTCCTCACGGTCCTTGACTACATCGAGCATCACTACCAGAACGGGACGCTCGCGGAGGCCGCCGCCGCGCTCCACCAGCCCGACTACGCGGTGAGCCGCCTCTTAAAAAAGCGCCTCGGCAGGACCTTCAAGGAGCTCCTGCAGCTCCGGAAGCTCCAGCAGGCGGCCTACCTGCTCGACAATTCAACGCTCCCGGCGGACCGGATCCTCACCGCGGTCGGCTATGAGAACAGCAGCTACTTCTACCGGTGCTTCCGCGAGAAGTACGGGTGCTCGCCGCGGGAGTACCGGAAAAAAGGCCTCCCCGCTGCCGCACGGCAGGGGAAGGCCCCGGTTTGATTCATACTGTTTGACGGCACTTTACTCGGCGACCAGGCTCGTCTGCACCTGATACCAGCGGTATGGTTCCGGATTAAAGCCGCGCGCGGTACTGCCATGAGATTGAAGGATCTCGTTGACTTTCCCGAAATATTCGTTCAGGTCTTCATTTTTCGCACGGGCGTTGTTATGGTGCAGCGGCATGCAGAGCTGCGCCCCCATCTCCTCGATCATGCCGGCGAATTTCTCCGCATCGTAACTGCGGATGCGGTGGCAGAGCATGAGGTTGGGCTTCTCCTCGCGGACATGCTCAACATGCTCGCTGTAATCGCGCCCGGCCTGGAAGTCGATCCTGAAATTGTTCTTTGTCTCGATCAGGTAGTTCAGGTTGAACATGGAACCTAAGGGGCCGAAACGGCTCGGGCAGGGGATCCCGAAGCCCTCGGAACCGTCATAGAGGCAGCGCGGATCACTCGGGCGCTGGAACTTTCCTTCCCGGAACGCGCGGTTGTCGTGGGCTCCCGGATAGACCTTCAGCGTGAAATCATCGAAATAGTATGTGTTGCCCGGATAAAGCGGATAAATGGCCGCATAGGGGATGTCAAATGTCCTGGCAACCTCCTCGGCGCAGTATGCCGGGACCAGCACACGGCCGTAGAAGCGGTTCCACAGCTGACCGATCAGGTTGGAATGATCCCCGTGCACGTGGTTCACCAGGATATAATCGGCGCCCGTGAAATCATCGACGGAAAAACCGCGCTGCGCGTAGATGTCCTTCTCCATCTTCTGATTTCTCGTGAGGTTCTCCTCCGGAATACCGTCAAATTTCGCCGCATCCAGATAAAAAGGATCGGTCACCAGCACTTTTCCGCCGGGGAGAACCATCTCATAGCACTGGACGGAGATCCAGCGGATCCTGAGGGCTGTCGAACTGATACTTGAAAGATAGGGCTGCATGCGAATACCTCCTTACTGTCATGTTTTTCTTACTGTTTACTATAGTATATTGACTGATATATTTCAAACTCATCTTTTTCTTGTTTTTATTCCATTTTGTAATATAATGAAAATAAAAATCCGGAGGCCTGCCATGAACGTCAAGGATTACGAATATATCTTTGAGATCTCCCGCTGGGGAAGTATTTCCAAAGCAGCCGAAGAGCTCTGCATCACACAGGGGGCTCTCACCAAATATCTGCAGCGTGTGGAGCATGAGCTATCCGCCCCGCTCTTTTTCCGCCAGGGCAACCGCTTTATTCCGACCCAGGCGGGTACCCTCTATCTCGCCAAAGCCAGGCAGATCCTGAACCTCGATCATGAACTGGCGGAGGAACTCGCCCGGTTGAATGCCTCCCGGGAAACTGCCATACGGTTCGGCTATCCGATGGGCATGCAGCCTTTTGTGATCGAATTCCTGCTGCCGGCATTTTTCAAAGAGTTTCCGAAAGCCAGCGTCCGCCTGACGGAAGACAGCTCCAAAGCCCTCATTCAGGCTCTCGAGGAGCGTAATCTTGACCTCTGCCTCGCTTATGCCTCCGACCATGTCAGCTCGCTCCGGTACGACACGCTGGCGGAATCCCGGATGGTCCTGGCCATCCCGCGCAGCTCCCCGATCAAAAAGCTGGCTGTGCGCACGGACGACAGCCCCTATCCGGTCCTTGAAGATACGGGCTGGCTGGATGAACCGTATATCCGGATCGCGCCGCATACCCGTTCAGGCCAGGCGGCCGACCGCTATTTTGCGGAGATCGGGCACTGTCCGGTCTCCCGCCTCCATGTTGATGACACGAGAAGCGCGCTCTCCGCGGTTGAACAGGGTCTGGGCAACTGTCTGCTGAACGCGATCCCGCACACGGACAAGCTGGTCAACTATCTGAGCCTGCCCGATCTTCCGCCGGAGAAGCAGAGTGTTTTCCTCGTCTCCCGAAAAAATGACCCCCATTCAAAATCCTTTGACGGCCTTATTCGGCTGGCCCATCAGATCTATCAGGACTTTTGATCGCTTCCCCGCCGGCTTACGGCTGAAAAAAGGATCGGAATCCGCGCAGTGCGAATTCCGATCCTTTTTTTACTTTATCAGAGAACCGGCAGGACGGTCATGATCCAGCCGACCGAGATGAGGCCGCCGATGATCGCGAAGAGCCAGCCGCCCTTCAGGAGATCCTTCTGGTCATATCCGCCGTACTCCATCATGTACGGAACAGCCGCCGTCGCCATCGGGGTCATGAACGCGGTCAGAGCGCCGGCCTGGATGAGGATGATGAGGCCGCGCGGATCGCCGCCGATCTTGTAGCAGGTCGCGATCGCGATCGGGATGAAGATCAGCATCGCGCCGCGGTTCGACATGAACTGGGTCAGGATGAACGGAACGACGAAGAAGATCAGGCCTACGACGTAGTTATTGTTGACCTTGGAGACAACGCTTGCGATGATGCCGCCGATGAGGTCGCCCGCACCGGTCCCGGAGAGAGCGCCGGCCATCGCAAGAGCGCCGATGACCAGGAGCAGCATGCTGACCGGGATGGACTTGAGCGCTTCCTTCGGCTTCAGAACGCCAAGGATGACCATGAGGACTGCGCCGACAAGGCAGATCTGCCAGATTGCGATCGACTTGAGAACGCTTGCCTGAAGCATGAGGCCGACAGCGGTGCCGAAGAAAACGATGATGCCGGCGTACTCGGAGAATGCCGGAAGCGGCTCCTTGGCGGCAGACTTCCTGCCTTCGCTCTCAGCAGTCTTGACAGACGGCTGATCCGGGGAGAATCTCGGCATGATGACCGCGCAGTAGATCACGGAGAAGATCAGCATCGGCAGTCTCGCCTTCATCGGATCGAAGAACTGAACCTCCGGCATCGTGCCGGTGAAATTCTCAAGATTCTCATAGTAAGCGGCGATGTAGCCGTTGAGCTCCGCAGCCTGCGTTGCGCCGGTACCGATCGGCAGCGTGCAGCAGGTGGCGATGGAGACGATGCCGAGCGCCAGGGCGATCTTGGACTTGGAGATACCCATGGAATCAGCGGAAGCCATGCAAAGCGGTGCGACGATACCGAAGACGACGACCGGGCTCTGGACCATCTGGCTTAAGAGCATCGCAAGGATGCAGTAAAGGAGCAGGACCTTGGTGAGGCTGCCCTTGGCGACCCTGGAGATCGCATTCGCCAGGTTCGTGCAGAACTGCGTGCGGTTGAAGCCCGCGGCGACGACGCTCATCGCGCCGATCATGATGACGTTGTTGTTGGAGAAGTAGGAAAGCGCATCCTTAGCGGTGAGACATCCGGTAAGGGACAGAGCTGCGATGGAGGTCATGGCGACTGTGCCGAGACTCCATACGCCGGTCATGTAGCCGATGCAGGTGAGGACGAAAATAATCAGGCAGATTACGAGTTGTGTTGACATTTTTTCATTCCTTTCTTTTTTTTATTGTGAGCCCGTGACCCGGGCACACCGGTTGTTAAAACCATTTTAACACGCAGAATGGCATTACTCAATTTCAAAAAACTCATTATTCTATTACAAAAGATAATACTTTCAGACACAAAAAAACCGGACGGATCGTCCGGTCTTTTGTGCGTAACTTGCACCAGCAGTTTATCTGCGGCTTCTCTTCTCGTAATCCTCCCGGATCGCCTCATCCCAGCCGCTCTCATCCAGGCTCGCCTTCGCCATCCCGGCGCTCGGGGCCGCCATGAACGAGCACACGGCTCTCGTGACCCCCGCGTAGACGTTGGCGGTGCCGACCTCATCGTGGACATAGTTCACGACTCTTTCCTTCCGGAACCCGAATTTCTCTCCTTCAGCGTAGGCGTCGATGTTCGCTCCGATGAAAATGAACTCCCACCCATGCTTCTCCTGCTGCTTTTTGACCATTTTCCGCACTTTCTCGTAGGAGTAGCTGCGGCTGGCATTCTCCATGCCGTCCGTGGTAATGACGAAAATGGTCTTCGCCGGGCGGTCCTCCTCCCGCGCGTACTTGTGGACATTTCCGATATGGCGGATCGCCCCGCCGACCGCATCGAGGAGGGCGGTGCAGCCCCGCACATAATACTCCCTGTCCGTCATGGGCCCGACCTGATCGATCGGCACCCGGTCGTGCAGGACCTCGCACTCGTTGTCGAAGAGGACGGTGGAGACCAGGGCCTTCCCGCCGGTCTTTTTCTGCCGCCCCATCATCGAGTTGAATCCGCCGATCGTGTCGGCCTCGAGCCCTCCCATGGAGCCCGACCTGTCCAGAATGTAAACGATCTCAGTGTAGTTTGCGCTCATTTCTCTTACCTCCCTTTCCTTTGGTAAGACCATCCTACACGCTTCGGGAGGCAAAAAGGTCAACTGGCAGGGGACGGTTCTTCACCCGTTGGGGGACGGTTCTTCACCCGTTGGGGGACGGTTCTTCACCCGTTGAAGAACCGTCCCTCACCCGT
>DFFD01000225.1 GCA_002369495.1 Lachnospiraceae bacterium UBA3785 | reverse complement strand
TCCAGCTGCTCCTCGCGGTTCAGGATCTCCATGACCCTGACACCGTCCGCGCAAAGCCGGCTCAGGTTCCTGCGGAACCACTCCCGGATCGCCTCCTCGCCGAAATGGCCGAACGGCGGGTTCCCGATATCGTGGATCAGTCCCGCGCACTCCACGACCGCCGCGATGTCCGCGCGCGTCGTGACGGTAAACTCCGGATCAAGGCGCCTGTCGATGATCATCGCCCCGATATTCTGGGCGAGCAGGCGGCCGATCGAGGAGACCTCCAGGCTGTGCGTAAGCCTCGTTCTTATGAAATCGCTCCTGTCGAGCGGAAAAACCTGGGTCTTGTCCTGCAGGCGCCGGAAAGAAGCGCTCCCGATGATGCGGTGATAGTCCCGCTCAAAGGGGGTGCGCATGCAGATGCCGGTGTTTTCATTTTCCTCATCTCCGGCCCTGTAGGTCGAAAGAAGCAGCTTCCACTGCATGTCCTGATCCTCCGGTCGGCCTCAGGTCTTTTAAGGCCGCTCTTTATATTGTAACCATTTTTCGGCCGTCAATCAATCTCTGATTGCCCTTTTGCATGTAAAATGTTATAATGACCGCATTCAAAGCACCATAAAGTAAGGAGTAACCATGAATATCCTCTATAAATCCACACGTTCCGACGCTGCGCCTGTCACCGCTTCCGCCGCCATCCTGAAAGGTTTATCGCCCGACGGCGGCCTCTTTGTACCGGAGCGGATCCCGGAGCTTCAAAAACCCCTGTCCGTCCTTGCCGGCATGTCCTACCCGGAGCTCGCCTACGAGATCATGAGCGCCTGGCTCGGCGACTTCACCGGGGAGGAGCTCAAACACTGCATCGATCATGCCTATGACGAAAAATTCGACACGAAAACGATCGCTCCGCTCGTCAAAAAAGACGGGCTCTACTATCTCGAGCTCTTCCACGGCCCGACGATCGCCTTCAAGGACATGGCTCTCCAGATCCTGCCGCACCTCATGGTCACGGCAGCTAAAAAGAACGGCGTCAAAAATGAGATCGTGATCCTCACCGCCACCTCCGGCGACACGGGCAAGGCCGCCATGGCCGGCTTCGCGGACGTTCCGGGCACGAAGATCATCGTCTTCTACCCGAACGGCGGCGTCTCCAACATCCAGCGGCTCCAGATGGCGACCCAGCGCGGCGAAAATACGCACGTCGCCGCCATCAACGGCAACTTCGACGATGCCCAGACCGCCGTCAAGAACATGTTCGGCGACAGGGCTCTCGCTGACGAGCTCGCCTCCTGCGGCTTCCAGTTCAGCTCGGCGAACTCGATCAATATCGGCCGCCTGGTACCCCAGATCGTCTATTATGTGTACGCCTACTGCCAGCTGCTCGCCTCCGGCGAGATCGCGGAGGGCGATTTCATCAACATCACCGTCCCGACCGGCAATTTCGGCAACATCCTCGCCGCTTACTACGCAAAGCTCATGGGTCTTCCGGTCCGGAAGCTCATCTGCGCCTCCAATGAAAATAAAGTGCTCGCGGACTTCTTCGGTACCGGCCTCTATGACCGGAAGCGTCCGTTCCTCCTCACGAGCTCGCCTTCGATGGATATCCTCATCTCCTCGAACCTCGAAAGACTCATCTACCGGCTGACCGGCGATGATTCCGCCAAAACGCTCGCGTTCATGCAGGACCTCAGGGAGAAAGGCAGCTATGAGATCACCGATGCGATGCGCGAAGGCCTTCGCGATTTCGTCGGCGGCTTCGCTACGGAGGAGGAAAACTTTGCCGGTATCAAAGCTCTCTACGAGCGCACCGGCTACGTGATCGACACCCACACCGGCATCGCCAACGCGGTCTGCCGCCGCTACCGGGAGGAGACCGGCGATCTGACCCCGACCGTCATCGCCTCCACAGCCTCGCCGTTCAAGTTTGCAGGCGCTGTCATCGGCGCAATCGCCCCGGATCAGGCTGCCGGAAAGAGCGATTTTGAGCTCATCGATCTCATCTCCTCTCTCTCCGGCGTGAAGGAGCCCTTCGCAATCACCGACATCCGCACCGCGCCGATCCGCCACAAAACGGTCGTCGACGCTAAGGACATGCCCGCGGACGTTAAACAATTCCTTAAGATTTAATCGCCGGCATTGCCGGGATCCCGTTCACGACCACGGAGCCGTCAACCGGGATCAGGATGTAGGTCACGCCGTCAATCACGCGTGTCTGAACCAGCTGCGCCCGGTCCGCCGGCATCTTGATCGTCGCGGAATCGGTCGAAAGGACGACGGATGATTCCTTGAGGGCAGCTACTGCGAGAGGCATGTCGCCGATAATATCGCCGTAAGACTCGTCGAAGTGTTCGGTATCAATACCGCAGCGCTCGGCGAGTTTTTTTGCGTCCTCTTTCTCGAGGACCGTGACATTTTCCCCGTCGAGGTGTGCGAGATCGTCCTGGATCAGGGCCGCGGACTCAACGCTCACGTCAAGCGCGTCAAAGAGTGTGTTAAAGGCGTCCTTCTGCATCTTCGCGGTCACCGGAAGCGCCGCCTCGAAAAATGTCTGGAAAAGATCCGAACTGATCTCCTTCTTCGCGCGGTAGAGGACCTCGTTCAGGTCCCCGATCCGGTCGGTGAAGGCCGGGTACAGGAACCCCTGGTCCGGTGCGCCGATCGTCCAGCGCCGCGAAAGCTCCGTCACGCCGTCCAGGTCGTTGTAGCCCAGCGCCGGCTTCGAGAGGGTCGCCGGGCAGATCGCAAAGAGCAGGCTCTCAAACACGACATCGCCGTCCTCGAGCTTCTTCCTGTCCGCGGACATCGCGGGCACATCGTACATGATGTGAAATAAAATCGCGTAGTAGGGATCCGTATGCGGATACGTGTCGATCACCTTCCCGACAAAATCGTGCAGGGTCTCTTCATTTTCCTCCTGCATCGTGCGCAGGGAGAAGAGGTCTTCCGCCTGGGATGCGAGCGAGACCGAAAAGATCTCGCGCCCTTCGGTCCCGGCCAGGGCCTTCTTCAGGATGTCCTTGTGGCGGAACATCTCGTCTTCGTCGAAGGAGAGCCATTTTCTGAACGACTCCCAGGAGAGTTCATTGTCCGCGCTGACATAGAAGCTGTAGACCCAGTCGATCGGCGGGTCGTCGCGTCTCAGCACCTTTTTGAGCTCGGTAAAGCTGTTCTTATCCATATATTAATCACCTCGTTTAATCTGTCTGCGGGGACGGTTCCCAAAAGAAAAAGACCCGGACAAACTCCGGGCCTTCAGTCGGGGCAGCGAGATTTGAACTCGCGACCTCACGGCCCCCAGCCGTGCGCGCTACCAAGCTACGCCATACCCCGCAACATGAGATATTATCTAACAAAATCCCCCGATAGTCAAGCACAAAATGAATTTGTCCCTCAAAAACCGCCCGCAGTCTTTACAATCATCGTCTGTTCGGGTATCCTTACACTTAGCAATTCAAAAGGAGGTTCCGCCTTGAGCCACTACAACCTGCCAGAAAAATACCGCGTGCTCGACGGCAGCACGCTCAAGATCATCGCGCTCATCACCATGCTGATCGACCACTTTGCCGCCTCCGTGATCTTAAGGGGTATCCTGGCCCCGCATGCGCCGATCTCGCGCGGGACCAGCCTCTACACGCTCTACCTGTTTTACAAGGTCCTGCGCGCAATCGGCCGCACCGCCTTCCCGATCTACGTTTTTCTCCTCGTAGAAGGCTTTCGGCACACAAGCAGCCGGCCCAGGTATCTCGCCCGCCTGATCATCTTTGCATTTGTCTCCGAGCTCCCGTTCGACCTGGCCCTCAAAATGAGCCGCTGGGATACAAGCCACCAGAACGTCTTCTTCGAGCTTGCCATGTGCCTCATTCTCCTCATGCTGTGGGAGTATTTTGAAGGGAAGGCTGTCCTGCGCCTTCTTTCATTTGCGGTGATCGCGCTGATGGCGCATTTTATGCATCTCGACTACGGCGCCTACGGGATCGCGCTCGTCGTCGTCTTCTATGTTCTTCGGGAGTGGCGCATCCCCCAGGCCTTCTTCGGGCTCCTCGTGATGTCCTTTGAGCTCCCCGGCGTCATTCTGGGCTTCGTTCCGCTGCCCTTCTACAGTGGAAAGAGAGGCAGGCAGATCAAATATTTCTACTACGCGGCCTACCCCGTGCATTTACTGCTCTACTATCTGCTCACCGTTTATCTTAAGAGTTGAAATAATTCAAAAATTATAGTAAAATTCGGACAGTTGCCATAGTTTTATCAGATGGAGTTTTTATTATGAATTACAGTATTGAAAACACATTGAAGTCCCTCGGGGACAAAGGCGTAACGATCATCGACCCGCGGCAGGTTTACATTTCCCCTGATGTTGATCCGGGCAGAATCTATCCGGGCAGCGTTCTCTATCCCGGGACACGCATCACCGGGAGCCGCTCGCTCATCGGCACCGGAGCTGAAATCGGCACCGAAGGCCCCGCGACTGTCAGCAACTCCGTGATCGGTGCCGGAGCTTCCATCGCCAGCGGCTATGTGACCGACTGCACGCTCCTCCCCCGCGCCAAAGCGGGCGGCAGCTGCCATTTCCGCGGCGGCACGCTTCTCGAGGAAGAGGCGAATACAGCCCACGCCGTAGGTCTCAAGCAGACGATCATGATGTACGGTGTGACCATGGGATCCCTCATCAACTTCTGTGACGCCCTGCTTTCGGGCGGCCTCTCCCGCAAGGTCCACACCGAGGTCGGCAGCGGCTTTATTCACTTCAACTTCACGCCGTGGGGCGAAACCGGCGACAAGGCGACGCCGTCCCTGATCGGAACGGTCACCGAGGGTGTGTTCCTCGACAAGCCGCCTGTCTTTCTGGGCGGAATGAGCGGAATCGTAGGCCCCAAGGAGATCGGATTCGGTTCCATGACCGTTGCCGGCCAGGTTATCCGCAAGTCCGTTCCCGACGACACCATGTATTCAGGCGACCGGGTAAGTTTTGAAAAGCCCTTCTCCTACAATACCAGCGAGCCCTCCGAGAAGCATATCCGCGTGATCCGCGAATGCAACACGGACTACCTGGCCCAGCTGTATGCGCTTGAGGCCTGGTACAGACAGATCAGGATGAAGCGCAGCGAGATCTGCGGAGATGAAGAACTGTCACTGGTTTACGCCGGTGCGCTGGAAACGCTTGACGAGTGCGTAAATGAGCGTCTCAAGAGGTATAAGAGCTTTGCCTCCCAGTGGGGCGCCGCTCCCTTCAACGACGCCTGCCTCCGCGAGGATGCCCCCGCGTTCGAAGGCGCCCTTGACTGGAAGCCGGAACTTCCGTACGACAAATGGATCTGGTCCCTCTCCGAAGCTGAAAAATCCCAGCTTCACGACTGGCTCCTCTCCTGTGCCGATTTAGTTAAAACCAACCTGTAAACCAAAAGCGCCCCGCTGCGGGGCGCTCTTTTATTGCCTGTCACTGTTTTCTGCCGGTTTTTCTTCCGGCGTAAGGCTTTGCGGGCTTCGCTGCCGGCTTTTTATAATACCTGGCCGCCTCATCGAAGAGCACCTTCAGCTGGCTCTGGTTGTAAAGCCCCCTGACAGCATCCGTCCTTCTCGTGATGAAACCGCGAAGCTTCTCCATGTACTCCTCCTCGGTGATCGTGCCCTCGGCGACACCCGTGAGGCCTTTCTCCCAGCTGGCCGTGAGATCCGGGTTCAGGAGCGGCCTGATGGACGCGTTGACCGTATCGAAGACCATTTCCCCCAGAAGCTCCGGCGTGATGACCTGCGTCTTCGCGTTCAGGTTCAGATAACCGATTGCCACCAGCTTCTTCAGGATCTCCGCCCTGGTCGCAGACGTGCCGATTCCCGAGCCTTTGATCATCTCGCGCAGACTCTCATCCTCGATCAGCTGTCCTGCATTTTCCATCGCGAGGATCATCGAGCCTGAGGTGTAGCGCTTGGGCGGCGACGTCTCCCCCTCTCTGATGGAAAGTCCGTCGACCGGGAGCCGCATACCCTTCTTAAGCTTTCTCAAGAGCTCCTCGTTCGTCTCTGAGCCTTCGGCATTGTCGCCCTCATTCTCCTCGCCTTCGCCCTTTCTCACGCCCTTCACGGCGGCTACCTTAAGCCAGCCTTCCTTCGTGAGCACGCGCGCACCGGCAAAGAAGCTCTCCCCGCCGAGGTTAATCACCGCCTGCGTGCGGTCATACTCGGCTGCCGGATAGAAAATCGATAGAAATCTCCGGCAGATGAGCTCATAGACTTTCCTGAGCGTCGGATTGAGTGAGCCGATGTTCTGAATGCTCCCCGTCGGAATGATCGCGTAGTGGTCGGTGATCGCCTTGTCGTTCGTGTAGCGGCTGTTCCCGATCGTCCGGTAAGAACCGTTTTCGAGCACTTCTCCGGCAAATGAAGACACCGCATCGAACCTCTGAAGCCCTTTTATATTCCGGTCTATCACCTTCGCGACCGCGGTCGAGAGGACGCGCGCGTCGGTTCTTGGGTAAGTCGTCATCTTCTTCTCGTAGAGCTCCTGCGCGGCGGCCAGCGTCTGGTCCGGCGAGAGTTTGAAGAGCTTCGAGCAGTCGTTCTGCAGCTCCGCCAGGTTGTAGAGGAGCGGCGGATTCTTCTTTTCCTTCTTCCGCGTCACCGAGCTCACGATGCCCTCGTACGGATCCGAGTTTTTGAGCTCGGCAATCATCGCCTCGGCGTCCTCGCGGCGCTTGAAGCCGTTCTCCTTGTAGAGTCTCGGATCAAGGGCGAACTCGTCCGCCCCCTCCTTCTTCTCCGCGTCCTTTTCCGGGGCCTTCCCGATGTAATAGCGGCTCCCCGGAACCGCCTTCCACTCGGCCTCGATCCCGCCGAAATTGCCGATCACCCGGTAAAACGGCGTCTTCACGAAGGCCCTGATCTCACGCTCCCGCCGCACGACCATGCCGAGAACGCAGGTCATGACGCGGCCGACCGAGACAGGCGTCCGCCTGCCGCCGAGGCAGGCTGAGATCACATTTCCGTAGCGGACCGTGAGCAGGCGCGAGAAATTGATCCCCATGAGATAATCTTCCTTCGCCCGCAGGTATGCGGAGCTGCTGAGATTGTCGTACTCCGAAAGGCTCTTCGCATCCCGGATCCCGCGCTCGATCTCCTCATCGGTAAAGGAGTCGATCCAGACGCGCCGCCGGTCTTTCATTTTCACGGACGGGTCCGACATCATCTCCACCAGGCGGTAAATGTACTCCCCCTCGCGCCCGGAGTCGGTGCAGACATAGATCGTGCCGACGTCCTTTCTGGCGAGCAGGTTCGTCACGATGTCAAACTGCTTCTTCACGCCCGGGATCACCTCGTAGAGGAACTTGTCCGGGATGAAAGGCAGGGTTTCGAGGTCCCATTTTTTAAGATTCGGGTCGTATTTTTCCGGATAGCTCATCGTGACGAGGTGGCCGACGCACCAGGTCACGATCGTCGTCTCCGACTCGAGGTACCCGTCGCGCCGCGGCCCGTTCACTTTCAGCGTCCTGGCAAACTCCTGCGCGACGCTCGGCTTTTCCGCGATAAACAGTGTCTTGATGGATTTTTCCTCCTTAATATGTAATTAAGGCACACGGAGGTCTGGTCCCCCGTTGTGCCTTAACGATAAACCTGGTTTAAGCTTAAAGAGCTTATTTTGCCGCGATGTAGCCCAGAGCCGTCAGCATCTCCGCGCACTCGACCGCGCCGCCGGCCGCGCCGCGGAGCGTGTTGTGGGAAAGACCGACAAACTTATAATCGAAAATATTATCCTCGCGGAGCCTGCCGATGGACACGCCCATGCCGTTCTCGTAGTTGACGTCCAGGGCGACCTGCGGACGGTTGTCTTCCGTAAGGTACTGTACGAAATGTTCCGGCGCGCTCGGGAGCTTGTACTCCTGCGGCTTGCCCGAGAAATTCACAAGCCTCTCGATGAGCTGCTCCTTCGTCGGCTTCTTCGCGAAGCTGATCGCGACCGTCGCGGTGTGGCCGTTCAGGACCGGCACGCGGATGCACTGCGCGGAGATCACCGGGGCTTCCGCCTTCACGATCTGCCCGTTCTCGATGTGGCCGAGGACGCGCAGCGGCTCAAGCTCGGACTTCTCCTCCTCGCCGCCGATGTACGGGATGATGTTGCCGATCATCTCCGGCCAGTCGTTGAAGTTCTTACCCGCGCCCGAGATTGCCTGATAGGTGGATACGACAACTTTGGTCGGCTCGAACTCTTTCCAGGCCGCAAGGCAGACCACGTAGCTCTGGATCGAGCAGTTCGGCTTGACCGCGATAAAGCCGCGCTTCGTGCCGAGACGTTTTCTCTGGTCCTTGATAACCTCAAAATGCTCGCAGTTGATTTCCGGAACGACCATCGGGACGTCCGGCGTCCAGCGGTGCGCGCTGTTGTTGGAGACGACCGGCGTCTCCGCCTTTGCATACTGCTCCTCGATTGCGCGGATCTCCTCCTTGGTCATATTGACCGCGGAAAATACAAAATCGACGTCATTCGAGATGCCCGCGACGTCCGTGATGTTGCGGACGACCATCTTTTTGACCTTCTCCGGCATCGGGACATCCAGCTTCCACTTGGAGCCCACAGCCTCCTCGTAGGTCTTGCCCTCGCTCCTTGCGGAAGCGGCCAGGACCTTGATCTCAAACCACGGATGGTCCGCCAGGAGCGTCACAAAACGCTGCCCGACCATGCCCGTTGCGCCCAGGATACCGACATTCAGCTTTTTTTCCATAATAATACCCTCCTCTATCTTCACAAAGCGGCCATGAAGGCACGGCTTTCGCGAATTTCATTTTCCATAGCTCCCGGAGCACCTTTCGTCTGCCGCTTCTCAACGCAGGTCTTCAGCGAGATCGCCTCGTAGATATCCTCGTCGAAGAGCTCGCTCTCCGCCCGGTAATCCTCAAGCGGCAGCTC
>DFFD01000255.1:5309-16134 GCA_002369495.1 Lachnospiraceae bacterium UBA3785 | reverse complement strand
TATGCGCACGTTGTGACGACCACGACCCACAAGACGCTCCGTGGTCCGCGCGGCGGCATGATCCTCTCCTCCGCTGAGTTCGCGAAGGAGCACAAGCTGAACAAGGCGATCTTCCCGGGCTCCCAGGGCGGCCCGCTCATGCACGTCATCGCCGCCAAGGCGGTCATGCTGAAGGAGGACATGCAGCCGGAGTACAAGGCTTACGCCGAACAGATCGTCAGGAACGCCCAGGCCCTCTGCAGCGGGCTTATGAAGCGCGGCGTCAACATCGTGAGCGGCGGCACGGACAATCACCTCATGCTGATCGACCTCCGGGGTCTCGAGATCACCGGCAAGGAGCTGGAGGCCCGCCTCGACGCTGCGAACATTACGGCAAATAAAAACACGGTCCCGCGCGACCCGCGCTCGCCGTTCGTGACTTCCGGCATCCGTCTCGGAACGCCGTCCGTCACGACCCGCGGCATGAAGGAGGACGATATGGACAGGGTCGCCGAGGCGATCGCCCTGGTCCTCGCCGGCGAGGAAAATATCGACAAGGCGAAAGCCATTGTCAGGGAACTGACGGATAAGTATCCGCTCGACTGAGAAGGACGGGGCAGGCTCTGCCTGCCCCGCCGGAGGATTTTCCAATGATGGACAGAAAAATGCAGCGCATCGTCGTTGCCGTGATCGCCTTCATACTGGTCATCACCATGATCCTTACTCTGGTGGCACCGGCACTCGCGGATGACGATGTCGATCGGATCCCGGACGGGGTCACGATCGGGACGGTCGACGTCTCCGGCCTTACGTACGAGGAGGCGGAGAGCGCCGTGAAGGAGTTTGTGAGCTCGCTTGAGACAAGCACGCTCACGGTTGAATGCGACGGCAGGGAATTTACGATCCCTGTCGCGGAGCTGGGATTTACCTGGGATAACCCGGACGTGGTCAGAGAAGCGATGAGGCTGGGCGTGTCCGGGAATCTCATTTCCCGCTATAAAGTGAAGAAGGATATTGAGACGGGCGGATGCAGGCTTTCGATCGACAGGTCCTACGATGTCGGGTGCATCCGGTCGTTTATTTCAAATATAAGGGACTCGATCTACGTCGCCCCGGTCAACTGCGAACTGTCCTTTGAGGGGACGACGCCGTACGTGAAGGACGGGACGCCGGGCCTTTCCATGGACGAGACGGCCGCCTTCAGCAAGCTGATGGTGTACCTGACGTCCGGCTGGCAGGAGGGCGAGCCGCGGACCTCTCTCAGCACGGAGAGCGTGGAGCCGGGCGGCGACAAGGAGGAGCTGCTGAAGATCCGGGACAAGATCGGAAGCGGCGAGACGGACGCGGTGGGCTCGAACGATGAGCGCATGAAAAATATCCGGAACGCGGTGAAGCTCCTGTCGAACTACATGCTCTACCCCGGGGAGAGCTTTTCGACGCTCGAGCATCTCGTGCCGTTCACGGCGAACAATGGCTATGAGCTGGCGCACTCCTACGAGGAGGGAAATGTCGTCGACACCTACGGCGGCGGCATCTGCCAGGTCTCGACGACGCTCTACCAGGCCGTGATGGCCGCTGAGCTCACCGTGGATGAGCGCTACTCGCACTCGATGGTCGTCGGGTACGTGGATCCGTCCAAGGATGCGGCGATTTCCGAGGAGGGCGGCAAGGATTTTACCTTCACGAACAGCACATCCGCACCGATCTACATCAAGGGCTATGTCGCCGGGACGGTCCTGCATTTCGATATCTACGGGCTTGAGACGAGGCCGGAGAACCGGAAGGTCGTCTACCGCTCGCTGGTCCTCTCCGAGACGCCCGCGACGGACTCCTTCACGGAGGATCCGGAGAAGCCGGCCGGCTACATCCGGCTCGACCAGGACCCGCACCGCGGCATGGCGGCGGAAGTTTACAAGGAAGTCTATATCGATGAAGTGATTGAATCGAATGACTGGTACAACGCGAGCGAGTACAGCATGTCCCCGGCGAAATACACGGTCGGGACGGCCGGGGCTGACGAGGAGCTCCTTGCAGACCTGCGGGCAGCCTTCGAGACGGAGAGCCTTGAGATGGTGCAGCGGGCGTTCGCGGAACACAACATCACGTTCCGGATGACGACCATGGACGCGGAGCTCGCGGCGGCAGCCGCCGGAGAATAACATGCAGATCATCACAGTGGGTTACTGTGCCGCGGAGGCGCAAAAACGCATCATGGAACTTAAGGGAGGGGAACTTGAGATAAGGTTCCCTTCCTTTTTCATGCGCTCCGCCCGGGAAGCGGTCCGGCCGGGGCCGACACCTCCGTCCGGGGGGACCGTCTACTTTGCGAGGATCGGCGAGGGCGGGATATTTTCGGCGCTCCGGCGGATGGGGGAGGCTCTGAGCACCGGCCTTGAGGTTGACATAAAAAAGATCCCGGTCCGTCAGGAGACGATCGAGATCCTGGAACTCTATGATCTGAACCCTTATTATGCGCTGTCGGAGAGCGCGTATCTGGTCGTCCCGGAGCAGGCGGAAACCTATCTTGAGACGCTCCGGAAAATGAAAACCCCCGCAGCCGTGATCGGCTCCCTCACGCCGGGACCTGGCATGCTCATCCTGAACGGAGAGCGGGTCCGCTATCTCGACCGGGAGCAGCCGGAGGAGCTTTTAAAGATTCCCGGGGCATATCCGTTCACGCAAGGTCCAGCGTGAAGACGAATTCGGTGCCGACATTTTCGGTGCTGACGACGCTGATCGTCTGGTCGTGGGCGGAGATGATCTCCTTCACGATCGAAAGACCGAGGCCGGACCCTTTCCGGTCCTTGCCGCGCGAGGAATCGCTCTTGTAGAAACGGTCCCAGATGCGGGAGAGCTCCGCGGCCGGGATGCCGCAGCCCTCGTCTTTTACGGAAATCTCGCATTTTCCGTGGCGGATCGTGGTCTCCAGCTTGATTTCGGAGCTCTTATTGCTGAATTTGACCGCATTGTCGAGCAGGTTGTAGATGACCTGCTCGATTTTTTCGCGGTCTGCATTAACATTGAGCGTGTGTCCGGTCAGCACCAGGCTGATGCTGATCTTTTTTTTGCGGCAGCTGCCCTCGAAGACCGCCGCGGTCTTTTTGAGCAGGCTGTTGATGTCGAAGACAGACTTATTCAGGGTGCCCTTCCCGGCGTCCATATTTTCGAGGGTCAGGACGGAGTTGGTGAGCTTCTCCAGCCGTTCGGTCTCCTGCGCGATGATGCCGAGGTATTTTCCGTGCAGCTCCGGCGGGATCGTTCCGTCCGTCATCGCCTCGGTGAAACCTTTGATCGAGGTGAGCGGAGAGCGGAAGTCGTGGCTCACGTTGGAGATGAATTTTTTCTGGTACTCTTCGTTTTTCTTAAGCTCCGCGGCCATGACGTTCAGCGTATCCGCGAGGTAGCCCATCTCATCGTTCTTCTCAACGTCGATCTTGTGGGCCAGGTCGCCCGAGGCGAAGGCCTGGGCCCCGAGGATGACCTTCCGGAGAGGCGCATATACGGAAATTGCAAGGACCAGCAGAATGACGAACGAAAGCCCGAAATTGACAGCCCCGACGATGATGAAGGAGCGCATGATCCCGCCGGTCTCCTCCTCGATCTCCGCAAGGGGCAGGCTGATCGCAATGTAGCCGCGTGTCTGGAAGCTTCCGGTGACCGGGTACATGACGGAGAGCACCTCCTCGTCATACTGGCCGAAGAAGGTGCTGATCTCGTAGTATTTGGGGCCGAAAGCGGCATAGTTGAAGGATTCGATGACCGGCCGGTCTTCTTTTCTCAGCACGTCTGCCGTGTTCAGGAGCACGGTTCCGTCGGTCCCGATCACGCGGATCGTGCCCCCGGTGACGGTGGAAGCGAGGACGAGACTTGTGTAGGCGTTGTCCTCGGAGGTCTCCCCCGAGAGGTAGCCGTAGACCCTGAGCGTGGCGGCTTTGCCGGCTTCCGCGTAGAGTCCCTCCGCCCGGTTCTTTACGAGCGTGTCAAAAACGAGCTGCCGTCCCAGAGAGGTGATGACGAGCAGCTCGACGACGGCCAGCAGCACATAGACCGCGATGAATTTTAAAAAGAGCCTTTTTTTCATGCCGAAGTTCTCCGGCGGCGGGCCTTATCCGCCGCTTCAGCTGCGTTTTACTTCGAATTTGTAGCCGATTCCCCAGACGGTTGCGATCGACCAGGTGCCGTAATCCTTGATCTTCTCGCGGAGGCGCTTGATGTGGACGTCCACGGTCCGCGTGTCGCCGACGTAGTCGAAGCCCCAGATGTGGTCCAGCAGCTGCTCGCGCGTGAATACCTGGTTCGGGTGGGAAGCCAGGAAATAGAGCAGCTCCAGCTCCTTGGGCGGCATGTCGATGTTCTGGTCGTTGTAGACGACCGAATAGTTGGTCTGGTTGACGGTGAGGTGCGGGTACTCGACGATCTTCGCGTCCTTTGCGGCCTCGGGCTCCCTGGTCGGCGCGGTCTTGTAGCGGCGGAGCACCGCCTTCACGCGCGCCACGAGTTCCTTGGAGTCAAACGGCTTGATCATGTAGTCGTCCGCGCCGAGCTCGAGCCCCAGGACCTTGTCGAAGGTCTCGCCCTTGGCGGAGAGCATGATCACGGGCGTATCCTTCATCCGGCGGATCTCCCGGCAGACCTCGTAGCCGTCCTTCCCGGGCAGCATGAGGTCCAGGATGACCAGGTTCGGGTCGAATTCGCGGAAAATGGAAAGAGCCTCCTCGCCGTCCTCCGCGATCCTTGTGTCATACATCTCCTTGGTCAGATACAGGGAAATGAGCTCCGCAATATTGTTGTCATCGTCCACGATGAGGATTTTCTGTCTGGCAGCCATACTCCCTCCTTATTTCAGCTCGGCGATCGTCACGCCGGCGTCGCCCTCCCCGTACTCGCCGAGACGGAAGGACTTTACATGTTTGTTGCGCTTCAGATACAGCTGGACGCCCTGGCGGAGCTTGCCGGTGCCCTTGCCGTGGACGATCCTGACGCTCGGAAGATGGGCCAGGGCGGCGTTGTCGATGAATTTCTCAAGTTCCATCACCGCTTCGTCCACGGTCTTGCCGAGCAGGTTGATCTCGCCGGTCGCGGTCATGGATTTCTCCATCCGGAGCTTGCCGGCGGAGGACTTCCTGATGCCCGGGGCCGTGATATCCGCCTCGCTCAGCTTCTCGAGATCGGTGAGCTTCACTTTCATCCGCATGATTCCGCAGGTGACGAAAAGCTGGCCTTTCGCGTCCGGCAGCGTGTTGACCGTGCCCTTGAGGTTCAGGGAGAGCACCCGGATCGGGTCGCCGACCTTGAGATCCTCCTTCTTAAGGCTGCCGGTCGCGTCATTTTTAAGATCGCTCATGTCCGCGTGGAGATCGTTGATGCGGGAGCGCAGCGCCTGGCGCTCTTTCTCGAGCTCCTTGCCGCTCGCGATGCCGTCGTGCTTCGCGAAATACGCGATCTGCTTGTCCGCGTAGGCCTTGGCCTCCTCGAGGATGTGCCTCGCCTCGACCTGGGATTCCGCGATCAGCTTCTTCTTCTGCTCGGCCAGATGATCCTTCTGGTAAGCAAGGTCCTTTTTCAGCTGCTCGATCTCGCGGCGGGTGCGCTCGGCTTCCTGCCGTTCATTTTCAAGGGCGATCCGTTTGGTCTCAAGGTCCGAGATGACGTCCTCGAAGGACTCAGCCTGGTCGGAGAGCAGGTTTCGGGCATCCTCGATGATGCCGTCGCTGAGGCCGAGTTTTTTGGAGATGGCAAATGCATTGCTCTTGCCCGGCACGCCGATGAGCAGGCGGTAGGTCGGCGAGAGGGTCGCGACGTCGAATTCGCAGGAGGCATTTTCGACGCCCGGCGTCTTCAGCGCGTAGACCTTGATCTCGCTGTAGTGGGTCGTCGCGACGGTCCGGATGCCCCTTGCATGGAGGCTGTTGAGGATCGCGACGGCGAGCGCCGCGCCTTCGGTCGGGTCCGTGCCGGCTCCGAGCTCGTCGAAGAGCACGAGGGAGCGCTCGTCGGCGGTGCCGAGGAACTCGACGATGTTCTTCATGTGCGAGGAGAAGGTCGAGAGGCTCTGTTCAATGCTCTGCTCGTCGCCGATGTCCGCGTAGACCTCGGAGAAGAGGGCGATGCGGCTCTGGTCGGCGGCCGGGATGTGGAGGCCGGAGAGCCCCATGAGCACCAGAAGGCCGGTGGTCTTTAAAGTGACGGTCTTGCCGCCGGTGTTCGGTCCGGTGATGACCAGCAGGTCGAAATCCTCCCCGAGCCGCACGTCGATCGGGACGACCTTCTTTCTGTCGATCATCGGATGGCGGGCTTTCTTCAGGTCAATGATGCCCTGGTCGTTCAGGACAGGCCTCGAGGCGTTCATGGAGAGCGCGAGGGAAGCCCGGGCGAAGATATAGTCGAGGGCGGTCAGCATCTCGTAGTCCTGGCGGATGAAGCCGGCCTCGGCGTTCAGCATCTCGGAGAGCTTCGCGAGGATCACCTCGATCTCTTTCTGCTCCTCGCCCTCCAGCTGGCGGATCTCGTTGTTCAGGTTCACGACGGCGGTCGGCTCGATGAAGAGCGTGGAGCCGGACGAGCTCATGTCGTGCACGATGCCCCCGAACTGGCCCTTGTACTCCGCCTTGACCGGCACGCAGTAGCGCCCGTCGCGGGTCGTGACGAGGCTATCCTGCAGGTAATCCTTGCCGTGGGAGGCGATAATGCGGTTAAGCTCGGTGTGGATGCGGTCGCCGGCCGCCTTGATCGAGCGGCGGATCTGGCGCAGCTTCGCAGAAGCGTTGTCGGAGATGTCCTCCTCGGAGAGGATGCAGCGGCGCACCTCGTTCGTCACGTGCGGGAGGGGCTCCAGCACACTGAAGAGCGGCGTCAGGATATCGTCCGGCGCGTCCTCGCGCTCCTTCCTGCCGTAGTTGCGGACGGTGCCGGCATTTTCGAGCAGTTTCGTGATTTCAAGGATCTCCCGGATATTGAGGGCGCTCCCGAGGTCCAGACGGAGCAGGGAGCCCCTGACATCGGCGTTGTTGCCGAAGGAAATGCTCCCCTTCGCGAAAATGCGCGTGACCGCCGCGGCCGTCTCCTCCTGCAGGCGGTCGATCTGCGCGATATCGTCGAGCGGCAGCGTGGCAGCGCAGAGAGCCTTCCCCGGCCGCGATGAAGCGCGCTCGGTCAGAAGGCTGATGATCTTGTCGTATTCGAGTGTTTTTAAGGCTTTTTCATTCATACTTTCATTTTAGCGCAGCGGCGCTGATTTTGAAAGGGTCATCAGAAACAGAAGGTGTGAATGATTTCATCTGTGATCTCACTCACATGGCGGCCTGCCTGGTGAAGCGGCAGCTTCGTTCCTTTTCTCATGAAAATGAGAACCTCGGCAAGCTCCGCGCGCACCCAGTGATCGCCGGCCGGCAGGATCTCCTCGTCGAAATCGGAGATGCTGCGGAGGCGCAGGCATTTCATTTCCTCGGGCAGATAGACGAAGCGGCCGCGCGCGTTCTGGGTATAAACCGGCGCCAGCATGAGGTCGGTTCCCAGCATGATCTGGTCCTCCGTCCCGCGGGCGCGCGGATCGTCCGGCCAGAGGAAGGAGAGCGGCTGCATGTAGAGCCCGTCGTGCTCCGCCGCGTCCGTGAAGACCCGGAAAAGGTAAGGAATCAGCGCGTAGCGCAGGTCCGTCATGTTTTTAAAGGCTTCCGTGAACGGGAAGCGGAAGAACTCCTGGTCCCTGGTGTTGTGGGCCGCATGGTTCCGGAAGAGCGGCGTAAAGATGCCGAATTCGGTCCAGCGGAGCACGAGGTCGCCGGTCGTGTCTCCCCCGAAGCCGCCGATGTCCGCGCCGGCAAAGAGGAAGCCGGTCATCGAGAGCGAGGCCATCTGCTGCATGTTGAGGAGGATGTGGCTGAAGAAGGCGGAGTTGTCGCCCGTCCAGAGGCCGCTGCAGCGGTGCATGCCAATGAAGGAACTGCGGGAGAAGAGCATCGTCTGATCCGCGATGCCTCTTCTCGCAAATGCCTCCGCCGCCGCCCGGGTCATATAGAACCCGTAGAGGTTGTGGACCTTGTCGTGGCGGATCATCCGGCCGTCATAGCTGTGGAAGAAGCGCCTTAAGTCCTCCGGGTTGTTCGAAAGTCCGTTCACGCAGTCGAGGAGCCCGAAGAAGCTGCGGATGCCGAGCTCCTCCTTTTCGTAATCGCGAATCTTCCCGTAGACCTCATCGAGGTGTTCCGGCGTGTAGAAGAGCGCGGGCTCGTTCATATCGTTCCAGAAACCTTCGATCCCGGCGTCAAGGAGCGGCGCGTAGCAGTCCCCGAACCAGGCGCGGGCTTTGTCATTAAGGACGTCCGGCAGGCGCACGAGGCCCGGCCAGACGGCGGCGATAAAGTCGCTTCCGTCTTCACATTTGCAGAAGTAACCCTTTTCGGTGCCCTCGTCGAAGACCGGGTAGCCAGGCTCGGCCTTCACGCCCGCGTCGATGATCGGGATGAGGCGGATGCCGCGGGTTTTCATTTCCGAAACAAAAGCCGGAAAATCGGGGAAGCGCTCGCGGCTCACCGTGAAGTCCTTGTAGTCCTCCATGTAGTCGATGTCGAGGTAGATCATGTCGAGCGGGATCCCGGCCTTCTCGTAGGCGTCCGCGATCGCGCGCACGTCGTCCGCGTTCCGGTAGCCCCAGCGGCTCTGGCCGAAGCCGAAGGCCCAGACGGGCGGAACGTAGCTCTTCCCGGTAAGGCGGCGGAGCGCGGCCGTGATCCCGGGCAGGGAGTCCTCCTCGAAAATGTAGACATCCGCATCGAAGTCCTCGAAGGAAATGAGCATGTTTCCGTAATCCGTAAACCCGATGTCGAATGTGATTTTTCCGGGCGTGTCGAAATAGACCCCGAAGGTCTTTCCACCCGGCCGGAAGCGGATCAGGAAATTCTGCGAGGCGTAGAGCGAGCGGGAGAGCTCGGTGTGGTGCGGGTTGTCGGCGTTGTAGTTGACATAAATAAACCCGCGCTTGTTGATTCCCCGGACTGTCTCGCCGAGCCCGTAGACGATGTCCTCATCGTTCAGGGCGAGGGCGAGCGTCCCTGCGGCGGGGTCAGCCGTAAAATAAGGAAGCGGCCCCTCCGCCGGCACAAGCTCCGTCACGACGGCTCCGGTCGGGATGGGATTTCCGATGCGGTAACGTTTCGTCATAATACCTCCTCGTCTGCCGTAAATCTGTTTGTCATTCTTCGGAAAATGATGCGCCCTGCCATGGCGTTCTTCTTTCCTGCGGCCTGGAAAACCGCTCTTCCTATATCATAACGGATTGGGCGCGGAATTTCCACCGTAAAACTGAAACAATGCACGATTATTTGAAAAGAGGCGCCTATTTCGTTGTCCTTTTTGACGGTTTGTGTTATACTGTACTGGAGTTTTGCGAACTGTTTTTAAAAGGGAGTTTTGAAATGGGTTTATTTGACAGATTCAGGAAAAAAGAAGAGGCAGCCCCGGCGGAAGATGTGACTTCCTACGAGGAGATTAAGGAAGAGGCGAACGAAGCCCCGGCAGAGGAGGCGCCTGCAGCCGAGGAGGAGACTCCGGCTGAGCAGGAAGCTCCGGCTGAGGAGGAGAAGCCCGCGGAGGAGGCTCCGGCTCCGGCTCCGCAGCCGCAGGGTCCGCGCATGACGCCGCTCACGAAGGAGCAGCTTGAGAAAAATGAAGAGAACGGCAAGGTGCTCACCTACCTCATCGAGCGCCACCACGAGCTGAAGAACAAGGACAGCTTCCTCACGGTCCTGAAGGGCCTCGAGGGCACGCGCGTCTGGGTGCCGATGCACATCCTGCTCTCGAAGAGAGACCTTGACGCGATGCGGGCGGGCGCCGGCAAGGAGCAGGTGAAGCCGAAGGATCCGGTGCGTTTCACCCCGGATATCTTAAAGAACGCGAACGGCGAGCGCCTCTACCCGTGTTTCACCACGCGCGACGAAATCCCGGCGGAGTATAAAAAGCGCTTCCAGTGGGTGCTGGTCGACACGCGCGAGTGCATCATGCAGACCGTCGCGAACGAGCGTCTTGCGGCGCTGATCTTCAACCCGTTCACGAAGCACTTTATCCTCCGCCGCGAGGGGCTTGCGAAGATGGTCGTTAAGAAGAACGACGCTTCGCCTGAGGAAAATGCCGAGGCGGCGCTTCCGGAGGAACCGCATTTTACGAGCTGAGAAAGCGGCTTTCCGCGGTTTCAGGCACGAAAACGGAATAATAAGCACAAGACAGGGCGCGCCCTTGCGGCAGCGCCCTGTTTTGTGCCTGTTTCGGCATTTTCGATAAGACAAGAGAACGGAAAGCCGCCGGATCCCTGTAAAATCTGGTGAAATTTTCAAAAAAAGTTTTGTTTTTTTGAGGCATATTTGAGAACAATATGTTACAATAGCTTTATGAGTGGTGACGTCTCAAAAGAGCGTTTCCGCATACATAAATGATATTCTCAAGGAAAGAGAGGTCTTACCATGAATCAAAACAAAATGTTAGGAATGATTTTGGCTGGCGGCCGCGGCAGCCGTCTCCATGACCTGACCAACAAAGTCGCCAAGCCTGCGGTTTCCTACGGCGGAAAGTATCGCATCATCGATTTTCCGCTCTCGAACTGCGCGAACAGCGGCATTGACGTCGTCGGCGTCCTGACCCAGTACGAGTCTGTCGACCTGAACAGCTACGCCGCTCAGGGCGGACGCTGGGGCCTTGACACCCGCGACAGCGGCGTCTTCATCCTGACCCCGCGTGAAAAGGCTGACCAGGGCCTGGACGTTTACCGCGGCACGGCGGACGCCATTTCCCAGAACATCGATTTCATCGACAAGTATGATCCTGACTATCTGCTGATCCTCTCCGGCGACCACAT
>DFFD01000255.1:0-5238 GCA_002369495.1 Lachnospiraceae bacterium UBA3785 | reverse complement strand
TGAACTATGACAAGATGCTCGCCTACCACAAGGAGAAGGGTGCAGACGCGACGATCGCGGTCCGCGAGGTCCCGTGGAAGGAAGCTCCGCGTTTCGGTATCATGAACACCGACGAGGATCTCAACATCGTCGAGTTCCAGGAGAAGCCGAAGGAGCCGAAGAGCAACCTGGCGTCCATGGGTATTTACATTTTCACATGGAAGGTTCTCCGCAAGAAGCTCATCGCCGACATGAAGGACCCGAACTCCAGCCATGACTTCGGCAATGACATCATCCCGGCGTTCCTGAACGAGGGAAGAAAGCTTGTCGCCTGGAAGTTCAAAGGCTACTGGAAGGATGTAGGAACCATCGATTCGCTCTGGGAAGCCAACATGGATCTCTTAAGCGACGCAAACGAGCTGAACCTTGACGACACGACCTGGAAGATCTACACCGAAGACGCCTCCGCGCTGCCGGCCTACATCGGACCGGAAGCTTCCGTTGAGGTCGCTTACCTGACACAGGGCAGTGAGATTGACGGCGAGGTCAGGCGCTCCGTCCTCTTCACCGACACGGTCGTCGAAGCCGGCGCGAAGGTCATTGACTCCGTCCTGATGCCGGGCGCCAAGGTCGCCGAAGGCGCCGTCGTTACCCGCGCGCTGGTCGCCAACAATGTCAAGATCGGCAAGAACGCTGTCGTGGGCAGCGCTGACAGTGAGGAAATTCTCCTCGTGGCTAAGAATGTAAAGGGGGATGAGTAAAATGGCAAAAGCACTTGGTATCGTAACAGCATCCGGCAACCGGATCAGAGTGGAAGGGCTCCAGGCTCATCGCCCGATCAGCTCCTTCTCGTTTGTCGGCCGTTATCGCATCATCGATTTCCCGGTCTCCAACCTCTCCAACAGCGGTATCGAGAGAGTCATGGTCTATGCGGACGCGACGCAGAACCCGCGCTCCCTGGCTGAGCACCTGGGCACCGGCCGTCACTACAACATCAACTCCAAGCGCGGCAAACTCCAGATGATCTTCTGCGGCGCTGCGGCTGTCAACCAGATCTACAAGACCGACATCGCCGGTTTCCTGGAGAACTTCGACCTTCTCGAGAGAGCCCATCAGGAATATGTCGTCATCGCTCCGAGCACGATGATCTATGCGCAGGACTATGACAAGCTCCTGAATACGCACATCGAGTCCGGCGCGGACATCACGCTGCTCTATCACAAGGTAGACAACGCGAAGGAGAAGTTCCTGAACTGCGACGTCCTCACCCTGAACCGCCAGAAGGGCGTTCAGTCGATCGACCGCAACCTCGGCAACACGAAGGACAAGAACATCTTCGCCGAGTCCTACGTCATGAAGAAGGATCTCTTCATCCAGCTCGTCAAGGAAGCGAAGGCCGTCTCCTCGACCTACACGCTCTCCGAGATCGTCAGCGACAAGTGCGCCGAGCTCGACGTCCGTGCCGTCGCTCACAAGGGCTATTTCGCGGCGGTCACCGACCTCAAGAGCTACTATGACGCCAACATCGCCCTCACAGACCTCGACCTCGCGAAGGACCTCTTCAAGCCGAACTGGCCGATCTACACCAAGACGACCGACGCCTGCCCGACCAAGGTTGAGGAGAAGGGTTCCGTCAAGAACTCCCTCATCTCCAACGGCTGCGTGATCGAAGGTACCGTCGATCACTGCGTCATCGGCAGAAATGTCACCATCAAGGCCGGCGCCGTTGTTAAGGACTGCCTCGTGCTCGCCTACACCACGATTGGTGAGGGTGTCCATGTCGAAGGCCAGGTCATCGACAAGTGGGTCACGATCAAGAACACCAAGGAGATCGTCGCCGATCCGGCAGAGCCGGGCTACATCAACAGAGACGACGTCCTGTAATAAGATGCGCTGAAGTTTGAAACGGGGCCGTGGGTTTCACGGCCCCGTCTTTTTGAGAGGAAACTGTATGCAGTATATTTTTCTTGTCGGCATCACGGCAGCCGTCATCGGTCTTACGGCCGGCATGATCCTGCTCACGATCGCCCTCATTAAGCCCGTCGGAAAGATCAACGTCCGCACCTCGGGCCTCATCCTCATGGGCTCGCTCTTTCTGGCGGTCGCCTGCGTGACGGGGCTCATGGCGATTTCGCGCTAGCGCATTTTCCGCGATCTCTCGCTGGCGCATTTTCTGCTTGTCAAATGCAGGGAAATGCCTTAAAATCATAGGGATGCCGGAGTGTTTTCATTTTCCGGTAAGAAAGAGACGGAGAGATACTATGATTTGTGAAAATATCCTGGCAGCCATGGGCAACACGCCGATCATCCGGCTGAACCATATCGCCCCGAAGGACGGCGCGGAAGTGCTCGTCAAGTTCGAGGGCCTCAACGTCGGCGGGTCCATCAAGACAAGGACCGCCTACGCGATGATCAAAAAGGCGGAGGAGCAGGGGCTCCTCAATGAGAAGAGCATTATCGTCGAGCCGACGAGCGGCAACCAGGGCATCGGTCTTGCTCTGGTCGGCGCGGTCCGCGGCTACGAGACGATCATCATCATGCCCGATTCGGTCAGCGAGGAGCGCAGGAAGCTCATGGTCCACTACGGCGCGAAGGTCATGCTGGTCCATGACGCGGGCAATATCGGAAAATGCATGCAGGACTGCGTGGACCTCGCGATGGAAATGAAAGCCCAGAACCCGCGCGTCTTCGTGCCCCAGCAGTTTGAGAACCCGGCGAACGTCGAAGTCCAGAAAAATGTCACCGGCCAGGAGATCCTCCGGCAGGTCGGCAAGCCGATCCACGGCTTCTGCTCCGGCATCGGGACGGGCGGCACGATCACCGGCATCGGCGAAGCCCTCAAGGCGGAGAACCCGGACATCGAGATCTGGGCGGTCGAGCCGGAGCACGCGGCGATCCTCTCGGGCGGTTCCATCGGGACCCACGTCCAGATGGGCATCGGCGACGGGCTCATCCCGGCGATCCTGAACACGGAGATCTACAACGGGCTCTGCGTGGTCAGCGACGAGGACGCGCTGAGGACCTCCAGGGAACTTGCCTCCCGCGAGGGCATCATGTGCGGGATCTCGAGCGGCACGAACGTCTGCGCGGCGATCCGGCTCGCGAAGAAGCTCGGCCCCGGCAAGACGGTGGTCACGGTGCTGCCGGATACGGCGGAGAGGTATTTTTCGACGCCGCTGTTTGAGGAGCTGTAATAAATCAGGGACGCAGGGACGGTTCTTGTACAAAAAAGGATTCTCGCAAGGGAGAATCCTTTTTTGTGCTTAGAACCGTCCCCTTTGTATGTGAAAAATTGCTTGTTATTTTGCAGATTTACGGTATAATTATAGATAAAATTAACATATATATTCGGCAAGGAGGTTTATTTTCATGGCTCAGAACTATAATATCTGTCTCGATATCGGCGGAACGAAGATCCTCGGTGCGATCTTCGACGAGAAGGACGAGATCATTTACCGCTTAAAGAAAAAGACCAAACAGGAAGGCGATGACTCCGCCAACGTGGAGAAGGTCATCATCTCGGTCGTCGAGGAGATGATCAAGGAGTCCGGCATCGACCGCAAGAAGGTGAACGCGATCGCGGCCGGCGCTCCGGGCGTCATCAACCAGGACACGGGCGTCGTCCTCTTCTCCCCGAACCTTCCGTGGAGAAACTACAACATCAAGAAGTCCATCGAGGAGAAGACCGGCATCAAGTTCTTCATCGGAAATGACGTCAACGTCGGCGTCCTCGGCGAGTACTACTACGGCGCGGCCAAGGGCTACAAGAACGTCGTCGGCTTCTTCGTCGGCACGGGCATGGGCGGCGGCCTGATCCTGGACGGCAAGCTCTTTACCGGCAACCAGTTCAAAGGCGCTGAGTACGGCCACATGATCCTGGATCCGGAAGGCCCCTTATGCAACTGCGGCCAGAGAGGCTGCCTTGAGGCCTTCTCCAGCAAGAAAGGCATGAGCGCCTACATCGTGCAGCAGGTGACCCGCGGACGCTCCAGCATGCTCGGCGACAAGATCGAGAACGGCGTCTTCAAGAGCAAGATGCTCAAGAAAGCGCTGGCCGCCGAGGATGCGGTGGCGGTCGAGGCGGTCGACAGGGCCTGCCACTATCTCGCGGTCGCGACCGGCAACATGATCAACACGATCAGCCCGGATGTTGTCGTCTACGGCGGCGGCGTCATCGAGGCGGTCGGCGACATTTTCCTCGAGAAGATCCTGAAGGAGGTCGACCGCTACTGCATGCCGTCGATCCGTGACACGGTCGAGCTTAAGGTTGCGGCGCTCGGCGACGATTCGATCCTCTACGGTGCGCTGTCGATGATCAAGGGCAAGAAATAAAGATTGAGAAAAGTTACCCCCGGCGGAGTGTCGCCGGGGGGTTGATATGCTCATTTTTGTATGGGGGGACGTTCTTGCATAAACCGCTTGAAGTCCGCCTCGTTTTCGTCTAAACTGATAGAAGATTACGTAACTGATCATCACCCCCATTCGCGGCCGCAGAAGCGACCGCTTCATGAGGGCGGTCATAGGCGCTTTGCGCCTTGCCCGCCCCACGAAAGCGCATGGCTTTTGTTCGAAACGCAAGCGTTTCGCCCTGCAAACCATACGTTTTCGTGGGGTGATGAATAGTTACATTTTTCGGAGGCGGAACATGAACGGAAACGGTTTGCGTAAGCTCCCGATCGGCGTGCAGGACTTTCAAAGTCTAAGGGACGATGGGTTTGTGTATGTCGACAAAACGGAATATATCTACAGGCTGACCCAGGGGAGCCGGCAGTATTTCCTTTCGCGCCCGCGGCGCTTCGGGAAGAGCCTGCTGCTTTCCGCCATGAGGGCCTACTGGGAGGGGCGGAAGGAGCTTTTTTCCGGGCTTGCGATCGAGCGGCTGGCGGAAGGGGATGAGGACGCGTGGCGGCCTTATCCGGTATTTTATTTTGATTTCAACCGGAAGGATTATCAGCGGAGGACTGCGCTTTACGAAGTACTTGGAGCCATACTAAGCGAATATGAGGCGATCTATGGGGCAAGTGAGGAAGGATGCCCGCTGGAGGAGCGATTCCAGAACCTTATAGTGCGGGCTTACAATAAGACCGGCTCCCGGGTGGTCATCCTCGTGGACGAGTACGACAAGCCGCTCCTTGAGGTGATGAAGGACCCGATACTTGAGGAGCACAACAAGGCGGTCTTCAAGGGATTCTTCAGCACGCTGAAGAGCTACGATAAGTATATCCGGTTTGTGTTCATCACCGGGGTTACGAAGTTCAG
>DFFD01000144.1:6847-8122 GCA_002369495.1 Lachnospiraceae bacterium UBA3785 | reverse complement strand
AGGCTTCTCGCCGGGACATTGCTCTCCCGCACCTCGAGATGGATCACGGTGACGCCGCGCGGCGCGGCCAGCTCCGCGAGCTTTTCGATGAGCTGCGTCGCGATGCCATGCCGCCGGGCCTCGGGCCGGACCGTGATATTTAAGATATCCGACTCATAGGGCACCATGAGAAGGCCCGCGTAGCCCAGAAGATGCGGCGTGTCGTAGTAATCCTCGGGCTCCTCGCCCTCGGCGGGCACCTCATCGAGCGAGTCCGCGACGAGAAAAATCGTGTCGTCCCTGAGGAGGTAAGTGAGGAGCCCGTTTGCGTTCCATGGTGTCTCGGAGTACATTTCCTCGATCGCGGCGATCTCCGCGATGTCGTCAAAATTCATCTCGCGGATCGTCATGCAAGGCCCTTCCTCTCGCGCTCCTGCTCCGCCTGGGATTTCCGCAGGTAGATCGGCGCGTGCTCCGCCGCGGTCACAAAGCGTCCCGCCGCAAAATAGCGCTCCGCCAGCGCCCCGACCGAAGCCGCCCGCTGCCGGTTCGCGTTCGCCGGCGCGAAGGAAAACGGCACGGAAAGCCCTTCTTTCGCGAAGGGTTCGACGACCGGCACGCCGTCCCCGAGGAAAATGACCCCCTCCGAAGCGGGCCCGCCTGCCATCGCATTCAGTTCCGCGATGAGATCGGACGCCGCGACGGGTTCCTGGTCACGCACAACGATGAGCCGGTCGCCCTCAAAGCGGTAGATCCCGCTGTAGACCTGTTTTCTTCTCGCATCCATGACCGGGCAGATAAAGCCCCGGGCCATGAAGAGGTTCATCGCGAGCCCCTCGAGCGTCGGCACCTCGACGATCGGGATGTCCAGCGCCAGGCCGAGGCCCTTGGCGGTCGCCGAACCGATCCGAAGGCCGGTGAAGGAGCCCGGGCCGGCAGCGATTGCAATCGCGTCGAGGCTCTTTAAGTCGAGCTCGGTCATCTTCGCGATCGTGTCGATCATCGGCAGGAGCGTTTCGCTGTGGGTCTTTTTAAAGTTCACGGTGTATTCCGCGAGCAGGTTTTCATTTTCAAGGACAGCCGCCGAGGCCACCAGCCCCGAGCTGTCGATCGCAAGCAGCTTCATTCTATGCCTCCAAGCTCCGCCGGCGTCCCGATGCTGATCCGGCGGTAATCAAGTCCTTTCGCGAGGTCCTTCTCGATGCGGACCACCATCGTCTCGGGCGGAAAAATTTCCGGGACCAGCTCCGCCCACTCGACGAGGCTCACGCCGCCGTCCGCGAAGCAGTCCTCGTA
>DFFD01000144.1:2925-6728 GCA_002369495.1 Lachnospiraceae bacterium UBA3785 | reverse complement strand
TGGAGCGGCAGCCTCCCGCCGCGGTAGCTGTGCAGGATCGTGAATGTCGGACTCGTCACATGCTCCATGATCCCGAGCCCGGCGGCGACGCCTTTCGTGAAGACCGTCTTGCCGTTCCCGATATCGCCGATGAGCGCGATCACCGTGTCCGGCTCCGCTGTCTCGCCTGTTTTCTTTCCGAGCGCAAATGTCTCCTCCGCGCTCATCACCTCATATATCTTCATCTGTCCCTCCTGTCCGCGCAATAGGACAGTATAACACAAAAAATGCTCTTGTACACCGGAAATTCTCCGGCTTGCCATATTTCCCCGTTTTTATTATAATTGAATCATCAATCATAAAGGAGGCAGCCATGTCCAATCCGCTTATCACGATCACCATGGAAAACGGCGACGTCATGAAGGGAGAACTCTACCCGGAGATCGCGCCGAACACCGTCAGCAATTTCATCAGCCTTGTGAAGAAGGGTTTCTACGACGGCCTTATCTTCCACCGCGTCATCCCGGGCTTCATGATCCAGGGAGGATGCCCGAACGGCACCGGCATGGGCGGTCCCGGCTACACGATCCCGGGCGAATTTTCCGCCAACGGCTTCAAAAATGACCTCGCCCACACCGAAGGCGTCCTCTCGATGGCCCGCGCGATGCACCCGGATTCGGCCGGAAGCCAGTTCTTCATCATGCACAGGACCTCTCCGCATCTCGACGGCCAGTACGCGGCCTTCGGAAAGATCACCGAGGGGCTCGACGTCGTGGATAAGATCGCGAACGTGCGCACCAACTTCCGCGACGCGCCGCTGAAGCCGCAGCGCATCAAATCGATCACGGTGGACACGCTGGGCATCGACTATCCGGAACCGAAGAAAGTCTGATCAGACCGTGTAGACGGTCTCCTCGTCGGAAAGCAGCACCGCCGCGCCGTTTGTGGTCTCGGCGGTGATTTTTTTGATGCGCTCCCCCATCTTAAGGGGCATCCTGAGGGTCATCACGACGTCCTGCCCGTACTCGATCTCAGGCTTCTCGATCCCCTCCTTCGCGTAGAGGTACTGGAGCTTCCCCGCGTCCGGGTAGGAGACCCGGTAGACAATCTTACGCCCGCGGATGACCGTGACGATCACAGCGTTCGCGATCGCGGCCTTGACCGCCGCGCTGTAGGCGCGCACAAGCCCGCCGGTGCCGAGCAGGGTCCCGCCGAAATACCGCGTCACGACCACCGCCGTGTTGTGGAGGTCCTCGCCGTCCAGCACCTCGAGCATCGGCTTGCCGGCGGTTCCGCCGGGCTCGCCGTCGTCATTGCCCCGCCGGATCTCCTCCGGCGTTCCGGGCACGCCGACGACCGCCGCGAAGCAGTGATGCCTCGCGTCGTAATAACGCTTCCTTATACCAAGAAGCCTCTCTTCCGCTTCCGCGAGGGAGGATGCCGGAAAGATCTCCCCGATAAATCTCGATTTTTTCTCAACGATCTCGCCCTGTCCCGGCACAAGGACCGTTCTTGATATGTCTTTCATGGGCTCTATTGTACAGGAAAATCATAAGAGTTGCAATTCTCTTCTTTTTTCATTATAATAAGCGCATGAATTACACAAATGCAAACATCGAAAGAATCCTGAACGAATACAGCTCCGACTCCGGGACCCTCGAGACGCGCAGCGGTCTCTTTGCTCTGCGCGCCTTTTTATTTGCGCTTCTGCTGCTCCTGGTCACCGGTTCGGCGCTCGGCTTCGGCGTGATCAAAGGCATCCTCGACGGGACGCCGGACGTCTCCACCGTCAACATCGCCCCCTCGGGCTACGCGACCTTCATCTACGACTCCGAGGGCAACCAGCTCCAGAAGCTGGTCTCCTCCAACGCGAACCGCATCTCGGTCTCGCTCGACAAGGTGCCGGACTACTTCCAGAAGGCGGTCGTCGCGGTCGAGGACGAGCGCTTCTACGAGCACAACGGCATCGATCCGAAAGGTATCGTCCGGGCTGCCTTCGTGGGCATCTCGAACGGGTTTCATTTTTCCGAAGGAGCCTCCACGATCACCCAGCAGCTCTTAAAGAACAATGTCTTCACAAGCTGGACGGAGGAAAATACCCTCATCGAGCGCATCAGGCGCAAGCTCCAGGAGCAGACCCTCGCGCTCGCGCTCGAGGAGCGCCTTGTCAGGGAGACCGGCTCGCGGGAGAATGCGAAGGCGCTCATCCTGGAAAATTACCTCAACACGATCAACTTAGGCTCCGGCACCTACGGGGTCGAGGCGGCCGCCCAGAAATATTTTCACAAGGACGTCTGGTACCTCACCCTCTCCGAGGCCACCGTTATCGCCGGCATCACCCAGAACCCGAGCGCCTACAACCCGATCCGCCACCCGGAGGAGAACGGCAAGCGCCGCCTCCGCATCCTCAATAAGATGGTCGATCAGGGCTACATCACCGAGGCCCAGAAGGAGGAAGCCCTCTCCGACGACGTCTACACGCGCATCGCGCGCGTCCAGGACGAGCGCACCGGCGAGAGCACGGTCTACTCTTATTTTGTGGACGCGCTGACTTCCCGCATCATAAAGGACCTCATGGAGGCAAAGGGCCTGACCGAGCTGCAGGCCTCCAGGATGCTCTATTCGGGCGGCCTCCGCGTCTACACGACCCAGGACATGGACATCCAGGCGATCGTGGACGAGGAGTACGCGGATCCGGCCAATTTCCCGGACGGCACCGAGTACACGCTGGACTGGGCGCTCACGACCTCGGACAAGGACGGCAATCTCACGAACTACAGCCGGGAAATGCTCCGCACTTTCTACCGGGAAAATCTGGATCCGGCGTTCGACCTGCTCTTCTCCTCCGAGGAGGAGGCTCTCTCCTACATCGAGGACTACAAGGCCCATGTCGTCAATGAGGAGGCCGGCGATAAGATCATCGCGGAGCGCTACACCGTGACCCCGCAGCCCCAGTCCTCGATGGTCATCATGGACCAGTCGAACGGCCACGTGCTCGCGCTCATCGGCGGCCGCGGCAACAAGACCGCTTCGCTCACGCTCAACCGCGCGACCGACTCGACAAGGCAGCCGGGCTCGACCTTCAAGGTCATCGGTCCCTACTCCGCCGCGCTCGATTCCGGGCAGTATACGCTGGGGAGCATTTTCCGTGACGAGCCCTATCAGTATTCCACCGGCGAGGAGGTCCACAACTCCGACGGCCTCTACCGCGGCGACATCACGATGCGCCAGGCGATCATCAACTCCGTCAACGTCGCGGCCGTCAAATGCATCACCGACCTCACTCCCTTCACGACCTACAACCAGCTCCTTAAGTACGGCATCACCACCCTGGACGAGACCCACGACACCTACCAGCCGCTGGCGCTCGGCGGTATCTACCGCGGCGTGACCAACCTGGAGCTGACCGCCGCCTACGCCGCCATTGCAAATGAAGGCCTCTATACCGAGCCCGTCTTCTACACCCGGGTGCTCGACTCCGAGGGCAACGTCGTGCTTGACAAAACCGCGGAAACACACCGGGCGGTGTCGAGGGACACCGCGATCCTGCTCACCAGCGCGCTTCAGGACGTCGTCCGCCAGGGCACCGGCCAGAGGCTGCAGCTTGAGTGCGGCATGCCGGTAGCCGGCAAGACCGGTACGACCTCCGGCGCGAACGACGTCTGGTTCGTCGGGTTCACGCCCTACCTCACCTGCGGCGTCTGGGCGGGCTACGACAGCAACGAGAAGCTCCCGGACGAAGGTCTCTACCGCGCTTACCACCAGATCCTCTGGCACAAGGTCATGCAGCGGATCTCCGAGAAGCAGACGGTAAAGGAATTTGA
>DFFD01000144.1:0-2809 GCA_002369495.1 Lachnospiraceae bacterium UBA3785 | reverse complement strand
GGCCGCGGCTGCCCGTCCTACACCGAGATCTACGCCCCGGACACCGCGCCGGTGACCGCCTGCAACGGCGAGGCCCACGGCCGCAACTACGCCGAGGAGATCCGCCGGGAGAAGGCGGAAGCCGAGAGGATCGCCCGCGAGGCACAGGAGAAGGCTGCCCAGGCCGCCGCCGAGGCCGCGAAGAAGGCCGAGGAAGCCAGGCTGAAGGCCGAGAAGGAGGCCGAGGAGGCGAAGAAGAAGGCCGAGGAGGCAAAGAAAAAGGCGGAGGACGCCAAAAAGACGCCGACCGTAACAGTTACACCGACACCGAAGCCTTAATGGAAGGGGACGGTTCTAGGCACAAAAATAGTTCTCACAAATGTGAGAACTATTTTTGTACAAGAACCGTCCCTGTGTCCTGTGGAACCGTCCCTGTGTCCTGGGGAAACTTCCCTGTATCACAGCTTCCCCAGCACCAGCTTCGCCGCGCCGTAGATGCCGGCGTCATTTCCGAGCCGCGCAAGCACGATCGGAGTACTGGCGCACGAGGAGAACGCAATATTTCTGTAGTAATTGCCGACGATGTCCGTCAGGCACTCGCCCGCGCGGGAGACGCCGCCGCCGATGACGATAATCTCCGGGTCGATCACGACCGCGATGTTGGCGAGCGCGGTTCCGAGGTATTTCGCGAAGCGGTTCACGATCTGAATCGCGAGCGGGTCATCCTCCTTGTAGGCGTCGAAGACCGCCTTCGCGGAGACCTCGCCGGTGCGGAGGTCGCCCTGGTATTCCGGGTGAAGCGCCAGCGCTTCACGGGCCAGACGCGCGATGCCGGTCGCCGAAGCCACCTGCTCAAGGCAGCCCGAATGGCCGCAGTTGCAGAGGGCTGTGATGTCGTCGGCCACATGCATATGCCCGATCTCGCCGCCGGCCCCGTGGAGGCCTTCCACGATCTGCCCGTCGATGATGATGCCGCCGCCGACGCCCGTCCCGAGCGTGACCACGATGATCTCCTTCCGGCCTTCGCCGCCGCCCTTCCAGGCCTCGCCGAGAGCCGCCACGTTGGCGTCATTGGCCGCACGGACTCTCATGCCGGTGAGCTGGTGGAGCTCGTACTCGACATTCTTCTCACCCCAGTGAAGGTTGACCGCCACGGGAACCACGCCCCGCATGACCGGACCGGGGATGCCCACGCCGATGCCGGCGCAGTCCTCTTCCTTAAAACCCTTGAGGCGCATTTTGGAGATGACCGTCGCGGCAATGTCCGGAAGAACATTCTCGCCTCCGTTTTCCGTGCGCGTCGTGATCTCCCACTTGTCAAGCAGGGTTCCGTCCGTGGTGAACATGCCGCATTTGACGGTCGTTCCGCCGACATCAATACCGAAACAAATCTTTGCCATTCTCATTCACCTCTTTTGTTCATTATATTTTCCTGCACCCTGCGATAGAGCTCCAGGGCTGCATTGTATCCCATCTTCTTCTGCCTGTGGTTGACCGCCGCGGTCTCGACGATGACCGCCAGGTTGCGGCCCGGGCGGATCGGCAGCTGGTGGCAGACGATCCGGTTGCCGAGGATCTCCGTGTACTCCTCCTCGACGCCCATGCGGTCGTACTCGCGGTCTTTGTTCCAGTCCTCGAGCTTGATCACGAGGTCGATCGCCTGGCTGTCCTTCACGTGCTCGACGCCGTAGAGAGTCTTCACATCGATGATGCCGATGCCCCGAAGCTCGATGAGGTGCTTGGTCACGTCCGGCGCGGAGCCGATCAGCGTCGCATCGGAGACCTTCCGGATGATGACGACGTCGTCGCTCACCAGACGGTGGCCGCGCCGCACAAGCTCAAGCGCCGCCTCCGACTTGCCGATCCCGCTCTCACCCATGATCAGCACGCCCTCGCCGTAGACGTCGACCAGGACGCCGTGTATCGAGATCGTCGGCGCAAGCTCGACGCCGAGCCAGCGGATGATCTCCGCCATGAAGCTGGACGTCGTCCGCGTCGTCGTCAGCGTCGGAACATTGTACCTTTTCGCGATCTCGAGCATCTCCTCGGTCGGCTCGGTCAGCGTCGTGAAGATCACGCACGGGATCCCGCTGGAAATAAAACGCTCGTAACTCTCGCTCCTCCTCGCGTCCTCCATCTGCATGATATACGTGTATTCCACGTAGCCGATGATCTGGACCCGCTCGTGCGCAAAGTGTTCATAGTAGCCCGCCAGCTGCAGCGCCGGACGGTTGATCTCAGGCGTTGTGATCCTGATCTTCGACATATCGATCTCCGGCGTGATATTGGTGAGCTTGAGCTCCTTCGCCGCCTTGGAGAGCATGACAACGTTCTGCATGCGGAAACTCCTCCTGCATTTCTTTGTAACATTTTAACATATCATAAAAATGAAAACAACCGTATCTTGACAGCCTCATTTTCCTTCCGGGTGGAAGAAGCGGTAGACATTTTCCGCAGCCGCCTCGTTCATCGAAGGCGCACGCATGAGCTCCTCCTTCGAGGCATCCCGGATCGCCTCCGGGGTCCTGAACGTGCGGAGCAGGGCTTTCCGTCGCGCCGGTCCGATCCCCTCGATGTCGTCGAGGACCGAATGCACCTGTCCTTTGCTCCGGAGCAGGCGGTGATACTCGATCGCGAAGCGGTGGACCTCGTCCTGGATGCGGGTCAGCAGCTTAAAGCCCTCGGAATCCTGCTTAATCGGCAGCTCCGCATCGTGAAAATAAAGCCCTCTCGTCCGGTGATTATCGTCCTTGACCATGCCGGCCACCGGGATGCTGAACCCGAGCTGCGCAAGAACCTTCTCCGCCGCGTGCACCTGGCCCTTGCCGCC
>DFFD01000166.1 GCA_002369495.1 Lachnospiraceae bacterium UBA3785 | reverse complement strand
GTATTTATGATTATTCTGTAACGACACCGAAAAATGAAGAGATCTCTCTCAAAAACTACGAAGGCAAGGTCATGCTGATCGTCAATACCGCGACCGGCTGCGGCTTTACCCCGCACTACAAGGATCTTGAGGAGATGTACGAGAAGTTCCACGACAAGGGTCTCGAGATCATCGACGTTCCCTGCAACCAGTTCGCCGGCCAGACCCCGGGCACGGACGACGAGATCCACGAGTTCTGCCAGCTCAAGTACAACACGCAGTTCCCGCAGATGAAGAAATCTGACGTCAACGGCGAAAATGCCCTCCCGCTCTTCAAATATTTAAAGAGCCAGAAGGGCTTCGAAGGCTTCGGCCACGGCCCGATGGCCCTCATGATGGGCGCGATGCTGAAAAAGATCGACAAGGATTACAAGAACAACCCCGAGATCAAGTGGAACTTCACGAAATTCGTCGTCGACCGCTCCGGCAATGTCGTCGCGCGCTTCGAGCCGACCGCCGACATGAAGGATGTCGCCGCCTGCGTGGAGGGACTTCTCTGATGTCTCTTTCTCCGTCGGAGCATGATTTCGATCCTCTTCTCCTCAAAAACCAGCTCTGCTTCCCGCTCTACGCGGCGGCCAGGCAGGTCACGGGGCTCTACGCGCCGCTCCTGAAGCCGCTCGGACTCACTTACACCCAGTACCTGGTCTTCCTGGTTCTCTGGGAGACGGATGGCCTCAAGGTCAGCGAGCTCGGCGAGCGCCTTTTCCTCGACAGCGGGACGCTCACGCCTCTCTTAAAGAAGCTCTCGGACAGGGGCCTCATCGAGCGCAGAAGGCGGGAAGACGACGAGCGGGTCGTTGAGATCTTCCTGACCGAAGAAGGGCGCGCGCTCCGCGCGAAGGCCGAGGGGATCCCCTCCGCGGTCTCCGCATGCGTCCCCCTCTCCGGCCCGGACGCGGCGGAGCTTTACCGGATCCTCTACGGCATCCTCGCCCGGTAAAATTTCGGGGACGGTTCCTGAGGGACGGTTCTGGAAACCGCGGGGGACGGTTCTTAACGCGAAAAGTTGAAGCGGCAAGGTTCATTTTTGAACCTTGCCGCTTCAACTTTTTGCGCAGACAGAACCGTCCCTATCACGCCTCGTCAATCGCCTTCCCGATATCATGGCGCATATACTTGTTGTCAAACTCGATAAGCTCCGTCGCCTTGTACGCGTTCGCCCTCGCCTCGACGAGCGTCTTCCCGAGCGCCGTGACGCCGAGCACGCGCCCGCCGTTCGTCACGATCCTGCCCTCCGCGTCGAACTTCGTGCCGGCATGGAAGACAAACTTATCTTCCGCCCCCTTAAAGTTCTCAAGTCCGCGGATCGGGAACCCCTTCGCGTACTTCACCGGGTAACCGCTTGACGCCAGCACGACGCAGACCGCTGCATTGTCCTCAAACTGAAGGTCGATCTCGTCAAGACGGCCGTCCACGCAGGCTTCCATGACGGAGAGCATGTCATTTTTCATGCGCGGGATGACCACCTGGGCCTCCGGATCGCCGAACCGGCAGTTGTACTCGAGCACCTTCGGTCCGTCCGCCGTCAGCATGAGGCCGAAGAAGATGATCCCGACGAACGGTCTGCCCTCGGCCGCGAGTGCATCCACGGTCCTCTGGTAGATATATTCCCGGCAGAACGCATCCGCCTCCGCGGTGTAGAACGGACTCGGAGAAAATGTCCCCATGCCGCCCGTATTGAGCCCCGTATCGCCGTCGCCCGCCCGCTTGTGGTCCTGGGCGGAGGTCATCGGCTTGATGGTCTTCCCGTCGCAGAAGGACAGCACGGAGACCTCCCGGCCGGTCATGAACTCCTCGATGACCATCTTGTCGCCGGCGGCGCCGAACTTTTTATCTTCCATGATCTCGACGACGCCCGCTTCCGCCTCCTCCGGCGTATTGCAGATGAGGACGCCCTTGCCGAGCGCGAGCCCGTCCGCCTTGAGGACGATCGGGAACTTCGCCGTCCTGAGGAACTCCCTGGCTTCCGCCGCAGAATACACCGTCGTGTAGCCTGCGGTCGGGATATTGTATTTCTTCATCAGCTCCTTGGAAAATGCCTTGGAGCCCTCGATGATCGCCGCATTCTTCCGCGGTCCGAACGTCCGGATGCCCCGCGCTTCAAAAACGTCGACGATGCCGCCGACCAGCGGATCATCCATCCCGATGATCGCGAAGTCGACGCCCTTCTCCTCGGCGAAATCCGCCAGTTTCTCAAACTCCATCGCTCCGATCGGCACGCATTCCGCGAATTCCGCGATGCCTGCATTTCCCGGAGCGCAGTAGATCTTCTCCGCCTTCGGGCTCTTCGCGACTGCCCAGGCGATCGCGTGCTCTCTTCCGCCGCTGCCTACGATCAGTATTTTCATAATCTGCCTCCTCGCTTTAATCGCTGATGATCGCCTTGCCGCCCTCGACCGTCACTTTTCCGTTCGCGATCAGGTTGATGGCCGCCGGCATGATCTTCCACTCCGCCTGCTCCATGATGCGCTGCTGCAGCACCTTCGGCGTATCGCCCGGCAGCACCTCGACCGCCTTCTGCAGGATGATCGGGCCCGCGTCAAGGTCCCTGTTCACAAAATGCACCGTCGCGCCCGACAGCTTCACGCCGCGTGCAAGCGCCGCCTCGTGGACCTTGAGCCCGTAATAACCCTTTCCGCAGAATGCGGGGATGAGAGCCGGGTGGATGTTGATGATTCTGTTTTCATAGGCGTCGATCAGGATCTCCGGGATCGTGACGAGGCAGCCCGCAAGGACCACAAGATCCGTCCCGAGCTCGTCGATCTTCTCCTTGAGGGCGGTATTGAAGGCTGCCCTGTCGGAAAATGCCTTCGGCGAGATCACAAAGGCCGGGATCCCCGCCTTCGCGGCGCGCTCCAGCGCATAGACGCCCGGATTGTTGCTGATGACGCCGACGATCTCCGCGTTCGTGATCGAGCCGTCCCCGATCCCGTCGATGATCGCCTGCAGGTTGGTGCCTCCGCCGGAGACAAGAACGGTCATGCGCAGTGTTTTCATATAAGCTCCACGCCTTTCTCGCCGGCGGTGATCGATCCGATCACATAGCCCTTCTCGCCGGCTGCTTCAATCGCGGCGAGCGCAGCGTCCTTCTCATTCGGACGGACCGCGATCACCATGCCGATCCCCATATTGTAGGTGTTGTACATCATTTTCTCTTCGATATTGCCGGTCTTCATGAGCAGCTTAAAGATCGCCGGGACCTCATAGCTGTCCTTCTTAATGACCGCGCGGGTGCCTTCCTTCAGCATGCGGGGGACATTTTCATAGAAGCCGCCGCCCGTGATGTGCGAGCAGGCCAGGACTCTGACGCCCGCGTTCTTCAGCGATTTGAGCGCCTTCACATAGATCTTCGTCGGCGCGATCAGGGCCTCGCCGAGCGTCGTTCCGAGTTCATCGTAGTATGTGTTCAGGGCTTCCTTCGTCATCGGGAAGACCTTGCGCACCAGGGAGAATCCGTTCGAGTGCACGCCTGAGGAAGCCATGCCGATGAGGACGTCGCCTTCCTCAAGGTCCCTGCCCGAGATGATATCCTTCTCGTCCGCGACGCCGACCGCAAATCCGGCGAGATCGTACTCATCCTCCGGATAGAAGCCCGGCATCTCGGCGGTCTCGCCGCCGATGAGCGCGCACTCCGCCATACGGCAGCCCTCCGCAACGCCCTTCACGATATCCGCGATCTTCTCCGGATAGTTCTTGCCGCAGGCGATGTAGTCAAGGAAAAACAGCGGCTCGCCGCCCGCGCATGCGACGTCGTTCACACACATCGCGACGCAGTCGATGCCGACGGTGTCATTTTTGTCCAGGATAAATGCCAGCTTCAGCTTCGTGCCGACGCCGTCCGTCCCGGAGAGAAGCACCGGGTGCTCCATCCCTTTCAGGGCCGCCGCCGAAAATGCTCCCGAGAACCCGCCGAGACCGGTCATGACCTCCGGGCGCATCGTCTTTCTGACATGTTCCTTCATGAGTTCGACGGACTTGTAGCCCGCCTCAATGTCTACTCCGGCACTTTTGTAATCCATACATTTCCTTTCCGCCCGCTTCGGGCCTCTCCATGTTCTCCGTCGTCAGGCTCACTTTCCGTAATTCTTCCAGCCGGTCTCCTGCAGGCGGGCATCCTTCGCCTTCACCTGCTCCTTAAGCTTCCTCGAATAATCCTTCAGCCGGGCGAGAAGCTCTGCGTCGGAGACCGCCAGGATCTTCGCCGCAAGCAGGGCTGCATTGGCGCCGCCGCCGATCGCCACGGTCGCGACCGGAATGCCGCTCGGCATCTGCACGATCGAGTAGAGGCTGTCGCGGCCGCCCAGGGACGTCGTGTGCATCGGGATCCCGATGACCGGCAGCGGGAAGATCGCCGCACACATACCCGGCAGATGCGCCGCCATGCCCGCGCCGGCGATGATCACCTTGAGGCCTCTCGCCTCCGCGCTGCGCGCGTATGTGTAAAATTCATCCGGTTCGCGGTGTGCCGAGATGATGTTCATCTCATAGGAAATGCCCAGCTCGTCCAGAACCGCCGCAGCCTTGGCCATCACCGGCATATCCGAATCGGACCCCATCACAATTCCAACTTTTGCCATAATATTCTCCTCCTTGCGTCGTTTCGGGACGCTCCGTTTATTGCATGTTCAGCCTCTCAGGCCGACGAAGAACAGCCCCAGCCAGACGACCGTCATGATGCCGGCTGCCAGCGTTCCCAGGATCGTGACCCGGGAGCTTGCCCCCTCATGGTTCTGAAGGGCTGTAAGGCCCACGTGAAAACCGTAGCCAGCCAGCATGAGGGCCATGAGCCCGAGCGCGCCGACCGGCGGTCCGCCGTTTCCTCCCCTCAGGAAGGAAATGAAAGACGTGAGCGCCAGCAGGAAAGCGGACGCGCCGGCAAGTCCTGCCGCGATCTTGCCTTCCCTCGGGACTGTCTTCTTCAAAAAGCGGTAGCGTTTTTCATTTGCCATTCGCTTTTATCCTCTCTCTCTTCACCCTCTGTCATTTTACGCCCCAGAGCGCATAGTAGGCGTCGATCGCGGCCTTCATCGTGTCGTCGATCACGACGCGGCCCTTGTACTCGCGGTTATAGAGGTGTTCGACCACCTCCGCCATCGTGACGATCGCGCAGGTTTTGATCCCGAAGTCTTCCTCGATCTCGGCGAGCGCGCTCTTATCTCCCGTGCCGCGCTCCATCCGGTCGACCGAGACGACCAGCCCCATGATATCCACATTGCCCTGGGCTTTCAGGATCGGCACGGTCTCGCGGATCGACGTGCCGGCCGTCGTCACATCCTCGATGATCACGACCTTGTCGCCGTCCCCGATCTTGCTGCCTAAGAGGATCCCCTTATCACCGTGGTCCTTTATCTCCTTGCGGTTCGAGGAGTAGCGGATCTCCTTTCCGTAAAGGCGGGAGATCTCCATCGTCGCCGCAACCGAGAGCGGGATGCCCTTGTAGGCCGGTCCGAAGAGGACGTCGAAATCGAGCCCGAAATTCTGCTCGATCGCCTTCGCGTAGTAACCGCCGAGGCGGGCCATCTGGCCGCCGTATTTATAGAAGCCCGTGTTGACGAAGAACGGCGTATTCCGTCCGCTCTTGGTCACAAAATCGCCGAACGTGAGGACGCCGGCGTCCACCATGAACTCGATAAACTCCTGCTTGTACTGTTCCATAGACTCTCCTTATGACACAATTCCGACAATATCGTTGACGTCTTCGATCTGTTTCCGCTCAAGGAACGCGCGGATCCCCTCCGCGACCCTGAGCGATGCCAGCGGATCCTGAAAATGCGCCGTCCCCACCGAGACCGCCCTCGCGCCGGCCATGAGGAACTCGACCGCGTCCTCGCCGCTCATGATGCCGCCCATCCCGATCACCGGAATCGAGACCGCATGGGACGCCTCGTAGACCATCCTGACCGCGACCGGCCTGATCGCCGGGCCCGAGAGCCCGCCGGTCCTGTTCGCGATCGCGAAGGTGCGGCGCTCGATATCGATCTTCATCCCGGTCAGCGTGTTGATGAGCGAGACCGCGTCCGCGCCGCCTGCTTCCGCCGCGCGCGCCATGACCCTGATGTCCGTGACGTTCGGCGAGAGCTTCATGATGACCGGCTGCCTGGCCTCCCTTTTGACCGCCCGAGTGATCCGCTCGACCGCCTTCGGGTCTGTGCCGAAGGCGATGCCGCCCTCCTTCACGTTCGGGCAGGAGATGTTGATCTCGAGCATGTCCGCATCGGTCTCCGCAAGGCGCCGCACGACGTTGAGGTACTCCTCCTCGGAGTGCCCGCAGACGTTGACGATCACCTTCGTGTCGTACTGAGCGAGATAGGGCAGATCGCGGGAAATGAACACATCGATCCCCGGATTCTGCAGCCCGATCGCGTTCAGCATGCCCGACGGCGTCTCCGCGATTCTCGGCGTCGGATTGCCCGGCCAGGGTTTGTCCGCGACGCCTTTGGTCACAACGGCCCCGAGCTTTGAGAGATCGAAGAATTCCCCGTACTCCATGCCGGAGCCGAAGGTCCCCGAGGCGGTCATCACCGGGTTTTTGAGCGTGACGCCCGCGATTTTCACTTCTGTTTTCGGCGTAAAGGCGCTCATGTAAGGTCCACCTCCTTCGACAGGAATACCGGACCGTCCTTGCAGATCCTTGCATTTTTCACATGGGAGTGGCCGTCCTCCTCCGTCGTCTTGCAGACGCAGGCAAGGCATGCGCCGATCCCGCAGGCCATATGCTCCTCCATCGAGATGTAGAGAGGGATGTTTTCATTTTCCGCCCATGCGGAAAGCGCCCTCAGCATCGGCTTCGGGCCGCAGGCAAAGGCCGCGTCCGGATGCAGGCCGTTTTCGCGGATCGCGTCGAGGACATTGCCCTTCGTGCCGAGCGAGCCGTCCTCGGTCGACACGTAGACGTCCCCGATCGCCTGCATATCTTCATATAAGTAAGTTTCCGAGCGGTAACCGACCGCAAAGGAAGCCTTATGAAGCTCCGCTGCCGTCTGAAGAAGCGGAGGGATGCCGATGCCGCCCCCGATGAGGAGGACATTTTTATCCGTAAAATCCTTCACCGGGAAGCCGTTCCCCAGCGGTCCCAGCACCTTCACCGTGTCGCCGGGCGAAAGAAGCGCGAACTCGCGCGTGCCCGCGCCGGCAAGCCGGTAGACCAGACGGATCGTGCCCGCCTCGCGGTTCACCTGGCAGATCGAGATCGGCCGCGGAAGCAGCCGGCTCTTATCCGCGCTGTAGAGGGAAATGAACTGCCCCGGCACGATCTCGTCCGCAAAGCTCACGCGGAGCACAAGGCTCTTTATATTTTCCGCGATGGTCTCCTGGAAGACCACCGCTGCCGTTTCATGTCTCATAGGCGCTCCTTATGCCAGGGCTTCCGCGATGTCCTTCTGCATGTCAATGACCGCGGCTCTTGCCGCCTCATCAAAATGCTCCTCCCCGTACTTCGCGTACTTCTCCTGCTTCCAGGCCGCGATGATGCCGCGGGAGGAATTGACGATCGCGCCGAGCCCGTCCTTGTTGAAGAAATTGACAAGATCCTTGCCCTTGCCGCCCTGGGCGCCGTAGCCCGG
>DFFD01000092.1:22135-37204 GCA_002369495.1 Lachnospiraceae bacterium UBA3785 | reverse complement strand
TTGTCGTAACGGTGCTCCAGCACCTTCTGGAAGTTTGTGGCGCACATCAGCCAGTCGAAGTTGGCATGCCAGTTCCGGGCGTTCTGCCCTTTCAGAAAATCCGAAGCCTCCGCAAGCCTGAACAGCTCTTCGAACACCGCCAGATCGGGAGTGACTCTCCATCGTGCGGCAATCGCCTGTTTCCGCTTGCCTTCGACCATCCGCAGCTTTCCAAAGGAAGGGCACAACCGGTGGAACAGGTCGACAATCTGCTTGAAGGGGACGTTTTCAGCGCCGCCTTCCTCGGCTTCTGGGTCGACAACCGCCTGCGGTTTCGACTCAGAAATAGCGTCAGCTATTTCTGTATCTTCTCTTTTGTCTTTGTCTTCGCATTCGTCTTTGTATTGGGTTTTTTCGGTTTCCGTAAGAACCGTCCGGTTTTCGGAATAACCGTCCGGTTTTTCTGATTCGCTTTTCGGTCTGCCTCCTTTTTCGCCGTTGGCCCGGTTCTGGCGGCAGGTTTCTTCATACGCGGAAGAGGCGCGGTCGATGTCGTAGATGATGTTGTCCAAAGCGAGGCGGCACACAGGCTCAAGCTCCGGTATCGTACCGCTTTCAGCGTATTGGAGAGCCGCGCGGACGACAATCCCCATCTGTTCGTCGGTCAGAGAGGCAAGGCGCTTTCCGTAACTGAAATACAGGGGGAAGTACTCCCGTCTTTTCTCTGTTCCGGGTTCTGCTTTTCTGCTCATGTGCCCTCCTCGATGTAGTTCCGGCCGAAGACCCGCATGAAGTCCTCCGTGCTCCAGCCGTATTCCTTCATCGCCGCCTTCTGAGCCTCGGCCTGGAGCTCCCTGCAGACGGCCTTATTCGCGTGCACCGCGCCCCGGTCGTAGATGTGGCAGGAGAAGTGATGCAGCTTGACGGTGAGGCCGTACCGCTCCGATTTGGAGCGATACGGGCCAAAGAAAACGTGATGCGTGTCCAGCGGGTCCGCGGATGTGCCGTACCGTCCGCAGAGCCAGCACCGGGCGGGGTCTTTTTGAAGAATGCTCGTCATCAGAACGGGAGCTCCTCGTCGTCCTCCTGCAGGGGAGGAAATGACGGGGCCATCGTCTGCTGGGCGGGCTTGTCGTACCCGACGCCGGGGATCAGACCGGACGAGGAAGATCCTCCGTAGTTCTGCGTCTGAGTCTGCCGGGCGGGCTGTCCTCCCTGATAGTACGGCGTCGAGGGGGGATTGTCCTGAGCCTGTCCCTTGCTCTCCACGAAGTCGGCCTGATTCACGATGATCTCCGTGACGAACCGCTTCTGTCCCTGCTCGTCGGTCCAGCTCCGGTTCTGGACGCGGCCGACGATGAAAATGGGCGAGCCTTTGTCGAAATACCGCGTGATGAACTCGGCGGTTCTCTCCCACGCGGAGAGGTTGAAGAAGTCCGTCTCCTTGTTCCCTTCGCGGGTCTTGGGACGATCCACGGCGATGGAGAAGGATGTGAAGGTCTTTCCCGTGGTCGTGGTCTTCAGCTCCGGCCGGGCGGTGCATCGCCCGGACAGGATGATCTGGTTGAAGCAGAGGCTCATTCGTCGTCCTCCTTCTTCGGCTTGGGCGGGTATGCGTCGAAGACGGCGCGGATCGTGTCAAGCTGGTCATAGCTGGTCATGCGGTCTTCAACGAGAATCCGATATACGATGCTCGCTCTCGTTTCTGCGCGGATAAGCTTTTCCAGCGTTTCGATCGGGACGATGACATACCCGTTGAGGGTGTCAATGATCTCAGGGACGGCGTTTGTGGTGTTCTCGTTCATGTTTTACCTTTCCGGGGCTGTGCCCCACAGTGATTTGATTCGTTCGATTTCGTCCGGCGTGTCGGTCTCGATGCCGACCGCCTGACAGTCCTGGATGATGGCGTCGATCAGATCGGACATCTGCTTCGTGTCGTATTCCGACGATCCGAGCCAGAGCATCAGGTTGACGCATCCGGGGAGCTTCGACGGCATCTGTTCCACCTGCCACCCGATCCCCCGGGAGGACCAGCACCGCGCCACCGTCTCCGCGTCGTCTTCCGAGACGCAGATGATCTTGGACACGCCGCCGATCTCCCGGATCGCGTGACGGTAAACGTCCGCGGGATCCATGCTGAGGGCTTCGGCCAGCTTGTGGATCAGCACCCAGCAGTAGGCGTTCGCGTCCAGCGAGCGGCGGGGGCGGTATTTTTTGATTTCCACGTTCACGTCCCCGTCCTTCAGAGCGTCGAACCGCTCCGTGAAATCCGCTTTCAGCTCCAGCGATACGATCTGGTTTCCGTCCCGCGTGAGCGTCAGGTCCCTCAGCTTTGCAATCATGTCATTCTCTCGCTTTCCAGTGTTCCGTGTAGATCTCCCAGAGGTTGTCGTACTTGATGGAGGCGGCGAACTCCCGGATGATGTCGGCAATCGGCGGGGTGTCTGCCCGGGCGTAAGTCTCCACATAGAGGTCGGCCCCGTCCGAAACCAGATACCGGAATTCGTATGCCTCCGGTACGATCCAGAAGTAAGCGGGATGCTGGGGGGATTCCAGATATTTCCCGGCCAGATCCGTGGATCCGAAGGCCTTGTTTGAGAATTTCACATCGTAGATGGCCCCGGCTCTCAGCGCGTCCAGGATGCCGTAAACGAGGAATTCTTCTCCGTCCAGTTGCAACACGCGGGAGGCCTTGACCTGCGTCTGAGCGCCCCGGAGGACTGTTGCAACGGCCTGTATTCCGCTCTCCCACGTCGGGTGGGCGTTTCGGGGCTGTCCGTGGACGATTTTGTAGACCTCGGCTTCAAAATCAAGCCCGTTCTGCATGGCTTGCGTTGTCTCCTTCTGCTCCCTGCGGAGAGTGGCGAGAAACTCGTCCTGAGCCTCATTCCACTGCTCGTCCGGGGCGGAGAACTGATACAACCACGACGACAGAAGCGACTGCGTAATCAGATACCGCATTTACTGGATCCCCCTGTAGCTCTTGGCCTCCGCGTCCCATTTCAGGCCGAGGCTGTTGGCCTTCTCCTTCAGCATCATGGACGCCTCCCGCTTGGAGGACAGGGCGTGATTCATTTCCGGGAGGGCAGCAGCCGCGGCGTTTGCGTCGTCCGCGGTCTGGATCGCGCCGATAACCTCCCGCACTTCCTTCATCACCGCGTCGTACTGCGCCTGCATCGGGGCAAAGACGTCGTTCTCGTGGGCGATGTTGGCCTTGGCCTTGTCGAAGAGGACGGACAGGAAGTCGTTCGTCTCCGTGATGGACTTGTCCGGCACCGGAAGGATCCCCGTGATGCCGTGGGAGCCTTTGGCGAAGTATTCCTGCGTGGGCGTGAAGGCGATGGTGCGCTGATCGCCGATCATCTGCATGTAGCCGCCGAAGTCGCAGGAGTTCCAGACGGAGTTCTTCGTCGCGCCCTCGCAAAGAAGCCGCTGCTGGGCGTTGCCGTCCTTGTCGGCCTTCTCGTCGGCGTGGAAGATGTAGATGACGTTCTTGTGCATGGCGTCCCGGATCCGGGAGGTGAAGGAGGCGAATTCGTTCTTCACGACGCCGTAGCCTTTCAAGCTGTTGAACTCCCCGTTCTTCTGCTTGCATCCGGGCTGCGTCCTGAGCGCCCAGTCCTTCAGATAGGTGATGAACGCGCCGCCCGTGTCGATGATGACGCTCTGGCAGTCCCGGACCTCCGGGGATTCGATGTCGTGGAGAACTTCTTCGTAGTTCTCGCAGACGATGGTGAGCTTCCGGTGGTCGGCTCTCACGCGGTCGACGCCGTTCTCAAAGTCAATGAGGATCGGATCGGGCGCGGACAGGGCGAGGGTCGTCTTGCCGATGCCGGGGGAGCCGTAGACGATCATGGAAAACTTCTTGTCCGTGAAGGTCATCTGCTGAGGTGATTTGATCATGGTGGTGATCTCCTTTTGAAAATGTATTTCTACTCCACGAAGGAATAGTGACAGTGTGGACATCCGGTGACGAGCCTGTGGCCCGCCTCCCAGACGCTGATGCCGTGGGAGATATAGCCCTCGGCGGTTTTGAGATTCTCGTAGATCTGCTGGTGGCACCGGTAACACCGCCCTCCCGAGGGAGCGAAGTGCGGCAGGTCGTTCGTCTTGCAGTACTTCGCCTGAAGCGCGGAGGCCTTCGCCGGATCCCGGAGCTCATGCTCGTAGAGGTGGTCGCGGATCATCGTGGACAGATACGCCTGCATCGTGTTCCCGCTCTGCCTGGCGATCTCCCGGAACCGTTCGCATTCCTCGTCCGACAGCCGGCACGAGACCGACGCGGTCAGACGGTGCCGCCCCTGACGGACCCACGCGGCTTTCTTTTCTTCCTCCGGGGTCAGCTCCCGGCGAAGATCCTTCATGCTGTCCTCCGCGAGCTGGACGCCGTAAAGCTCCGTGCGCTCGCATTTGGATTGCAGGGTCTTGTCGTACTTCGGGTGCCGTCTCTGCACGATGGCGATGATGGCGGCGGGCGCGACCCCGGATTCCTCGCGGATGCGCCGCAGGGGATTGACAGGCGCCGTGGTTTGTGTTATACTAAGATCGCTGGCGATTGTGGTGATCTCAGCATGGGGATCTGCGTCCTTCGGGAAGCGGTCCCCCTTTCTTTTTTCGCTCATGTCTCCTCTCCGTATTTCGCGCTCAGCTCCCGCGCCGCCAGAATGGCCTGAGCCTGACGCTCGCGCTCCTCCGCGTCGCGGATCTGCTCTTCGGACGCGCCCTTCCATCTCTGGACGGCACGGAGCAGCGAACACGCCAGCGAATCCTTCACAGCCTGCGGCATCAGCGGGAACAGTTCCTGTTCGTTCTCTTTCATGGTGGTCTCCTTCGAAATGCCCCAATAATGGGTCAGTCAGGCCAAAAAAATTGAGGCCTTGGTCGCGCCGTCAGTAATTTTCAACGCCGTACAGATCCGGTCGATTTCGCCGACGGTCAGATCGCGCTTCCCACTGAGCTTGCGACTGAGGGTATTCGGCGCAATTCCAATAGCCGCGGCCAGTTTCGTCCTGTTGAGGCCAGCTTCCGCGATTTTTCCGTTCAGCTTGTTCACATCCAGCATAAGCATCCTCCCTTCAGATCGCATTTTTGGAATGACCCAAATTCGGGTCATAGAGATCATACCACACTTCGGGAACCTTGTCAACCCATTTTTGCAATTTTTTCGCAAAAATGGGAATTTTTCTATTGCAATGTCGGGTCAGCTATGCTATAATCAAGGCAACCACAATCACCACAAGGATGTAGGCCATGAACGAACTATCGCAAAGGCTTAAAGCCGCTATCAAGGAATCCCACCTCTCGCAAAGGGAGCTGGAAGCAAAGACAGGGATCCCTCATTCTGCCATCCAGCGTTACGCATCGGGATCTACCGACAACATACCAATATCTAGGCTAAAGGTGCTTGCAGAAGCCCTCGGGACAACAGCCAACAAGCTCCTGGGATGGGATGAAGAAGGCGAAGAGGGCCAGAGAAAGCGGAATGAAGAAATGCTCCGCCTCTTTGTAAAACTGGAAATGGCCGAGCAGAACATGATTATTGCGCAGATGAAGGGGATTCTCGCAAACCGTGATTCGGAGGGCCAGCCATGAGCCGAATGAAGCCCGAAAATATCTTCCTGACCGCCGCGCTCTCCGTGATCGGGGTCGCGGCTGTCGCCGGGTATATCGCCGTCATCGCCCCGACCTACGACAGCGAGAACCGCATCCCGACGCCGGAGGAATTTGCTCTCACCGTCAAGGCCGCTGAGCCGGAAACGGAGGCCCCGGCGCAGCTCTCCACCCTGTATGCTGCTCCCGAGCCGGAGGAACGAGCGCCGGAGACGGAACCGGCCCCCGAGACCGTCCCGGAGACCGAAGCGCCGGCTGAAACCGAACCGGCCCCGGAACCGGATCCGGCTGAAACAACCCTAGAAGAATGGTTTGCCCTGGTGAAGGAACGCACCAGGCCGAAGGAGCGGGATCCCGAGGAAACGACGCTTGATGAATGGTTCGAAAAGATCGACGCCCTGTATGCGGTGGACACTGACAAAGAGCAGACCGGCACCGAGGAACCGTATTCCGTTTCGTCTTCATTCGCCGGCTTCTTCGTGTCGAACGGGGACGGCACCGGCTCGTCCGTCTCTGTGTCGTCCGGCGAAGGATCCTCCGGCGCGTCCATCTCATGGGGCGTCAGCTCCACGGACGGGGAGTTCTTCAATGTGACGACCGATGACAATTCCTCGGCCTCCGTATCCGTTTCGGATGGAAGCTCAAGATCCGTTGTCACATGGTCTGACGGTGAGGGGTACAGTTCTTCGTCCGGGTGGTTTGCAGATGACGCGCAGGAGGTTTTGCCGTTGGAACTGGAGGAAGAAAGCGATCCATCAGAAATAGACAGATCAATCCTTGATATTGGTGGAATGTATATCTACAGTTCTGAAAGCAATAAAATCCATGTTACATCGGATTGCCCAGCAGTTGCGAACATTGCCGATGAGAATTATCGCACGACTTTTGACCCGTCTGATCTTTTGGCTGGGGATTATTCTTGGTGCAACACTCCAACGTGCAAGAAATACCGTGAACTGCACGGAATTGGTGATTGACCATTTTCGTGACCTCACGAAAATGATAAAACCCCCGTCCCTCAGCTGAGGGGCAGGGGCGGTAAAACCATATCCGGTTCTTGCGCGGTTCAGACGGCGCCATGCACCCATCATCCGCTGTTTCCGGGCCTTATTCGGCCTTCTCGGGCTTGCCGGATTCGTTCGCCGCTTCCAGCTTTTCGACCAGTTCCCAGATCTCGTCCAGGATCTTCTGCTGATCTTCATCCGACAGACGCGCGAAAAGCTCGACGGCCTCGGACACTCGATCTCGGGCCTGTTCCTTTTCCTCCATTGTGGATCTCCTTTCATCGGAACTCGTCGACGGCAGATTCATTATAGCATATCCTCCGCGCCGTGTCTCGCAAACGGCATTAAAAATCATTCTCAAGCGCACCCCTCCGCGCATGGTGTATAATGAAAGGTTGGTGAGAGCGTGGCGAAAAGGAAACGGGATCCGAACGCCCCGAAGCTCGGCGTGATCTATGCCCGCTACAGCTCTGCGAACCAGCGTGAGGAGAGCATAGAGCAGCAGGTCGCGGAGTGCCGGATCTTTGCGGAAGCTCAGGGGATCACCATCCTCGACGTGTACGCCGACGCCGCTCAGACCGGGCGGAACGACAAGCGGCAGAGCTATCAGAAACTTCTGGCGGACGCCAGGCACGGGGGATTTTCTTACATCATCGCGTACAAATCCTCCCGCATCTCCCGGAACATGGTAGACGCCCTGGTCTTTGAGGCGGAGATGCTGCGGAACGGGATCAAGACCCTCTACGCGAAGGAAGAGTTCGGGAACAACGCGGCCGGTCGGTTTGCCCTGCGCACGATGATGAACGTGAACCAGTTCTATTCGGAGAACATGGGCGAGGACATCAAGCGGGCGAAGGACGACAACGCCCGCCAGTGCAAGGCCAACGGCATAATCCCGTATGGGTATAAGAAAGGCCCTGACGGGAAGCTGGTGATCGACGAGAATACCGCCCCGATCGTGCAGGAGATCTTCCGCAGGGTCCGAAGCGGGGAAAACTACATCGATATAGCGAACGATCTGAACGCCCGCGGCCTGAAGACCCGACAGGGGAATCCGTGGAATAAGGGATCGTTCCACATCATGCTGAAAAGCGAACGATACCTCGGCGTGTACATATATAAGGACATCCGGATCGAGGGCGGAAATCCCGCCATTATCGATCTGGAAACCTTCCTGGAGGTGCAGAAGATTGTGAGCGACAAGGCGAAGATCCGGGGACGGCACCGGAGCGACGAAGACTACCTCCTGACCGGAAAGCTCTTTTGCGGGAAATGCAAAGCCCATATGAACGGCATGTCAGGCAAAGGGAAAGGAGGGGATATCTACCGGTATTACTCCTGCTCGACACGGCGATTGACCGGAGAATGCGACAAGGAGCACGTCCAGAAGGACTACATAGAACGGGAGGTTGCGAAGGCCGTCCGGGACTATGTGCTCCGCGATGATGTGATCGAATGGATGATCCGAACCGTCATGGAGTTCCAGGATCGAATGGACATCACCGCGGAGATCAACCAGCTGGAACAGCAGATCGCGGACAACGAGAATGCGACTGCGAACCTGATGAAGGCAATCGAGCAGGGGATCATTACACAAACCACAAAGGACAGGATGTTTGCCCTGGAGGAAGAGAAGTCGGAGCTGAGGAAGCAGCTGGCCGAAGCGAAGGCGCGAGATATATCCGTCTCCCCGCAGGAGATCAGGACATACCTCAATTCCTTCCGAAGGGGCGACGTATCCGATCCATCATATCAGGCCCGACTTTTCGACGCGTTCCTCACTGCCGTCTACGTCTACGACGATAAGCTGAAAATCGTCTTCGACATGTACGACGGCACGGGAAAGACCGTCGACGTGGAGCTGCTGGACGTCCCTGCAGAGGAAGCGGAGTTTTCGCTTAAGCTCCCGTGTGCTCCAGCATACGGGAATGAGGCGAACACCACAATTGCCATGATTTCAGGCATGTTTGTGCTGACCGTCGCCTTCATATCCCGCAATTGAGTGAAAGAGCAAGGATAAACCAGAGATGGTTGTCTTTGCTCTTTTTTCGTTCTTCGCTTCTGTTTTCCAAAAATCGACGCAATTTCCATATTTCGGATGGCTCATACGAAAATCCGAGGTTTCACGACAGATTCAAGCGGGGCCTGTAAAATTATGCTATACTGCTACCGAAAGGAGTATAGGTTATGATCAGGATCAAACTGTCACGGATTCTTGGCGACAAGCGTCTTTCGCAGGCTGACCTTGCACGGATGACCAAAATCCGTCCCGCGACGATCAGCGAACTGTATAACGATTTCGCCACCCGGATCAGTCTTGAGCAGCTTGATAAGATCTGCGAGGCCCTCGAATGCGATGTTTCCGACATCATAGTCCGTGAGCCGAACACTATCAGCGAGATCAGACATCGTAACGGTTCCGAGAAGAAGTCCGATTGACCCCCTTTCAGCTGAAAGTCCCGTGCAGCCCTTGCTGTGCGGGGCTTTTCAAATATGAGCGCATGAGCGGAAACGAATAGACAAACTAATCAAAATATACAAAAAACTTTTTTCCTTTCGTATACTTTGCCTGTTGTATTTTTTCTTCGACGGATGTATTATATCACCAACAACAGGAGACAACCTAATAAACGCAAGGAGAAAAAATCATGACGATCACCACAACCACCCAGAACTTCGGAATCGAAATCGAACTCACGGGCGTCACCAGAGAGAAGGCCGCGCAGGTCATCGCCGAACACTTCGGGAAGAGCTTCAGCCATGTCGGAGGCGGTTACGACACCTACGCCGCCCGCGATTCCAAAGGCAGAAAGTGGAAGGCCATGAGCGACGGTTCCATCAGAACCGAGAGAACCACCGCTTCCGGACGGCTCGCCATCGGGGGCCGGGACTACTCCTGTGAAGTTGTCACCCCGATCCTCCAGTACGAAGATCTCGCCGATGTCCGGGCGATCCTCGTGAAGCTCGTGCAGGCCGGCGCGGTGGCGAACGAATCCTGCGGGATTCACGTCCACGTGGACGGCGCGAACCACACGCCCGCCAGCCTCACCCGCCTCGAAGAGTTTGCGGTCGGCAGACAGGACCTCTTCTACGAAGCCCTCCGGATCGGGGCCAGAGCCGACCGCTGGTGCAAGAAGACCCCCGCCTCCCTCCTGAAGGAAATGAAGAATGATCCCGAGAAGACGGCGGACAGCCTCGAAAGAATCTGGTACAGCTCCGCGAACGACAACTACTACGGCGGGATCGACCATCAGCACTACAATCCCACCCGGTATCACGGCATCAACCTCCACGCCTTCTTCACCAAGGGCACGGTCGAGTTCAGGCTCTTCAACGGCACCACCGACGCGGACAAGGTTCTCTCCTACGTTCAGTTCTGTCTCGCCATGAGCGCATGGGCCATCAACGCCGGTGACAGAATGTCCTACCGCGACTGCTCCGGCTACACCGCCGCTCAGAAGGAGCGCCTGATGACCAGCGTCCTCGTCAACCGTCTCGGCATGGCGGGCAAGGAGTTCAAGACCGCCCGCCGCATCCTCACCGAAGCCTTCCGCGGAATCGCGGCTTGACACGATTCCGGGCCGCCATGATCGGCACGGGGATCATAGAACAGGCTGACCTACCGGCCGGACGGGGAGAAAGGATTTACAATGGCATATAAGATCTACATCGCATACGGTTCCAACATCAACACGGAGCAGATGTCCCACCGCTGCCCCGACGCCCGCGTGATCGGCACGTCGGTCGTCCCGGATCATAAGCTCGTCTTCCGCGGCCATACGGAAGGGGCCGTTGCCACAATCGAACCGGAAGAAGGCAGCTCCGTCCCTGTCCTCGTTTGGAAGATCTCAAAGCGGGACGAAGCGCACCTTGATATGTACGAGGGCTTCCCCCGCCTCTACGTCAAGAAGGACTACCGGATCCAGCTGAACGGCGAAACGGTGACGGCTATGGCCTATATCATGACGCCCGGCAGGATCGAAGGACGCCCCTCCCCCTATTATTTCAACGTCATCGCCGAGGGGTACCGGGAGTTCGGTTTCGACCTTGCTTTCCTCCGCGAGGCCGCAGGTCAGGCGTACACCTCCCCGGATGACGATCCGGAAGCCAGAGTAGAGGAAATCGCTGCCCGCCAGAAGGCCGGAACGTTCACGGCCTGCCCCCGGTGCGGGAGCTGGATGCGCCGGGAGCTTTACATGAACTGCCTGTCCCGCCGCGCGGAGATCTACGTCTGCGAGAAGTGCGGCATGGCCGAAGCCCTGGCGGATCACCTCGGCAAACACGATCCCGTGACGGACTGGTATATCTTCAGGTGACTTTACTTCCAACCGAACAGAGAGGCCGTAACTAATGCAAAGCGGCCTTTTCTTTATTTGCGGAAACGAAAAAACGGGAGCGGCCTCCGAAGAGACTGCCCCCGTTCTGTTCATTCATCCATATCCCCTTCGTCCGGAGGGTGGTCTTCGGCGATTTCCTCAGCCTCGGCTTCTTCCGCTTCCTCTTCTCCGGACGCAAGGAAGCCGCAGGGATTCCCGCTGTATTCGACGATCGGCGTTTCCTTCTGCATCCGGACCTGCGCCTCGATCTGCATGGTCAGCCATGCGCTGAAGCTCCCATACACAGAGGCGATGAAGTCCTTCGCCTCCTGGGTGATAATGAGGGAGGCTTTGTCGTAGGCCAGCTGAAACGCGTACTTCTGATTTTCCACCGAGAATTTACCGGATTTCTTCAGGCCGTCCACATAGGTCTGGCAGACATATGAGACTGCGGCAATGACGGCATCCAGAGCTTCCCTGATGATGAAGTCGCTCATTCCGACCGTCTCGCTGGCTTCCACCTCGTCCCGTTTTGCTTTCAGAAACCGGCATACATACGCCGCAATCACGGGGATCACGGCGATCAGCACGACCTGCAGAATGGTGAGCATTACGTCTTTCATATTCCCTCCTATTTGGTCACAGACGTGTATTTCGTGTAGGTTCCTTCGTCCACCCAGCCGAATACGTCGGATCCGCCTCCGGCGACGGCAACGAGGTGGACTTTTCTCTTTGCCCCCTTCGCGGTGCAGAGGGCCGTCACCTTCGCGCGTCCAGGCCTGCAGGGGACCGCAGAGCCGGTCCAGGCGTTGGCGTAATGTTTCCGCCCGGTGAAGGTCACAATGTCGCCCAGAGCGGGCTTGTAGCCTGTTGCAACGGGCGTCTGAGCCGCGGTGTAAGTGACCCACGGGAGTTTTCCGTGCTTCACCCAGTCACGCCGGTAGTAGCCCATCTTCGGCGCATTGACCGCCGTGATCTGAACGCAGTTTTTCCACGCGGGGGTACACTCCACGCCGAGGCCATCCCCGATGTAGATGCCGATGTGTCCAGACATCCAGAGGGCCTCCCCGACTTCGATGTGAGAGAAGTCCGTCGAAACGTCCCGGCATTCCGCGATCATCATGTCGGCGTTGATGTCCGGGATCCCGTTCGACCGGTAGACCGCCCCGCCGTAGTTCTGCTTCGCGTCGCCGATCCAGCCCCAGAGGATCCCCTTGATGAGGCATACGCAGTCGAAGCCGAAGGTGTCCGGCGTCGCTGCTTTGATCATGGCCTGACGGCTTTTCTGCCGGTTGTAAGAGGTGTTCTGGAGGTAGTACGCCTTGTTCGCGTCGGTCATCGGCGCCCCGAAACACCCATGCACATACAGGGTCTTATAGTTTCTGGCGGCATTCTCACAGGCTTTCGCCAGCTCCGCCGCCGTCTTGATTTTGGCCATAGCTTGTCCCTTCCGGAGGCGGGCCGTATTTCTCGCGGTCTTCCTCCTCGTATTTGCGCTCCCGCACTCGGTCTTTGGTGGTCTTGATCCAGCCCATGATGCCGCATTCGCCGCCGCAGACCGCAAAGACGCAGGTGCAGAGTGTGTCCGGTATCGCTCCGGTCGCACAGTACAGCCAGATCATGCCGGCTGTGAAAAGAAGGAGGAATACGGCAACAATGACGAGGATCAGGTCCATCGTGTGCTTCATGACGCCCTGACCTCGAGACGGTGAACCTGCTCCATGAGCCTGTCCAGATAGCCGTTCCCTCCGAGCTCATGATAGACCTTGTGCATCTGCATCAGATCTTCCAGTTCCTCGGTCGTGATCCAGCCCCGGGTGATGTAGCTCTTGGCCAGATGCTTGATCCGGTCGTACAGAAGGATGCGGAGGCCCGCCGTGTTGCTGTCCTTCTTCTTCCTCCGCTGGCTGAACAGGGCGATGCCCCCGCTGATCAGCGCGGAGAGGGCGTTGCTGCTGATGATTGCCAGAACGATTTGTGTGCCGTATTCCAATTCCATTCCGTGATGTCCTTTCTGAAAATCTGCAAATGAAAAGCCGACCTGTTTTTCAGATCGGCTCTCTTATTCAAGATCGAGGAAATCCGGCGCTTCATCGTGTCCGAGGAACTGGGTGTATTTCTTCCGCACCGCTTCCACCGCCTCCTTCTCCGCGTCCGTCACAGCGTCGATTTCCTCCAGCCGGGCGGCGAGGGTCAGGAGCAGCTTCGTTTCCTCTTCGATCAGATGGCACAGGGCCTCTATCATTTGCAGATTGGTCATGCCCGCTTATTCGCCCTGAACCAGTGCGACAAGCTCTTCGTACTGCTCCGTGGTGATGCGGCCGGCCGCGTAGAACGTGTCGAGCATCACGAGCATTTCCTCGGGATCATACCCGCCCTTGTTGATCTTCCGGATCAGCAGGTCGTAAGTCGTTACCTTCATGGCATCTCCTTTCCCGGCTTAATAGCCGAATTCTTCCACCAGAGTCAGGCGGAAGTCAAGGTCGAGGACGAGATCGGGCAGATCTTCCGCGATGGCGGCGTCCCGCTCGCGGTCGGCTGCTCTCCGCTCCTCCTCTTCGGTGAGGTGCTGAATATTGCTTCGCCAGAGGTCGGGATCGGCGGCGATCCGCTCGGGAAGGTTGTCCGCCCAGGGACGCTTCTCCGTCCACTCTACGGCCTCCCAGACGGCCTCTCCGTCCCTCTCTGCCTCAACAACATCCGTATAGAATGTGATGACCGCCTCCGTCCCCTCCTGGACTACAGTATAGACGGGCGGCTTCTCCGACAATTCCGTTTTTACTCGCATATGATATGATCTCCTTCACAAAATTTGGATCGATGACGGGGGCGATGTACCGCTTGAAGAACGTCCGGCTGTCGGCATGGGAGAACCATCCCGCCTTGCTGACAAAAGCCTGCGCGTTCTGCAAAACCACAAAGCCCCGCTCCCGGAGACGCTTCGAAATCTTCCTGGCCAGCCGGCGCGTGGAGAGAAAATTCGTGTCCCGCAGGGTCGTGGTTGTCGTGGTGAAGGTATAGCCCACCATGTCGATCCGCTTTGTCCCGGGCTTCAGCTTCTGCCTGCCTTTTTCATCAGGCGGAAGAAGCTCGCCCACTCTGCAGATCTCCCAGCTCTCCTTGATGTCGATATGCAGCCGTTCCCGGCAGAAGCGTATGATCTGCTTCACGGCCTTCTTCAGGTCGCTCGCCGAGTTGCCCTGCAGATGCAGGTCGTCCACATACCGGGCATAGACCGGAACCAGCTTCGTCCGCTTTCCTCTCCGCTCTTTGTACAGATCTTCCGTGATGAAATGGTCGAGCGGATCAAGGTAGATGTTGGCGAACCACGGGCTGTCATAGTAGCCTATGGCAAGGTTCCGGTTCAGCCCGTCGTCCCCCGTCCGCACGGAGGAGTAGATGCATTCATCGACGATTTTCAGATACCGCGCGTCCTTGAAGCGCCGGTGCATCATTTCCGAAAGCAGATCGAGGTCTACCGACTGGTAGAAGTGCCGGATGTCGAGGTGAACGAAGTACTTGTACTTTCCGGCCCGGGCGTGTTTCTGGAGGTACAGCATCGCGTCGTGGATCCCCCGGCCGGGGAGATTCCCGAAGGAGTGGCGGTACATCCGCTTCATGAGGTAATCTTCGATTGCCAGGATCACCATCCACTGTACAAAGTGGTCGTGAAGCCGGGCGATCTCAATTTCCCGCGTTTTTCCGCTGGAACGGATCGTTTCCCTACGCCCGGGGGCGTGGTGCCAACGATCCGCTTCCAGCTCGGCGACAAGGCGCTTGGCGTAAGCCTCCACCTTGTCGGGGTTCAGACCGCCGTTCTCGCTGAATCCGAAGATGCGGCGCACAACGCGGTCGTTCCGTTTGTTCTCCGTGCCGGAGTATATGGCTTTTCGTGCATTCTCAACGGTGCAGAACTTTTCCCAGATATACCCGACACGGTTCATGTCTTTTCATCCCTTTCGGTGCTTCGAGAAGTAACCTACCACACCGATTCCAGTCGGATGGTATTTCGATCCCTCGCGGGACCACGGAAAAGCAATGTGTATAGGGCTTGCGGATAATGGTCAAAGGGGATTCGCGTTGACTGGATAAGGGGTAAGGGCGCCGCCGTAGTTCCAATTCGCGTTCGACGGGGCGTTGTTCGCGTTGACGTAGCGCGG
>DFFD01000092.1:0-22008 GCA_002369495.1 Lachnospiraceae bacterium UBA3785 | reverse complement strand
TTCACGAGGTTGGCGGGAGCGGTCAGGGCCGCTACCGGACACATTGCAGTCCCGTTTGTTCGGATTATAGCACGTTTCCCGCGTCCCATCCGCAAAACGGAAGATTATTACGAAATCCGTAATGGAAAAAATAAATTTACGCGACCGCTCCGCGGTATAAGAGGGGGAACGAGGGGACTGCGGTCCCCTCTGCGGCGACTACGCCGCCGCATTCACCCCTTCTGGGAGAAGAAAAGGGCGCCGCCGTAGTGCCAATACGCGGCCGACGGGGCGTAGAACGCGTAGACGTAGCGCGGACCATAGTACGCGCCAATGTTCAGGTGGCCGCGACGACGCACCGCCCGCACGACAGGGGAGTTCACGAGGTAGGCGTAGTCGCAGTAGTACGTTGACGCAGATCCTCCGGTCGTGAGCGTGGGAACGCGGATAAGAGGGTATTCGGGATCGGCTCCCTCTTCCTTGATGTACCCGTCTTTGTAGCTGTCCACGGGCGTTTCCACGGACAGGAGCTTCCATCCGTTGGCCGCGTTGTTCAGGTCGGTAGCGTCCGGTTTGCTTGTGCTGGAGGGATAATACTTCGCCGGCGTCAGATCCGGGTTGTAGTACCACTGCAGCTTGTAGCTGGATCCATCCGCGACGCGGACATCCATCAGGTCGAGGCAGGTCTTGTTGATGTTCCCGTACGGGTTCTCGCGCCAGCGGTACATGCAGGGATATTTCCCGGAGCTGTTGGAGACCGGGGAGCCCGTGTGCCCGAGGACGGACGCGCAGGATCCGGTTTTCCACGGGCGGGAAGCGATTTTCGTTGTACCGCCCGTCGCTGACCGCGCCGTGCCGTCGAAGGTGATCTTTCGGTACGTGCCGGAGGAGCTGACCGCACCCGTGGCGTCGCACTTCTCAATCGCCGTGATGACGTTGTACGCATCGACCCCGGAGGGAGTCGCGCCATGTTCTGCGCCGATGTAAATTGTCTGCCCCACGACGAATTTGTCTCCGATGGCTCCGGTGCAGACAACGGAGTTGGCGTTTGTGGCGTCGAGGTAAATGGTGTCCCCCGCCGCATACGCCATAGACACCGCACCGTCCATCTTTGTCTGCGGGTTCTGCGTCGCCCATTCGATGGTCTGCAGGAGCCATTCGTAGTGATCCACGACGGACGGCTCGATGATGGCGCAGTCCGCGAGGGCGGTGCCGTCACCGTAGGTCCGGGCGTAATCCCATACGGTCTTGTACGCGCCGAATACCGGATGATACCCCGGCAGGGAGACGGCGTGTCCGTCCTTCAGGGCCAGCTCATACACGGGCAGATAGGTCTTCTCCCGCACGTTCCCGTCCGCATCCTTGCAGACCGGGTGGATCTCCCAGCCGTAGTGATGCCCCGCAGAAACGCCCAGGATGCCGTTCTCCCGGTCGTCGATGTAGTAGAAGGGCGTGACCTCCACAGCCACATAGTCACCCATTGTGCCGTCCTCGGCGTAATCCGCATCGCCCTGATAGGCGTTCACCGTGAACTTGGCCGCGCCGTCCGCGAGGGACCACGAACCGACGCACTTCCGGCGATTGAAGGGGACAATGCCGTCGAAGTCGGAGCTGCCCGCCGTCTGATCGGTGCCGGGTGTGGCGTTCAGACCGACCGCCTCCCACAGACGGGTCAGAGCAGCCGCGGACTTGCCGACGCCGGAAACGCCGTACCGGGCTACATACGGCTCCGTGTTGGCCTCCACCTGCACAAGCCGGGATTCATGATCCCGGATGTTGCTCTGGATGGCCTTCTGGTCGTATTCGGAGAACGCCCGGTAGACCGAGGTTTCATCCGGCCATGCCCGGGCGGTCGTGCCGTTGTACCCGCGGGTGCATCCGGTCAGCTTCGATCCGGAGATGCCGGTGTAAAGCACCAGCTCCGCGTTGTCCTCCGTCCCGATGGTGCAGAGAGAAGGCGGGGCGGGAAAGGCGGACGCGGCCACGACGGGGATGGTCGTCGCACTGGCGGAGAGGTCCCCGTCCAGTGCGGTGATCGGGGAGTTGTTGATCCCCTCGTACATGGTCATCTGAGCCATTATTCAGCCTCCTGGTCGTACCCGGCGATGTAGCTCTGCATTGCCGCGATTTCCGCCTTTTTCGCGTCCCGGTCGGCAATCAGGTTTTCATACTCCGGGGTATCGGTCTGCCCGTGCTCGGTCAGGTATTCGATCCGGCCTTCGATGCCGGAGAGGTTGTAGAGCAGGTTGCCGAGCGCGCTCAGGTCCTCGCTCTTGGTGGTAGTTTCGGTGATGCTCGCGCTCCGGGTGTACCCGTTGTAGGTGTTACCGTTTACGGTTCTGGTCATGCTTGTTACCTCCGATCATTTTTGCAAAATGGTTTATGTCGCAAAGGACAATCAGATTCCGCGCTCTCAGACTGTCCAATACGCCGTTGTGGTTGTAGTAGGTGGCAAGGACGTTCCGGTATTTCGGATCGTAGAACCACCGTTCGCCATTGCCCGCCGCCCAGTATTTTCTTGCCGCAGCGAGGTACTCGTCGAGGAAGGATTTCTCCCTGCCTTCCGCGAGGAACTGGCAGTAATAGCCGTAGATCGTGGTCAGGTAGGAGAGGAAAACGTCGGCAAACTTTGAGGGAACCAGCCTCCGCTTGAGAAGCGTGTCCACAACATAGGTGGCGTTCCCCACAAATTCGCAGACCGTCTCCCGGAGCCAGTCGCGGGTCCGGGTCAGACTGGCGGGATTATTCATCCAGGTATAGGTGACGTAATCCACATGACACTGCGTTTCGCACAGGGAGTAGCACAGGGTGTTGAACGCGCTGTCCTCGTTGCTCCGCGCCAGGTTGAAGCGGATGTCGTTGTAGTGGACGAACTCGGTTCGGTACAGCTTCCCGTGCATCCACGTCCGGTCCTTCTCGTGGGTGACGAATTTGCCGACGTCGATCTCCTCCACGAAATTCGTGGAAACGATGTCGGCGTTGTGCTCCTCCGCCGTATTCACCATCGTGGACAGAGCGAAGGGAGTGCAGAAAACGTCGTCCGCGTCGAGGAAGGTGAAGTATCTCGCGGTGCAGGCGTCAATGCCCACCTGCCGGGAATCTCCGCAGCCCGTGTTTTCCTCCTTCCGGATGATGCGGATGCGGTCTCCGAGGAACGGGCGGAATCGCTCTACGACGTCGTCGTAGGGCTCTTCGTCCGCGTCGTCAACGATGGTGACGGTCACCCCCTCCCTCATGTCCTGCATCAGGACGGATGCGATGGCACGGTCGATCAGATCGTGCATATGGTAAGCGGTGATGATGACGTCGATCATAGTGATCTCCTTCCAGAAAAGAAATTTATGGGTATGCCGTACCGCGGCATTACGGGCTTCTGAGGTAGTACTTGGTTCCGTTGATGTTCACATACCATTTTCCGTTCAGGTCTCCGGTGGAGACATAGGAACTGTGCGTATGATTTGCCAGCGAGAACGTGTAGTTGGTGTTCGAATAGCTCCCGATCTTCGTCAGGGTGATGTTGGCTCCGGTCGTGGAGTTGAATTTCATGAAATCGACGGTGCTTCCCCCGCCTCCGGAGTTTGAAGACCACAGCGCAAGGGAGAGCGTCGTCGTGCTGGAAGTGCCGTAGGCGGAATAGGTGACATATTTCGCGTTCACTACTCCGGTCGTGTCATTTTTGTTGACGACCTGGAGCAGGTTCGCATAGTTGACTTCCATGCCCGAGTGCGTATGGTTCGCAAGGGAGAAGGCGTAGTCCGTGTTGGTATATGCCCCTATCCTCGTGAGAGTAATATTGGCTCCGGTCGTGCTCTTGAATTTGAACAGGTCGGTGTAGTTCACCTCTGCTGTGTCGTGTGTATGGTTGGCCAGCGCAAAGGTGTAATTGGTGTTGGAGTACGCCCCGATCCTCTTCAAGGTGATGTTCGTGCCCGACGTGCTTCCGAACAGCATGTGATCCACGATATCGGTGTCATGCGTATGGTTCGCAAGGGCGACGTTGATCTTCGTGGTGGTTCCGCTTGTGAGGATCAGCGTAGAGCCGGAGGTACTGTTGTACTCAAGATACCCGGAGAGATCGGAAGAAGAGATATACCCTGTATGGGTGTGGTTGGCGAGGGAGAAGTTATAGTCGGTGTTTGTCGTAGCCCCGAGCCGCGTCAGGGTAATATTTACCCCGCTCGTGCTCTTGAACTTCATGTGATCGGTCGTCGTGAAGTCGTGCGTGTGGTTGGCAAGGGCGATATTGATCTTCGTCGTGCTTCCCACGCTCGTCGCTACAAGCGTTGTGCCGGAAACGCTGCTGTAAGACAGGTGTCCGGAGAGGTCTGCAGACGAAATCAAACCGCTATGCGTGTGGTTTGCCAGGGCCACGTTGTAGTAGGTTGTGGTGGTTCCGATCCTCGCCATGTTCAGGTTCGTCCCGATTGTGGAACCAAACTTGAAATAGTCAGTATGGCTGTGATCGGAAGAGGCGTACCCGGTGTGCGTGTGGTTCGCCAGAGCCACGGTGTAGGATGTCGTGGATCCAACCCGGGACAGTTTCAGTTCTGCTCCGCTTGTGGAGCTGAACTTCATGAGGTCTGTTGTTGTGAGGTCGGTATGCGTGTGGTTGGCCAGCGCTACAACATACGTCGTTGTCGATCCTGCCCGCGCCATCGTGAGGTTCGATCCAACCGCAGCGCTGAACGAGAACATTCCGGCATGGGTGTGATCGGAAGAGGCGTACCCGGTGTGCGTGTGAGCCGCTGTCGCCAGATTGTACTGCGTCGTGTCGCCGACAGCGCTCAGCACCACCGTGCTCGTGTTGGCGGACTTGAACGTCATGGTTCCGGCGTGCGTATGACCGAGAGAGGCAAACGCTCCGTTCGCCCAGTTCTGCGTCGCCATCCCCTCGTGAGTATGGTCGCTGGCGGCGTAGTTTGAGTGTCCGTGACCTACCGCAGCCGCACTGTACTGCGTTGTTGCTCCTGCTGAGGTAAAGACGATGGCGGTTGTGTTGGCCGATTTTAAGGTCAGCATCCCGGCATGAGCATGACCGGTCGAGGCAAAACCGGTATTCACCCAGTTCTGCGTCGCATAGCCCTGACTGCCCACCCACGTCATGGTAGCCATGTCGTCGTGCGTGTGGTTGGCGAGGGCGTAGTTGGAATGCCCGTGACCGACAAGCGCGATATTGTAGCTGTCGGTGCTGCCCACCTTCTTCACCACAAGCGTATCGGCGTTTGCGGAGGTGGTGTTCAGGTACCCGGAATGGACGTGATCTTTTACGGCAAAGGCGTTGTTGCTCCACGTCTGGGTGGCGTAGCCCGTGAGGTCCACGTCCCCTTCCACCAGCACATTCTTCCCGTTGACTTTCAGAGCCGCCCCGACAGCAACGAGCGTTGCGCCCAGATTGAGCTGTCCCGTCGCCGTGATGTCGTTCGTCCGGACATAGGAGGTCTGGATGCCTGCGTCGAACGCAACAGCCCGTGTCCCGTTCGTCATCGTGGACTTTTTGATGCTCCCGACGTCGATGGTCTCGGTGGTGATCAGCCCGCCGTTGATGGTCGTGACCGATCCGCCGCCCTGCAGGTCGCTCGGCCGGACAAAGGTTGTGAAGCCCTCGAAGTTGATCCGGTCAGCGCTGATGTGCGCGGTGCTCTCGTTGTTGATCGCCTCAATGACGATGGAGGCTTTCAGCTTGTGGCCGTTGGTCGTCTTTTCCACGACGTAACCCGCAGCTGCCCCGGCTTCGTTTGCCGTGTTCCACGCGGATGCTATAGCGGTCGTCGCAGAGGATTTCCATTCCGTGAGGGTACTGATCGACGCCCCATGACTGCTCACCGTCTGATTGATGGCGGCAAGAGCCTCTTGGGTTGTCTCTTTATCATTCGCGTAGGTCGTGGCCTTCCATGTTGTGAGGCTGTTGATTTCCGCTCCCTGCGAGTTTACGGTCTGGTTGATCGCGGCAAGGGATTCGTTGGTCTGTCTCCGGTCACAAACATAGGTTTCGTTCACCCATGTCGTGAGAGTTGTGATTTGCGCCCCCTGCGCATTCGCGGTCGCGTTCATCTGTGCGAGCGCGTCCGTGAAGGTGCTGACCGTTTCAGTTGTGTACCCCGCTAGAGCCGTAATTGACGCGCCCTGTGCAGAGACAGACTGTTCGATGGCTGTTACCGCCTCCCGGAGCTGTTTCTGGTCGTTCGGGTAGGTTACCTCATACCAGTGCGTGAAAGCTCCTATGGAAGCGCCCTGATTCGATACGGTCTGATTGATCGCGGCGAGCGCAGCGGTGACTTCCTGCCGGTCGTTGACGTAAGTGGTGCTTTTCCACGTCGTCACCGATTCGATGGTCGCCCCCTGCGCATTCGCCGTCGCGTTGATCGCCGCCAGAGCCTCGTTCACGACCTGCCGGTCATTCACATACGTGGTGTCCTTCCACGATGCAAGGGCAGTGATTTGCGCCCCCTGCGAAGTCGCTGTTACATTGATCGCCGCGAGGGAGTTTGCGGTCTCCTGCCGGTCGTTGACATAGGTCGTCGCCTGCCACGTCACGACGCCGTTGATCGTCGCCCCCTGAGAGGCCACGGTCTGGGTCAGAGAAGCCTGTGCCGTCTCGGTACGGTCCTGCCGGGAGCTGAGGGACGCCGTTTTCGTGTTCAGCGTCGCCACGTCGTTCGCCACGGTATTGACGCTCGCGTTGATTTCGCTGATGTTGGCCTGAATCGTCGCTACGTCCTCGGCGACTGCCGCGTTGACCTCCGCGATCTGGATTTTCACCTCGTCGACGGAGTTCTTGATAACCTCCTTGATCTGCGCCATTTTCCGCACGGCGCGGGCAAGGGTGACGGTGTTCCGCTCCGGCTCGTCCGGGTACTCCACATACTCCACGATCCGGTGATCCACGTTGATCCCGCGCCGGGTGTCAATGAGCGTCACCGTCCGGTGGAGCTGGAAGTCCAGAAAGTCGTATTCGTCGGAGAGCTTGGCCAGATCCACCACGTCACACTCGTAGGAGCGCTCCGGATGGGATCTGAGGGAAAGTTCGTACTGCGCCGCTTTAAGGATGTTCGCGGGCAGCTCGTAGTCGCATTTGAAGTACCCCACGATCAGCTTGGACGAGTAGGAGAAGTCGTCGATGTACTTCTTCCCGCCGTTCACGCTGTCGATGCTGGCTCCGGATTTGCCGTAGGCATAGAGCCGGGTGCAGAAGTTCACCGAGGATCCCTTGAAGGACAGGTTACGGAGGTTCAGCTCGTCCGTGACGTATTCGCCCGTGCGAATCACAGCGTCGGCGGAAACGACCGTGCAGATCTTCGCCGCATGATTCCATGAGAACCAGCATCGGTATTCCGTCTGCGCCTCCGTCAGGATGTCGAGGTCGGTGCAGGTCTCCAGCTCGATGGTCGGGGATCCGTGGATCAGCACCGCGCCGTGCGCTGTCCATCCGACCGGGAGGATGTCGGCGAGCAGGGACGAAAGCGGTTTTGCGGAGGTGAAGGTCTCATGGAAGCCCTTCTTCAGGAAGTCAAGATCGATCTCGCATTCGATGTGCCCGTCGGAGATCTTCTTGCAGAGATAGTCCACGCCCCTGTACCGGACCTTCGTCTCTTCCGAGATGCCCCGGTACAGCTCTGAATCGACCGCCAGCGTGAAGCCGAGCCAGTCCCGGCCGTCCTGCTTGTGGTCGATATAGAAATTCCGGTATTCCGAAACGGGGATTTCGTCGCTGCCGATGACGACGGAGAGGATGCCTTCCGCGGTCTCAAAATCCTCTCCGTGTTCCTCCTCCGGGCGGATGATGTTGTATGGACTGAGATTGTATCTGTATTTTGCTGCCATCGCTCACCTCACAGGAAGATCGGCTGGTATTCGACGGTCAGCGTGCCGGTTCCGACAATGGTGATCGTGTTCGTGCCGGGAGAAAGGAGCGGGAACGAGGTCATCTGCATCCGCGAGAAAATGTTTGCCCCGTTCTTCGTAACCTTCTTGGCGAAGCCGTCAATCACAATCGTTTCTGCTCCCGCCTCCCCCGTGTAGATCATATCGTTGACCCGGAACGTCGTGCCGGACGTTTTCTGAATCGTGAATCTGGCGGGCGTCGCATAGTTGCCCGTCGCCGTCACGGTTCCGGAGGAGGAAAGAGTCTGCGTTACCGTCGATCCGTGCCGGTACCCGACGCAGACCACGGACAGCGTGGTGATCGTGGGGGAAATCCTCTCGGGAGATTCCCCCACGCTGTCGATGGCGTAGTAGTAGCTGTACCCGTCGCCGATCTCCATTTCCGATCCACGCCGGAGCGCGTTCAGAAGGTTCGATACGTTCAGGGCCGTGTTGTGTTCCGAGACGCCGTTTACCTCAAAATTCAGACTGATTTTTCTGAGGCCCACATTTCCGCCGAGACGGATCAGACGCGGGCTTTTCATGGAGCCGTCGTAGAAGTAGGTGTTCGTAATATCAGGCAGCCCCGCCGACAGTCCGACAAGGGCCGCGTTGAATACTGAAATGTCAACTCCGTCGATGGTCATCCGTTACACCCCCTCCCATGCCAGTTCCTTTGAAATGGCCGGGGTCACCACACGGGCAAATTCCCGGCCGTCGATCTCGATATGCGCGTCTACCATCATTGGGCGTTCGCGCTCTTCGTCCCGCTTTTCCCGCCCGGGATCCTCCGGCCTGTCGTCAACAGAAGCGGACCCGCGCGGGGAGCGGTCGAAGTTGATCTTCTCCTGCGCCCCTTCAAACGCGGCGTTCAGTCGGTCGAAGATGTTCTTGTCGCCCATAGCGTCGGCGATGTCGTCCAGCGTCGCGTAGATGGAATCCTCTCCGTCTTCCAGCCCCTCCGCAATGCCGAGGGCCAGATTCTTACCGATCTGATCCCGCATCAGCTTGGAGGGGGAATGGATTCCGAACAGATTCTTGAACGTGCCCGTGATGGTATCTGCCGCGTTTTTGGCTCCGTTTTTGAGCGTGTCGAACGCTCCGGTCAGGCCGTCCGTGATACCGGCGATCAGGTTCTTGCCGATATTGGTGACGGATGACCACATGGACTGAATCCCCTCCCAGATCTTGGCGGGAAGGGATTTTGCCGCGTCCACTATCGTGGTGAAAGCGTTCTTGAGTCCGTCCGCAATGCCGCCGATGATGTTCTTCCCGACGCCCGTGATGGTGTTCCACATCGACTGGATCCCGTCGCGGATCTTTCCGGGAATCTGCTTCGCCGCGTCCGTGACTTTGGAGATGAACGCCTTGATGCCGTCTGCCAGGCCTTCCATCAGGTTTTTGCCGATGGTGTCCCGCATGAGCGTTGAGGGAGAATGGATCCCGAACAGGTCTTTGAACCATCCGACAACGCTCTCAACGACGCCCTGGATGAATTCGTGCAGGGACGCCATAGCCTCCCGCATACCGCTCACGATGCCCTCAAGCACATCTTTCCCAGCGCCTTTCATTCCCGGGATAAGCTCGATGATCCCCGCCATGAGCGCGGCTCCGATTTCGAAGCAGGCCTCCGCGATCTGGGCGATGCCCTCGATCAGGCCTGCAACAATCTGCAGAGTGAGTTCAAGCCCGGCTGGGGAGAGGGCTTCTTTGCCGAGAGCTATAAGCCCCTGAACGATAGCCACAATGATGTCGGGGAGCGCGTCCACCAAAGCCGAGATGATATGAGGCAGGTTCTCAACAATCGCCAGAACCAGCTTCACGCATCCGTCGATCAGTACGGGCGAGAGCTTCACAATCGCCTGAACGACGCTGTTGATCAGGTCAGGAAGCGCTTCAATGAGGACGGGAATTGCGTCGATCAGACCGACCACAAGTCCTTCCATGAGGACGAACAATGCGTCCACCAGAGTGGGAAGGTTGTCGATCAGAGCCTTCGCAATCAGAACGATCGCTTCGACGATGGCCGGAATCAGTGTAGGCAGAGCCTCGCCGATCCCCACGACCAGCATGGATATGATCTCAACTCCGGCTTCTACGATCTGTGGCAAAGCCTCCAGAAGGCGCATCGTCAGCTCCGTAATGACATCCAGAGCGGCCTGCGTAATGGCCGGAAGGTTGTCCAGAATCCCCTGTCCGAGTGCTCCGAGAAGCTGCATCCCGGCATCCAGGAAGCCGGGCAGGGATTCCACGATCATGGACAGCGCGTCGGACAGAATACCGCCCAGCGCCTCCATAGCACCGTCAAGACCGCCCTCTTTGAACGCCGTGGTGAGATCCTGCAGAGCAGAGGTGCCGAACTGAACGAATTCCCGGAGGGACGGCGTGAGCTGGTCGGACAGCTCGATCTGCGCGTCGCTCAGAGCAGACTTGAAGATCGTGATGTCCCCGGCGAGGTTGTCCGTCATGGTCTTCGCCATGCGTTCCGCAGCGCCGGTGCTGTCGTCCATCGCCACTTGAACCGCTTCGACCGCCGCGATGGCGTCAGCGATATCAATGTCGTATTCAGTATTCAGGTGTTCGGCAAGCTCTTCCGCACTCATTCCGGCTTCGGTCAGCTTCGTGACCATCTCGTCGACGAGGGTATCAATGCCGTCGAAGTTGCCGGTGTACTTTTCCCATGCAACGCCGGAGTCCTGAACGCTCTGCGTGATCTCGTCCATGCTCATGGACGAACGGGAGATTTCTGTCGTCAGCTTCGACAGATCTTCGTCGGTTGAATTGATGATGGCGAGCATACCGGACATCGCCCGCTGGCCAAATATGGTCGCGGCGTACTCCGCCTGTGTCGCTTCATCCAGCCCGGCGAAAGCGGCCCGAAGCGTTTCCACCGTCTCGGAGAAGTCCTTCATGGATCCGTCCGAATTCTGCAGGAGCGTGGTATATTCATACTGTTCCCGCATCTGTTCGTCCTTACCGGCCTGAAGCTTCTTCTCCGCTTTCTGAAGGTTATAGGTGGCCTTTTCCACCTTCTTCAGCGCTTCGGCGGCTTTATCGGAGCTTTCCCCCTCCTTTGCGACGACCTCCTGATATTTCGCCTGCGCTTTAGCGAGCGCTTCGGTCTTCTCGTCCACAGCCCGCATTTCATCCTCAAGCTGTGTCAGATCTGCAACGAAGTCCTCAGCGCCTTCCGCAAGCTCCACAAGTCCCAGTTTTCCGAGGACATCCATTGCATCCTCGGAGGGCTTCACGAGGGAGGTGAGCGCGGCTCTGAGCGTGGTGCCCGCCTGAGATGCCTTGATGCCGGAGTTGGCCATCAGACCGACTGCGACGGCAATGTCTTCCGCGCTGTAGTTTAAGGCTCCGGCGACGGGCGCAACGTACTTGAAAGTTTCGCCCATCATCCCGACATTCGTATTGGCGGATGCAGACGCCGACGCGAGCACATCGGCGAAATGGGCCGAATCCTCCGCGGCAAGGCCGAAAGCAGTGAGCGCGTCGGTCACGATGTCAGACGTGGTTCCGAGAGATTCGCCCGATGCGGCGGCAAGGTTCATAATGCCCTCGATGCCGTCCAGCATATCCCCGGCCTCCCAGCCCGCCATAGCCATATAGTTCATGGCTTCGGCTGCTTCGGAGGCCGAGAATACGGTCTCGGATCCCATCTCGCGGGCTTTGTCTCTCAGCGCGTCCAGCTCGTCCCCGGAAGAACCGGAGATTGCGCCGACCTTTGACATGGCGGCGTCAAACTCCGCGCCGGTTTCCACGGATGCTTTGGCGAATCCGACCGCCGCTCCGGTGGCGGCTCCGAGAGCTTCCAGCGCGATCTTTCCGACGCTCGCCATGATACTCCCGAACTTTTCCCATTTACCGCCGCCAGAGCTTGCATCGTCGCCGGATTTATCTGCCTTCTTGCCAGCCTCCTCGATCTCGTCTCCGGCTTTCTCGGCAGTGTCGCCAGCTCCGTCAATGGAACGGCTCGCGTCGTCCATTGCGTCCCCGGCGCTTTTCAGAGCGTCGCTCATCTTCTGGGCGCCGTTTCCTGCGTCCTCAAAGACATCTGCGGCGGCTCTGAGCGATTTTTCCATACCGTCCGAAATTGATTCGGCGAGCTTGGCCAAACCTTCTTTGAGACCGCTGGAATCTATGCTTGTGTCAATGATAATGGAGCCGTCTGCCCCCGGCATGTCAATCCCTCCTTTCGGCTGACATTCCCAGTCAGCGGCCGCTCTGGGATCATACGTTTATGCCGTGAACGTGCGGCAATTATGGTGTAACCTTCCGGAACAATCAGCCGAAAACGGATCCGGCGATGTTGGCCTTTTCCTCTGCAGTCAGGCCAGCTTCGATCCGGTATCTGTCCTGGAGCTTCGCGATTCTCTGCCTTTCTTTTTGGTTCTCGATGGAGGCAAGATCGGTACCGCGTATCTGCATGATGCGCTGTATCTCGTGATCCCGGCTCAGCCCCTCAAACATAGCCATGAACTTCCACCAGTGCAGGTAGTCGATCTCGTTCAGATCGATCCCGTACTGCGTCAGGAAGGCTGCGTAAAAGAGGGCGGCGTCAACGTCGAAATCGTAGATCTTGTCCATGCGTCTCCGACCGACCGCGCTGCGGGCCGTTGTCTCGGAGCGCTCGTCGGGATCCGTCCCGCATCGGTAAAAGCGAACCATTGCCAAAGCCGCGCCGTCGATATCACGGGGGATGTTGTTGCCGTAATACAGCCGCAGAGCTATGAGCGCCTTTTCTTTCTTTCCAAGCGTTCGATCTCCCATCAACATCTCAAACTGAATCCCGGTCCGGAAATTGGTGTCGATCGGGTATTCTTCGCCGCTTACCGTAACCTTGGTAGGCAGGGCATCCAGAAGGATGTTTGCCTCTCTCATGATTTACGGGCGGCCGCCCGTCTTTCGGAGCGATTGAGATAGGTGTCCGCAATAGAGGCGCGGACAGCAGTACCAGCCTCGGCCTGACTGCGGGCAAAGCCGATGAAGGCAGCGTACGCTTCGCTGTCCGTCCGGCTGTTCATCTTCTCGCCGCAGATCGCCTTGCCCGCACCTTCTCCGAAAATGTCATCGAAAAAGCCCCTGACGCTTTCGCAGTAGAAGCGCTGAACACCGAGCCTGTCTCTGGGGGTGCCTTTGTTCATGTCCCCGATCTTATCTGCTTTTTCGGCCATCTTGTCCGCTGCATCCGCGTACCGCTCCATGCACTCCACGTCCTCGGCGTCGAAGTAGTAGGACACTCCGTTGTACTCAAAATTGGTGATGATCTTGGGCTGTTCCATGTGGTGCCTCCTGGATATGTGAAATTATAAAGTTTTCCCTCCGACCCGCCCACCCCCGAAGGGGTACTCAGAAAATCAGGTGTCCGCGGTGAAGGTCTTGGAGGACAGGGTGAAGGTCCCCTTGACCGCATCGCCGACAGCCTTGAAGGTGCCGGTGTAATTCAGCGCGTCCGTACCTTCGCCCACGTTTCCGGGGACGACAGCATAAGAGCGCTTGTAGGCGACGTAGGTGCCGGTGGTCGTGCCGGGCTCGAACAGGTTGACGTTCACGACCTCCACCTGCGCGGCCGCGCCGACCTCTTCCTTGTCGGTGATCTCGATGATCTTCTGGATGCAGGGATCATCCGAATACACGTCCAGCGCGTAGGCGATGGAGGGAGCGTAGCCGGTTACGTCGGTGCGCTCCGTCGCCTCATGCACATAGTGACGGGAGTATTCGCTCGGGTTCTTGGATTCGGCCAGAGACGTGAAACCTTCGCCGATCAGACTGTAGGCCGGCTCGTTCACGGTTCCGGTGTTCATGTACGACTGTCTCTTGTTCCGGGTAACAAGCCCGGTGAAAGAGGAGGTGTTTTCAGTAGGCATTTTCATGCTCCTTTCTCGTAGTAGCGCATGGTGACAGTGATGCCGTAGTCCTCGCATCCGTCCTCATAGATGGCGGACTGGCTCGGCGTTGTCGCCTCAAACTTGTAAAAGATGCGGTTTTCCCCGAGGTCGGGCGGATTCGCGTTCAGCCATCCGGTCAGCGCATCCAGCTTGTCCGAGGCGTCCAGGCGGGTTTCCGTGTCCAGCCCGTCAATCCGGAGGGCCAGGACGAAGGGATAAAGGCCGATGAAGGATCCGTTCACGTATTTCCTCTCAACGACCGTTCCCGTCAGCTGCTGCATCCGCATCGTCGGCGGTTCCTTCTCAAATCGGTCATAGAGGATTTCGCATGGCTTGTCCGGCCAGGTGTTCAGATGGTCGAGGAGGATGCGCCAGATCGTGTTGTCGTTCATTACGCACCTCCGGTTACGATCTTCTGCGCACCGTCCACCCACTTCTGGCGGTTCACGGCCTTCGCCCTTTCAAACCATTGCGCCGTAGCTTTGGGGTGCAGATCCTTGGAGAAGTGGAGGTGCGTGCCGTAGTAGCACTTCGCCGCATACGGCGCGTTGTAAATCACTTTGCCGGATCCGAGGACGGTTCCGCGCTGCCCGGAGCGCACAAGATTTCCTGTGCGCATCGGAACGTATTCGTCGCAGTCCTTCAGAACTTCGTTGTCCAGGAATTTCTGCGCCAGAGAAAAGCGCGGAGCGAACCGGGCGATAACGCCGGCCTGGTCCAGTTCCAGTCTGTAGTCCATTACCTTGCCACCACCTTCCAGTGCCACATCCGGGGCGATCCCTGCTTGAAGCGGGCGACGAACATCACCTTCCGGGCTCCGGGGAGAGAAATGGGATTTTCCACATCCCCGTGGATCCCCGGAACGATGATGTCCGTTCCGTCATCGTGGAAGCTGAGGGCGCCGCCGTCGAACGTGGTAACTTTGGATTTACGGTCGAACACATACAACGTCATGGAATCCGCGGGAGCGGTATTTCCCGCCGTGATCCCCGCAGATTCCCGGTAGTACACGTTCCGCAGTTTGCTGACTGCATATGCCGCTTTCCGGTTGACCTCTCCGAGGTATGTGTAGAGAGTGGCTTCTTTGCCGAGTACCCGGCTCATACCGTCACCCCCTGTCAATGCGCGTTCCGGCGTAGGCCCATCGTGACATGAGGCCTTCCGCGCGGAGCAGGCTTTCCGCAAGCTTTGAAATCGGGATGCCGTTCAGGGACATGGATGCGGACGAAGAGGATGAAGACGACGTCTGCGCGGTCACGGAGTAGTCGCCCAGCATCTCATAGGAGATTTCGCTGGAGGACTGTCCGTTGGCGGCGTCTGCGCCTCCCTGCGCGAAAAGCATGTCCATCTCATAGCAGACCGCCCGCTTGACCCGCTCCGTGACTTCGGAGATCGGGTGGTAGACGATGGCGTCCACGATGTCCGAAGCCATCTGCGCAAGCCGGGTAAAATCCTCCTGCGGCACGTCGGAACCGCCGAACGTTCCCGTGTAGAATTCGTAGTCGATGTACGCCATCAGCTCCTCACTCCTTTGTTTTGGCGTTCCTCGCGGGCTTCGTTCCGTCCTTGGCTTCGGATGCGTTCGGAGAGGGCGTTGCAACGCCATTCTGCGCCGCTTTCACCTTCTCCAGTTCGTCCACCAGCGCGGCAATGTCCGCCTCTTTCCGGGCTCCCTCGGCTTCCAGAGAGGCGACGACCGTTTCCAGCCGTTTCACCGTCTGCTTCAGCTCGTTGTTCTCGATCAGAAGACCCGAATAAGAAACGGTGGTGCCATGACGGACCACGTTGCCGCGGGCGTCCAGGATCTGCCAGCCGTCCGCGATGTAGGCATCAACGGAGCCGTCCTCAACGGACAGCTCCCTGTTGCCTTTTCTGATTCTCGTCATGCCTCAGCCCTCCTTAGGTCTTGGAGGTCACGGTGCCGGTGCCGGAAGCGTAGGCGCGGCCTTCCGAATCGGTCACGACGAGGGTCATCTTCTGACCGTTGGCGACGTTGATGGTGGACGTGCCGTCCCATTCGATCCACTCGGTGTGGAGGAGGGATTCGCCGTACACGGGCGCGTCGGGTGCGGTGGAAGCCTGCGCCTTGTAGAAGTAGCGGGATCCCGCCAGCAGGTTCGCACCGGAAGGAGCGGTCAGGGTGAGGGTCGCGTCGCCGGCCACAGCGCCGGTACCGGAGTACGCCGCGGTGGTGAAGGTCGCCGTGCCGAGCACCATGCCGGACACGAAGAACTCACAGCCCGCCTCCTTGTTGGGGAGCAGGAAGCAGTCTTCCTCGGATTCCTCGTAGTAGACGTACTTGCCGTCAGAACCGGCAGCGGGCGGGTCGAGCTTGGAGAACTCGTAGTTGATCGGGGTGATGATGCAGGACGGATGCACGAGCCACATCTCGATCTGCTTTGCGGAGACGCCGCGGACAGCGCCTTCGGTGAAGTCATACGCGGTGAGCATGTGGTCGGAGGGAACGACCTCGATTTCCACGTTATCCAGCTCAGTGATGGCGCGGGTGACAGCGGTGGAGCGGTTCTGAACGTCGCGCTCGCGGGCGATGTCCTTCGCGTTCATGAGGATCGTGTTGATGTACGGGGGAATGTACAGATGACGGCCGAACGCGGGGACGTTGCGCTCGGTCATGGCCTCCATCATCGCGTCGAACACCTCCAGGATGTTGTCAACGGTCAGAGCGCCAGAGAAGGGAACGCGGGCGGTGTTCTGCCAGTCGCTGAAAGCGGTGGAGATCAGGTACTTGTCCATTTCCGGGAACTTCTGGGTCTCGTTGAACACTTTGGTGATGTTGGCGATGGACGCCACCTGATTGGTCTCGTCGATGTCGCGAGGATGGACGAGGGTCTTCCAGTAACGGAAGTTGCGGAGGGTCAGGGGAGTCCAGCTGTTCTCGTAGTTGCGGGTCGCTCCGCTGATCACGTCGCGGTTGGCGTCCTTTCTGCCGGAAGTCCTGAGGCTGGGAACTTCGATGGTCTTCGCGGAAGTCCAGCGGTAGTCGCCCTCCTGATTCCGGGCGAAGATCGCGCCGAAATGAAGGACGTTCGGGTACGCCTGGCTGAGGGCCTGTGCGTACTGGGTTGCGTAGTTCACGCTCTGCATAGGCATGGTGTTTTACCTCCTGTTATTTGTTGTCTGCCTTTCTGACCGCGGAGAAGGAAAAGCTGAACGGGTTGGTCTGACCGCCGCCGTTCCCGCTGCCTCCGTTCGGGTTGGAGAAGTGCGGGGGCTGACCGCCGCCGTTTCCTCCGCCCGTGCCGTTCCCTTCGTCGCCGCCTTCGCCGTCTTCCTTGGCGAACGCGGAAGGATCCGACTTCTTCAGCTCTTCCATGAATTCGGCCGCGCCCTCAAACTTTCCGTCGTCGGTCATCTTGAAGGCCTTCGACCGGAACTTGGAGAGGACAGCTTCCCGCGCGAGGGTGGAGCTGAATTTGAATCCGCCGAGGTACTTGTCCGCGGCATGGTCGTATGCCTGGGCCGAAAGCTTGTCCTGCAGCGCCTTGGTGTCGGCGTCGTACTTGGTCTGCAGTTCGCCCAGCTTCGCCGAGAGGTCGCCGTCCTTGCCGAGCTGATCCTTCAGGCCCTTGATGTCGTTGTCACGGGTCTTGATCTGCTCGGTCAGTCCTTCGTTCTCGGTCTTGAGCTTGTCTCTTTCCTGTGTCACGGCCTCAAGGCCTGCTTTGGCCGCGGTGATGTCCTTGCCGTTTTCGGCCATGATCTGATCCAGCACCGCCTTATCGGTGATGCCGAGCTTTTCGAGAAAAGAGCGTTCCATGTGGTCTCCTTCGGCTACGCTTTTTACGGGGTCGCATCCCGCGCCGTCCCGGTGATTACGCCCCCGGGTGGGCGAAATAGGCATAAAAAAAGAGCAGTTTAACGACTTACTCAGGTCGTGTATTCCATTGCCTCACGGCAAAATGGGCATGAAAAAAGGGCAGTTTTCACAGACATGCCCAGGTCAGAAGAATATGGGTTTTGAAGTTACGCGGCTGTGGTTATGAGGGGTAGTTCACAAACTCCACATCGTAACCATCAGCTTTCTTTCGCCATTCCGCGCACAGGAAGAAGTCGTTCCAGTCATCGTTCTCCTTACCCTCTGCCCAAAGCTTTTCAAACTCGTCTGCGCGATCTTCCGGGATCAGCCATCCCCAGAGATCGTCGCCTTCCATATCGTCCTCGTAGAACTCCCGTCCGTCCGCTTCGGAGATGAAGAAAATGCAGTTCCGTTCTTTGGCCTTCTGGTCAACGATGGCAAAGTATTTCGCAAACTTCTCGTTTTTGACGGTACCGTCCTCATTGGACAAGAGCCCTCTGAACCTTCGCATTGTTTTTCCCTCCCTTCATGATGCTGACGAATTCGTTATTTCTCGTGATTACGACATCGGAACCTTTGACATAGAAAACAGCGGGAGACTTTTCGTCTTCCTCCCGGCCTTGCCAGAATCCGACACGGATCTCGTCGGCGTTGTCGATGATGTCCTTGACAATCCCGAGGAGCGTTTCTCGGTCTTCTGATTTGCCAGGATCAAGCCCGTAGTCAGCAGCGTGTTTTCCTGTCTTTTTGCCGAATTGCTTATCCGTGATCATTATACCATCGGACGGTTTGCCTGTCAACACAGTTTTTCCGGCAATCTCCTTTGTCTCCGTTCCGATATCTGCCAGCCCCACCGTATGAGCCGGAGCGTTCCTGTCGATCTGAGCCTGAAGCGTCTTTCTCGCCGCCCAGCTCGCTTTGGAGGCCTCAGAATGCCCGAATCCGTTCACGGCGGTCCGCTCGGCCTGCATCGTCCGATCCTTCAGGGCGACGAAATCCTCCAGAGCCTTGCGACGGTTGCGGAGCTGAACGGATGCGGTGTTGTAAGCGTCGGTCAGAGCGCGGGTCAGGGCTTCGTCCTCCGATGCCCGGCGCGATGCGTCGAGCGCTTGACAAGCTCGCTTGCTCTGCCTCACGGATCGCTCCAAAGCCCTCTGCTTTTGTGAATCCTCGTACATTTCCTCGTTGGATTTCCCGAGGTACTCCCTGGCCGGATCGGTGGAGAACGAGGACGAGGACAGGCCCTCAAAGTACGGGTAGAAATTGTGTCTGCAGTTCCACCCGCAAAGCCCCTCGCCTGTGCCGTATCCTGTAACCTCGTAGAAATTTCCGTACCCCTTCGTCTTGCCCGAGAGGGAGAAGACGCGCCCCTGCCACACGGCATGAGTCGGCCGGGCGCCGGCGTGGGCCGTTACTTCGACGAGATCACAGCCCATTTCCTCAGCCTGGGTGATTTGGAGCTGTGCGGTCGTCTGGTTCGCTCCGGTGAGGATGGCGCGTCTGGCGGCGACATCTACTCTGTCACGATGGCCGGAAGGGTAGGCGATCTTTTCATAGCCCTGCTCCGCGATCTCCTTCACGGACTGCGCCACGACCTGCTGCGGGGAGTACGCGCCGGACATCATTTCGATCCACGCCTTGTCCATTGCGTTGTAGTAGGCGTGCTGGGCCGTGTTTGCCGTTGTCCGCGTGAAATTCTTCACGAGGCCGTTCGTCTTGTCAACGCCGGCGTTCAGAACGTCCCGGAGAGCGACGGAGTGAGTAAGGGCATACCGGACGCCTTTCACATCCATGCCCGCCTTCCGGTAGATCTGCTCGTCGTACGACAGGCCGGTGAATCCCGATTCCGTGATCGCCCGTCTGACCTCTGCCTCCGACTTCCGTGTGGCTTTGGCCAACTCCTTTGTCACGTCCGCGTCCAGCTTGGACATTTCCAGGAGCTTCTGAATTTGCCACGACGAGGACGCGCCGACCGTGAAATCGGTTTTCACCATCCGCCGGGCAATCTGCGCCGTGATGTCGGCTTCGACCTCGGACCACAGATTCACAAAGCGTTTCGGCATGGCCTCCAGAAACTCAGGCGTCAGCATCGGTCTTTCTCCGGTTATAAAGCATGAGGTTGAAACGGAACGGCCCCTTCCTCTTCGGCTTTTCCTCGCCCTTCGCGCCGCCCGGTCCGAAGAAGCCCGCAGGCCCGCCGCCGAACAGCGAGGGTTCGTCCTTCGGCTTCGCGGTGCGTCTCTTGATGATCATAGGCACCTCCCGTCAGTACAGGAAGCGGATGTTTACGGCTGCGTCCCCCTCAAAGATCAGGGAACGGACCTCGATCTGATCTTCGGCTGTTTCAAACATGCCGCTCGCGGTCATCACGAAGGTCTCTCCGTTTAGCCGGAAGGTCACACCCTCGTTTGCGGCGATTGCGATTTTCCGGATGTTGAAGTCCGTCCCTTTCGGGGACGAGCTGCGTCCAACCGCCAGGATCGGAACAAGGTCGACGTTCGCGGGAGCAGTTTCGACGTAGCTCCCGAGCTTTCCTCTTGCCATGGCTTTATACCTCCTTCTTGAAGTGGGTGCCGATGTTATACCGGCTCCGGTTGTACAGCATCACGGACGAGCCGGTGTACAGGGACTTGGCGATGAAGCGGGCCGTCTCCCGGTCGAAGAAGCCGTCCTCCTTCTCGCCGTAAGCGATCATGCGCCCGCTCGTCCTGAGTACCTCTACGTCCTCGCCGAGCTGTTCCGGGACGATCAGGTACCGGCGCCGGAAGGCCGTGCAGTACGCGGGCTTCGCCACGATGTCGTCGGCATAAACCGTCACGACGTCCGTCCGGACAGACAGCAGCTCCGCGTCCGTGATGCCGAGGATCATCCGGATCACGGGATTCTGCGAGAACACGTCCACCTCGTACTGTACCTCCGAGGCATACCGGATGACATCCGTTGTCGTGTTCTCCTCGTTGATGAACTTCCGTGTGTACTCGGACGGCTCCTTGAGCTGGGTGAGGTTGGTGAATCCCTCGCCCATCAGCTGATAGTCGGGAACCAGATTCGGGTCGGCGACCACGTTCATGTAAGCGAGAACGGAACTGCGCAGTTTCGGCGCTCTCATGTTCCGGTACCCCCGTTTCCTCCGAATCCGCCGCCGAAGCCCATGATGTCGTCGTCAGACTTCTGCCCGGCCTCTCCCGCCTTCTGACGGGCGGTCTCCTCGTCCTCGCCGTACCACTTCATACGGTACTCGTAGGCGTTCATGAGACCCGACGCCACGTCCTGCCTGTCGTTGGCCCGCTCGGTCTCGGCGTCCACCACAATGCTGTCGTCCCAGACGTAAGAGACCTCGTACTTCCCGCCCGGGGCGAGCGAATACAGATCACACAGGGCGTTCATGGCGGCGATCGTGCCGTCCAGAGCCGTTTCAAGGGCCTTCTGGATGTCCGTGACCGTCGCATAGCTGCGCTGGCGGCTCATCTTGATCTCCGTCGCGGTCTTGGCCTCGTTCTCCTGCATGGAAAGAATGCCGCGGGAAAGGCCGGATTTGTCTTCGACTTGCTCAAAGATAGTGTTTAACCCCCTCTTGAACGGCTCGTCCCGCATTTCCGGAGAGAAGTCCTTGAAAAGGTCCTGCGTCGTCTCGTCGTCTACGGAGAATTTGTTCATGCGGAACAATCTCTCCCAGCCGGTCGGGATCACGGGCAGACCGTTCACCGTGGCGAAGGCGTCCTCGGAAGCGTCAATGGCCCGCTGGCCGGACTGATACTCCCATAAATACCCGTCGTAGAGCATATCCGCGTCCTCGGCAAGCCGGACGGCCCGCGCAAAGACGGAAACGCCCAGCGGAGAGGTCGGATCTGCCGTGTTCCCCTGCGGGATGCGGAAATAAGCGAACAGCGGAATTTCCAGTTTGTCGATCCTGACCTCCGGTTCGATGTTCTCCCAGTCCTTCACTTCGGAGAGGGGACAGGGTACGCCGCGATCCGACTGAGACTGTGAGCGGAACGCCTCGTTCGTGATTTTATATCCGCTGCCGTCTCTGACGTGCTTTTCCACGCGGTTGTAGATCTTCCCGCCCACCGTTCTCTGCTCCACGAAGGCAGCGGATTCGATCCTGCCCGCGCTGTCGAACGCGATGGGGTAGAACATATCCGCCTGGGCCACGTCGATGCGGATGCTCTTTTTGCCTGAGATATAAGGCTTGAACATGAGTCCTCCGCCCGCGCATCCGTATTCGACCCACTGACGGATCCTCTCGCGGAGCGGATCCAGCTGTGCGTCGAGGAACTTTGCCCGTTCGTTCTCGCCCGTGATGTTGATCTGCATTTCCAGCGTCACAAGGCGGGCCATCTCGGAGGCAATGGTTGCGGGGATGTCCAGGTGGTGATGGTGACATTTTTCCGTCCAGGGGAACTCTCCGCGGTAGAGACTCATCCATTCGCTGATCCGGGTCTCCATTTCGGTGCC
>DFFD01000241.1:8052-12734 GCA_002369495.1 Lachnospiraceae bacterium UBA3785 | reverse complement strand
CAAGCGCCGAACTGGCGCACTCCTTCATCTTCATTTTAATAAACTGTTCAACACTGCCCGCTTTCGTATAATCATCGTCAGCCTTTATACGTTCAATTCCCCCCGCATAACTAACCCACGGATCGTTCTGGTCCATCCGAAACTGTGTTTTATTGATAAAATCTGTTGCACTGGCATATTGGCGAAGCTCTTCCAGAGAATACTTTTTTTCTATATCATATTGAAGGTCCAACACAAGAGCCGTCATTAGGTCATCATTAGGAATCCTTAACCGCGCGCATATTCTTGACATCATTACCAACGTAGCTCTTATGCAAAAATTAAAATCATATCCATAAAATTCCTCCAGTTCATAATCTTTAAAATACCTGACTTCTTCACCCGCATCACTCTCCATTTCCTTCGTCACATTCGGCCCTGTCACATCTATCGTATAACTGATACCATTTTCACCGCTATAAATCCAGTAGCCTTTGTCATACCACTCGCTAAGAAATAAACGAAGCTCTATTCCGTTAGGCACATATTCAAAAACAGCCTCTTCTTCCTCAAAGTCGAGGCCATCCTCACCAAAGCAACCATTGACGCTGGTCAAATACTGTCCATTCGTGATATCCTTCCTGTTAAATGGAAGTTTTCCCAAAATTACACCTTTATATGTAGATTCACCTTCAGTGTAACATGTCTTTTCCGAAAGCAACCCAGGTTCCTTCTCAACATACCAGAATTCCTCTGGATCGTCTTCATCTCCTGTCAATTGAACTTCCTCTGTCTCCAATAACCTATCTGCTTCAGATTCGGTATTATCAGCCCTCACCTCCACAGTCATCCCTATCCCTAAACACAGTATAAGCACGGTAAGCACCATGCATCGGATACTGTTTTTTAAAAATAAATTCATTGGGTTCCTCCTCTCTGCCAAAATCCCTGTAAACCAAAAACAGAGCTGCGCCTTTTTGAAAACACAGCTCTGTTGCCAATCAACAATCAATGGTTATCATCATTCTCATCCAGCTCGTCCATCTCGAAGCCTTCCATGTCCTCCTCATGGTCGAACTCGTCCATCCCGTCGAAATCCGGACCCGGCCCGTGCGGGCCGCCGCTCATCATGTTCTCCCTTGCGTAGACGCGGTTCTCCATGCGCGACTTCTCGATGAGCCCCGAGAGCTGCTCCTTGACGTCCCCCGGGTGCTTGACGTTCGTCAGGTCAAAGTTCTTCATCGCCTGGTCCGTCGAGTCAATGTGGATCGTGCCGCTCCCGGTGATCTTCTGCCAGAGACTCCTCGTCATCGTGAGGCTCACGATGCGGTAGAGCCGCACCTCGTCCTCGCGCGAATTGAGGAACCCCTTCTCGATAAAGAGCCGGTCCGGGCTCAGCCGGTAGCGCGTGAAGGTCCAGGGAAGTCCCAGAAAATTCCGTTTTCTGTCCTTCCACAGTATCTCGACCCTCTTCTTCTCCTGCTTTTCTTTCTTTGCCATGGTGTTACCTCATCTTAATTCATATAAAACTCCCGAGAACGGCGCCAGCGTCATCGGAACGCCTGCTCCCGGCGCGACTTTCATTTTGATCTTCATTTCCTTCGTCTTCCCGGAGAAGCGCTCCCAGTCCGAGTTCATGAGCAGCTTCAGCGTTCCGGTCCGGTCCGGCATGAAGGTGTAGTCCTGCGGGTCCTTCGAGAAGTTGAAGATCGCGAGGACTGCGCCGCCCCTCCGGTCGTAGCGCTCGATCCCGTAGACATTCCGGCCGTAATCGTTGATCGTGATCCAGCGGAAGCCCTTGGAGTCGTAATCGAGCTCGTAGAACGCCGGGTATTTCAGGTAATTCTCCCACAGCTCCGCATAGTAGCTGCTGAAGGAGTCGTGGAGCGGGTATTTCAGCAGGAAATTGTCCGGCTCGCGGGTCTCGTCCCATTCGCGGAACATCGCGATTTCATTTCCCATGAAGTTCAGCTTCTTGCCCGGGTGGATCAGCATGTACATGTAGAGCGCCCGGCACTGCGGGAATTTCTCCTCGTAGTCTCCGAAGATCTTGTCGATGATGGTCTTCTTCCCGTGTACGACCTCATCGTGGGAGAACGGCAGCAGGTGCCGCTCGTTGTAGAAATAGAACATCGAAAACGTCAGCTTGTCCGGCACGCTCTTCCGCTCGTCCGACGTCTTCATGAAATAGTCGAGCGTGTCGTTCATCCAGCCGAGGTCCCATTTGTAGTCGAAGCCCAGGCCGCCCATATCGACCGGCCGCGTCCCGCCCGGGAAGGAGGTCGAATCCTCCGCGATCAGCATCGCGCTCGGGTGCAGGGTCTTGAGGCCGCGGTTCATTTTCCGCAGGAATTCGACCGAGGTCGTGTTCACCCCGCGCTTCTCGTCGCCCATCCAGTAGATGAGCCGGCTCACCGCGTCGAAGCGGAGCCCGTCGAAATGGTACTCCGTCAGCCAGTAGTTGGCCGCGCTCTGCATGAAGCTGGCCACTTCTCTCCGTGAGAAAATGAAATTACTCGAGCCCCACTCGCTCTTCGACACATCCGAAGCCGGGTACTCGTAGAGCTCGCTCCCGTCATAGCGGCGGAGTGCGTAGTAATCATTGGCAAAATGCGCCGGCACAAAGTCCAGAATCGCCCCGATCCCGGCGTTATGCAGGCGGTCGATCAGCTTTTTCAGCTGCTCCGCCGTCCCGTAGCGCGATGTCGGCGCGAAGAATCCGGTCACCTGGTAGCCCCAGCTCCCGTCAAACGGGTACTCGGTCAGCGGCATGAATTCGACGTGGGTGTAGTGATATTTCCGCACGAATTCGATCAGCTCGTCCGCGATCTCGTCGTAGGTGTACCAGCCGTTCTCGTCCGCTCCGTTCCGCCGGAAGCTCCCCATGTGCAGCTCGAAGATATTGAGCGGGCGGTCCAGGTTGTCGCTCCGCCGCTTCATCCAGTGGTCGTCCGTGAACCTGTAGGAATCCAGGTCGCGTACGATCGAGGCGAAATTCGGCCGCAGCTCCATGCCGAAGCCGTAGGGATCGCAGTGCTCCACGCGTCCGTCGCCGCTCATCACCGCGTATTTGTACATCTGCCCCGGCTTCGCGTCCTTCAGGAAGATCTCGTAGAATCCCTTCCTCGCCGCGTCGGACATGGGGACGTCCTGCCAGCCGGTGAATTCTCCCAGGATCGAGACGCCGGTCGCGCTCAGCGCAAATGTCCGGAACATCACGCCGCCGCCCTTGACCGGGTGCGCGCCGAAATAGCGGTAGGCGTCAAATACGTCGCCGTTATAAAACTGCTGAATATTCACGGGCATTCCTCCTTTCATGTTCCTGATACATGAGGCACCCCGAAAAACGGGGTGCCTGCGATCGTGTTATCACTTCTTTTTCTTGCCGCTCTTTTTCTTCTTTTCCGGCTTTGCGCCCGGATAGTCGAAGCGGAAGACCGCGCAGCCGTAGGCCGGCAGGTCGTAGGGGATGTAGTAGGGACGTCTGTCGCACTCTCCCTCTTTTGCCTTGATGCTCTTCATCGGCCGCTCATCCTCCGGGAGTCCGCCGTACTTCGGATCCATCGAGTTGAGGATCAGCTTGTACTCGGTCTTCGCCGGGACGCCGCAGCGGTAATCAGGCCGCGCGACCGGCGTCATGTTGAGGACGAAGAGCAGGTTCTTCGTGCCGTCCTGGGACTTCCGCATGAAGCTGTAGATGCTCCGGTCCGCGTCGTCCGCGTTGATCCACTCGAATCCGTTCGGATCCTGGTCGGTCGCGTACAACGCCGGATACTTGCGGTAGAGATGCCAGAGGTCGCTCACGTAGTCCTTCAGCTGCCGGTTCAGCGGCGTCTCGAGCAGGAACCAGTCGATCTCCCTCTCCTCGCTCCACTCGCGCTGCTGGCCGAACTCCTGGCCCATGAAGAGCAGCTTCTTGCCCGGATGGCCGCACATGTAGGTGTAGCCCGCGCGCAGGTTGTGGAACTTGTCCTCGTAGATGCCCGGCATCTTGGACCACATCGAACACTTCAGGTGGACGACCTCGTCGTGCGAGAGCACCAGCACGTACTTCTCGCTGTAGGCGTAGGAGGTCGAGAAGGTCATCTTGTAGTGGTTCCCCTTGCGGAAATACGGGTCGAGCTTCATGTACTCCAGGAAATCATTCATCCAGCCCATGTTCCACTTCATCGTGAACCCGAGGCCTTCTTCCTCGACCTTGCCGGTGACGCGCGGCCACGCGGTGGACTCCTCCGCGATCATGACCGTGCCCTTGTTGCGCCCGGTCACCAGCGTGTTCAGGTGCTTGAAGAACTCGATTGCTTCGAGGTTTTTATTTTCCCCGTACTTGTTCGCGACCCACTCGCCGTCCTTCTTGCCGTAGTCGAGATAGAGCATCGAGGCGACCGCGTCGACGCGCAGGCCGTCCACATGGAAGAATTCGACCCAGAAGAGGGCATTGGCGAGCAGGAAGTTCTTGACCTCCGGCCGGCCGTAGTTGTAGATCTTGGTGCCCCAGTCCGGGTGCTCGCCCTGACGCGGGTCCTTGTGCTCGTAGAGCTCGGTCCCGTCAAATTTAACCAGGCCGCACTCATCTTTCGGGAAATGCGCCGGCACCCAGTCAAGGATCACGCCGATCCCTTTTTCATGGAAATAGTTGACCATCCACGCGAAATCCTCCGGTGTCCCGTAGCGGGCTGTCGGCGCGTAGTAGCCGGTCACCT
>DFFD01000241.1:2675-7998 GCA_002369495.1 Lachnospiraceae bacterium UBA3785 | reverse complement strand
CCGGTCACCTGGTAGCCCCAGCTGCCGTCGAACGGGTGCTCCGCGATGCCCATGAGCTCGATGTGCGTGTAGCCCATGTCGAGGAGGTAATCCGCGGCCTTCTCGGCGAACTCGCGGTAGGTGTAGAAACCTTCCTCGCCGCGGCCGGCGGACAGCGGATGCTTCATCCAGCTCCCGATGTGACACTCGTAGATGACCATCGGGTCCTTGTCCACGCTGAACTTCTCGCGCTTTCTCATCCAGCGGCCGTCCGACCAGGCGACCTTGCGGAGATCGGCGATGATCGACGCGGTCCCGGGGCGGAGCTCCGCCCGGTTGCCGTAGGGATCCGCCTTGTAGAGGTGCTCGCCGGAGTAGCCGATGATGAAATATTTGTACATCTGGCCTGCCGCGGCTCCCGGAATGAATCCCTGCCAGACACCGATCGCATCCTCGCTGGAGAGAATATTGGCCTCCGTGTCCCAGTTGTTGAAATCCCCGATCACGGAGACTCTCTGCGCGTTCGGGGCCCAGACCGCAAAATAGGTCCCGGCGACCCCATCCACTTCCGTCGGATGGGCGCCCAGCTTCCGGTACAGGTCATAGTGTGTCGCATGACCGAAAAGATACTGATCCAGATCCGAAAACACATACTCGTTACTCATAATGACAATTCTCCTGATTCCTTCGTTCTTCCCTGCCAAAAAGCACAAAGATATAGTTTTATTATAATCGCAAACTTTAATTCTGTAAATGAAAAACGACAAAAACTCGCGCGGAAACCGCATTGTTTTTGTCGTTTTTGTCGATTTTTAACTTCCGCCACCCTGCAGCTGCCGGAAAGTTCAGCCTTCCGGGAAGAAGAGCCGCCTTGCATTTTCCTCCGTCGCGCGGATGACCTCCTCCTCGTCAATGCCCTTGATCTCCGCGATCTTTCTCACCACATAGGGCAGGTTCAGCGAGGAATTGCGCTTCCCGCGGTTCGGCACCGGCGAGAGGTAGGGGCAGTCCGTCTCGAGAAGCAGGTACTTAAGCGGGATCCGCTCGACGGTCTCCACAAGCTTTCTCGCGTTCTTGTAGGTGACCACGCCGCCGATCCCGAGGCAGAAGCCCAGTTTTTTCGTGTAGATCTCCGCGAGCTCCGGCGAGCAGGAGTAGCAGTGCATCACGCCCTTCCGGGGCATGTGCTCACCCGGCGAACCCTTGCCGTACAGCTCCGTCACGACCGCGATCGTGTCCGCCGCCGCCTCGCGCGAGTGGATGACGATCGGCTTTCCGTGCGCCTGCGCGATCCGAATCTGCGTCCTGAAGGCTTCAATCTGGCGCTCGTGCGCCTCCCTGTCCCAGTAGTAGTCGAGGCCGATCTCGCCGACCGCGACAATTTTCGGCATATTTATGTAAACTTCCATCTTCCGGAGCACCTCGTCCGTGAGGTCCCCGACCTCGTCCGGGTGCAGCCCGACCGCCCCATAGACGAAATCGTACCGTTCCGTGAGCGAGACGACCCTGTCGAGGCTCTCCGCCGAGGCGGCGATGTCGATGACGCGGCCGATCCCGGCTTCCGGGAGCTTTGCAAGCAGCTCTTCCCGGTCCGCGTCAAACGCCTCGTCGTCGTAATGTACGTGTGTGTCGATGATCATGTATTCTCCCTCCGCGCCTCACAGGTAACAGAGCAGGGTCAGCACAAAATAGGCCGCCAGCAGCCCGACCATGATGAACGCCTGCTTGCCGCGGTGCTCCGCGAGGAGCCCGACAAACTCGCGCACCGCCGCGTTGGGCCAGAAATACCATTTTGTGCGGGCACCGATGCCCACGGCGCGCATTTTCACGCGCCTTGCGCAGATCCCGCTTCGGAATATGTGGTAGTTGGTGGTCGAGAAGGCGACTTTGCCGGCGGGGTTTATTTTCCCGATGATCTCCTTCGAGAAGCGCATGTTTTCAAGAGTGTCCGTCGAGCGGTTCTCCTCGACGATCCTCTCCTCCGGGATTCCCTGCGAAAGCAGGTAGTTCCGCATGCAGGAGCTCTCCGTCGTCACCTCATGGGGGCCCTGCCCGCCGGAGACGACGAAGGTGAGCTCACGCCCGGTCTCCTCCTTCTGCCTTCTGTAAAATGCCAGCGCCCTGTCGCACCGCCCCCGAAGCAGCGGCGTCGGCGTCCCGTCCTTACGGATTCCGCAGCCCAGGATGATCATGAAATCCTTGTCCTTCTCCGGCTCATAGCGCACCGCGATGATGTTGGCCGCGATCGTCCCGATCAGCATGCACTCGAAATAGAGATAGACTGCGGAAAATGAATTCGCCACCAGATCGTGCATCATCACCTCGAACAGGCTGCCCGTCGCGTAGAAGTCGAAACGGTAGAGGAAAACGGCTCCGCCGATGATGAGAAACGAGAGTGCGATCCCCAGAAGATTCACGAGCCGCCTGCCCTCGTGCCGGATGAGGGAGATATTGGAAATGCAGAGCGCCGCCGAGAAGACCGCCAGGAATGGAAATGACAGAAACATATAGAACTCGGCGGACCCCGCGAGGACGCCGATGATCATGTAGGTCGTATAGTTGTCAGGATCCGCCAGCATATGCCCGAGGAGCCAGATGTGCACGGCAAGGACCGAGAGAGCAAAGAGGGCAAACCCCACGTAGATGATCATGTTGTAGGAGTAGGGGTTGTAGCGGATCTGCCCGAAAAATGCCCGCACCAGCATGACGATCAGCGCCGCAAAATAGACGACGAGCACCGCCTCGATGACCCGCGCATCCACGGCAGGCTCATCGATCCCGTCTTTCAGGGCATAGACAAGGAACGCCAGAACGGGCACGGTCAGCGCGGCGGCGTCATACAGCTTGGGCTTTTTGTCCAGGGTGTCGAATTTCAGCATATTGCCCGCCTCTCACTCGATCGTGAGGATGTCCGTAAAGCCCGTCACCTCGAGGATCTCCATGACGGTCTCGCCGACATTCTTCAGCGTCATGCCGCCCTTCCTGCTCATCGTCTTCTGCGCGGTGAGCAGGACGCGGAGGCCCGCGGAGGAGATGTACTCGAGCTTTTTAAGGTCGAGTACCAGCGCTTTCGCCCCGCCGAGCGAGTTCTTAAGCTCCGCCTCGAAGTCCGGGGATGTGATCGTGTCGAGCCTCCCCTCCAGAGCGAATGTGAGCGTTCCGTCGGCTTCCGCCTTCCTTGTGATATTGAGCATGGCTGTTGTTTCCTCCTCTTTGAAGGGGCATCCGCCCCGGTGATATCTACCTGCCATTATAAGGAAAATGGCGGGGGAATTCAACCCCCGCCGGGGACGGTTCTAGGCACAAACAGCAGGTTCTCGTTACGGGAACCTGCCGTTTGTACAAGAACCGTCCCTAAAAACCGTCCCCAGGAACCGTCCCTGGCGGCATTGCACTCCTCACCAGGTCCCGATTTCCTTCCTCCCCTGCTCCTTGTGCGTATAATCCTTCAGCATCCCGCGGTACTCCTCGATGATCTTCCCGTAGTGCTCCTCCTGCTTTTTCCCGAGGGTCCCGGCAGCCCGCAGTTCCTCGAACCGGGCGGTGAGCCGCCTGAAATCGTCCTGAGCGTTGTCCTTGTAGTTGTTCGCGGCGTCGTTTGCGAGCTCGAGGATCAGGGCTTCGAGCTCTTTATTTTTCTTAAAAAATGAAAACATCTTCTCCCTCCTGCCTTTCTTATATGATATATTGTAACTCTCTCCCGGTATGTTCTCAACGTGTATCTGTTCAGCACCCCCTGGAAATCAGCGAAATCACGGATGGACTGCCTGCAGTCTCCTGCAGCCCGCACTGGATTTTCCCTTCATTTTCCTGTACTATAGAGACAGAACAAAAAAGAAGGGAGCCCCCTCCATGAAACACCTGAAAAAGCTCACCCTCCTCCACTCCAACGACATGCACGGCGACTTCCTCGCCGAGAAGATCGACGAGAAGCTGGTCGGCGGCGTCTCCCGCCTGTCCGGCTACATCAATAAAGTCCGGAATGAGGAGAAAAATGTCCTCTACACCGTCTCCGGCGACATGTTCCGCGGCTCGCTCATCGACAGCGAGTTCCTCGGGATCTCCACGATCGAGATCATGAACCTGCTCGCCCCCGACGTCGTGACCCTCGGCAACCACGAGGTGGATTACGGGCTGGCGCATCTTTTATTTCTCGAAAAATGCGCCTCCTTCCCCATCATCAACGCCAACATGTACATCAAGCTGAACGGTGCCCGCCTCTTCTCGCCTTACCATATCGTCGAGATCGACGGGATGCGCATCCTCTTCATCGGGATCCTCACCGAGGACGTCCTCAACCACACGAAGACCGAAGGGCTTGTCGGCACCCTCGTCGACGTCAGGGAGGCGGTCACCGAGGTCGGCCGGATCTCGGACGCCTACCGCACCGAGGACATCGACCTCACGGTCCTCTTAACCCACATCGGCTTTGAAAATGACAAGCTCCTCGCCGCCTCGCTCGACCCCGCCTGGGGCGTCGACCTCATCATCGGCGGTCACAGCCACACGCTTCTTTCAGAGCCCTGCGTCGTGAACGGAATCCCGATCGTGCAGGCCGCCGTCGGCACGAACCAGATCGGCCGCTTCGACATCACGGTCGACACCGACAGGAACTGTATCGACTCCTCATCCTGGCAGCTCATTCCGATCACCTCGGAGAAATGCCCGCGCGACTACGCCCTCGAGTCCGTCCTGAACCGCTACAAGCGCGCGACGTACGACAAATACAACCGCATCCTGACCCGCTTCCCGCGCGCCTACACGCATCCCCGCCGCAACATGGAGACCGAGCTCGGCGGCCTTTTCGCCGAGTGCCTGCGCGAGCAGCTGGACGTCGACCTCGTGCTTCTGGCTTCCGGCTCCATCCGCCTGCCCTCCCTCGGCCCGATCGTGACGCTCAAGGACTACGTCGAGGTCTTCCCCTTCGACGATTCGGTCCACGCGTTCCGCATCACCGGAGCGCAGCTGCGCCGCGCCGCCGCTTTCCTCATGCGGGACGAGGTCTTCAACCCGGATGCCCATATCGAGTGGTACCAGTTCTCCCGCGGGTTTTTCTGCGAGTACGACCGCGCCTCGCACACGGTCATCTCCCTTCGGATGAACGGAAAAGAGGCCGCCGACGGCGACCTCTTCACGGTTGCGATGCAGGAGTTTCATTTTCTCGGGATGAAAGAGTTCCTCGGCCTGCCCCTTGAGGAGGTCAAAGCGAACGGCGCTCCCCGCCAGATTGCCTCCCTCGCGAAGAACGTCCTCGAGGAGTACTTCGCCTCCCACGACCTCATCCGGTTCGACGGGGAGAGGCGCCTCCTCATTCACTGATTTGGGGACGGTTCTTCAACCGTTG
>DFFD01000241.1:0-2593 GCA_002369495.1 Lachnospiraceae bacterium UBA3785 | reverse complement strand
CGGTTCTTCAACCGTTGAAGAACCGGTTCCCAGGGACGGTTCCTGGGGGACGGTTCTAGGCACAAAAAAGGGTTCTCGTCATCAGCGAGAACCCTTTTTTGTACAAGAACCGTCCCTGTGTTTTTTCACCCCAGCAGCCCGAACGACCTGAGCAGGTTCGGAATCTGCGTCGAAAGACCCGAGATCGTCATGATCACCGCGAACACGTAGCAGATGACCATGCCCCACTGCAGAACCTTCGGCGTGCCGTAGCCCTCGTTCACGTCCTTCCTGAAGATCAGGCGCAGGATGAAGAAGCCTGCGGTCGGCGTCGCGATGGAGGTGAGCACGTTCGCAATGAAGATCAGCTGTGTCGGCGATCCGCCGTAGGAGAAGCAGATGACCGTCGCGACCGCGATGCAGACAAGGCAGCCGTAGCGGACGAACTTCGACTCAAGACCGTAGTCCTTGTTGATGCCCGCGCCGAGGAGGACGACGCCGCGCTGCGTGTTGCCGAGCAGCGAGGAGAAGCCTGCGCCGACCAGGGCGATGCCCATGATGAAGCGGGCTGCATTTCCCATGATCGGGACGAGAAGCTCAGCGAGCTGGGCCGGAGCCTTGATCGCCGTGCCGGTCGGGTTCAGGACGATCGCGCCGACGAGCACGATCGCGCCGGAAATGAGAACAACCAGGACGACGTGCGTGATCGCGTCAGCGAGCAGAGCGCCGTTGAAGAGGTCTTCCTTCTTCCATTTCTTCTCAAGGCCGAGGTAGGTGCCGTAGATGCCCGCGGTGACGGACGCGTTGGTGGAAATGTAGGCCAGCGACGTTGTCAGCGACCCGTTGTTGAAGTTCCAGTGGGTGAGGCCGTGGCCGAGCTTGCCCCAGTCAGGGCCGCCGACGCCGACGAGCGTGATATAGAATGCAGCGATCATCGCGATAATGCAGATCGTGATGCCGATCTCGATCTTGGAGTAAACATTTTTCGCGAAGTAGACGATGATCAGGATGACCAGCATGATAGCCGCGCCGATCTTCCAGTCGATGCCGAATATGAGGTGCATGCCGGCGCCCGTGCCGGAGACGTTGCCCATCGTGAAGAAGAAGCAGGTGAGGAAGAGGCAGACGCCGCAGAAGGCGGCGGCAGCATTGCCGTAATAGTGACGGATCGCGTGCAGGAGCGGCATGCCGGTCAGCATGGAGATCCGGTAGGAGACCAGCATGAAAATGATCGCCATCAGGATGATCGGGATGATGATCCACATCATATCGTAGCCGTAGTTGGCGCCCAGCATCGCGGAGGTCGTGATGTTGCCGGGGCCGATGACGATACCGGTCATGATGATGCCCGGACCGACCCGCTTTATGATTTCCATCGCCGAGAGCTTTTTGACGCTCTTCGGGTCAAAATTGTCTGTATTTGTCATAATGATACCCCTCATGGACAGAATAAGGGCGCATGGTCCGGTTATTACCTTTATTCTACCATGCGCCCGTTATTTTCTACAATATTGCGGACTTTTTATGCGAACTGGCTCATATCAACCTTGCCGAGACCGGACTTTCTGATGCCCTCGGCAACCCAGTCCTTCTCTTCCTGGTCGAGCGGGAGAACCGGTTTTCTCATCAGAGCGCTCTTGAAGATGCCGCGCTGATACAGGGTCTCCTTCAGTCTTGCGTGAGCCTCGCCGGACGGCTGGCCGCCGCCGTAGATCGCCTGGGAGATGTGGTAGATCCTGTTGGACCAGTCCTGAGCCTCTTTCAGGGTGTGCTTGTCCGGGTTTGCGAATACTTCGCGGGCCGGGCAGATCAGTTCCGGAACGCAGCCGGCGAAACCGATCAGGGCGCCGTCCATGCCCGGGAACCAGCTGACGCAGAGGGTCTCGTCATGGCAGGTGATGAGGGAGATGTCCGGGCACTCCTGGCGGAGCAGGCGGACGTCGTGCTCGTAGATGGAGGTCACGCGGGTGCCCATCTTGATGCACTTGACATGATCGATTTCCTTGCACATCTTGATCAGGGTCTCGACCGGATAGAAGGCCTTGGAGGTCGCCGGATAGAGGTGGATGATGATGTCGATATCAGCGCCCTCGGCGACGTCCTTCACGTACTGGAACGGAGCGTTCGGGTTCATGCCGAAGCGGAGCCACATGTGGGGCGGCATAAGGAGGATGCCGTCAGCGCCGGCTTCCTTGGCCTCAGCTGCCATCTCGATGGACTCCTGCGTGTTCTCGCAGTTGACGCCGGAGATGATGGTCATGATGTCGCCGCACTCCTCGACGCAGATCTCGGTGACGCGCTTTCTCTCGGCGCGGGTCAGGCCCGTGATCTCACCGGTGTGGCCGTTGCAGACGAGACCCTGGATGCCCTGATCGTAGAAGCTCTTGATCCAGCGGAGGTATACGCGGAACTCTTCTTCGTTGATGCTGTAATCGTCGTTAAGCGGAACGGAAACTGCCGGGAAGATCGTCTTGAAATTCTTAACTTTAGCCATGATTTTTTTCTCCTTTTTTCTCTCTGTTTTGTTTGATTTTTGTTTTGGTGTTGCAAACGTTTGCTTTGATGGTTATGTTATATCATGCCCGGTTTTCCCTGTCAATATTTGTGCTAAAGC
>DFFD01000021.1:1965-5023 GCA_002369495.1 Lachnospiraceae bacterium UBA3785 | reverse complement strand
TGATGCCGAGCTTCTTGCCGCTGATTTCATTTCCCGCGAACTGCTGCTTCTGCTTCTCGACCTTCTTCGCGATGTCGTCTGTGTCCTCCTGCTTCTCAAGCCACTCGATGCCGCCGACGATGTCGCGGGATGCGAGCAGCATGCCGGCGATGACCAGCTCCTTGACGCCGTTCGCGTTGGCACCCGGGGTATTGAAGACCACGATGCCCTTCTCCGCGCAGACGTCCAGCGGAATGTTGTTGACGCCCGCTCCGGCTCTCGCGATCGCCTTGAGGTTCTCCGGGAGCTCCATCTCCTTCATGTTCGCGCTGCGGACAAGGACCGCATCCGCGTTCATATCATCCGTCTTTGTGTACTGTGCCGTAAACTTCTTGAGTCCCGCCTCAGAAATATTGTTGAGGCAATGATAAGTGTACATGATTCTCTTTCTCTCCTCCCGTGTCGGCCCGCATCGGGGCGGACATGTTTTTGGCCGGATGGCCTTATATTTCCAAAAAAGACGGCCGAACCGACCGTCTTTTTGGCATTCTGATTTTTCTTGCGCTGAAAAAACCCCGCTGCCTTACTTCTTGTCGGTCTCAGCCGGAGCTGTGTAGCCGGCGTCAGCCTTCTCGACTTCCGCGATCGCGCTCTTGCGCATCGGGATGCGGCAGTTCTTGTTGTTGCCGAACTCGACGATGACGTCCTCATCGGTGATGTCGAGGATGACGCCGTAGAAGCCGCCGGTCGTGACGACGCTGTCACCGACCGCCATGTCCGCGAGCATCGCGCTCACTCTCTTCTGTTCCTTCCTCTGGGGACGGATCAGCAGGAAATACATGATGGCGATGATGGCGATCATATAGACGATCGTAAATCCCATTCCGCCGGCTGCGCTGGCAAGTGCAAGTGCTTTCATAATGGTAACCTCCCTACATGGTGATTAAACGTAAATAATATCATACACACTTTTGATGCAATTTACAAGTGCAAACTCAATTCTTTCCGACATTTTCCGCGAGGGTCGCAAGGCGCATTTTCCGGTAGGCCTCAAAATTGCCCGCATCGAGCGCGTCCCGGATCTCCTCCATCATATTATTATAGAAGTAAAGATTGTGCATGACGAGGAGGCGCATGCCGAGGATCTCGTCCGCTTTCAGCAGGTGACGGATGTAGGCCCGCGAGTGGTTCCGGCAGACCGGGCACTGACATTCCGGGTCGATCGGGCGCTCATCGAGCTCGTACTTCGCATTTTTGAGGTTCAGGTGGCCGTGGTTCGTGTAGGCGTGCCCATGGCGGCCGTTCCGGCTCGGGTAGACGCAGTCGAAGAAATCGATCCCGCGCCAGACGCCCTCGATGATATTTTCCGGCGTGCCGACACCCATGAGGTAGGTGGGCTTGTCGGAGGGCAGGTGCGGAACGACCTCATCGAGCACGTGGTACATCTGCTCGTGAGTCTCGCCGACCGCGAGTCCGCCGACCGCGTAGCCGTCGAGGTCCAGAGCGGCGATCTCCTCCGCGTGGCGGATCCGGATATCGTCGTAGATCGCGCCCTGGTTGATCCCGAAGAGCATCTGGTCCTTATTGATTGTGTCCGGCAGGCTGTTCAGGCGTTTCATTTCCTCCTTGCAGCGGACGAGCCACCGGGTCGTCCGGTCCACGGAGGCCTCAACGTAGGGCTTCTCCGCGAGCGCGTTCGGGCACTCGTCGAAGGCCATCGCAATCGTGGAGGCGAGATTGGACTGGATCCGCATGCTCTCCTCCGGGCCCATGAATATTTTCCGGCCGTCCACATGCGAGCGGAAGGTGACGCCCTCCTCTTTTATTTTCCGCAGTTCCGCGAGGCTGAACACCTGGAAGCCGCCGGAATCCGTGAGGACCGGGCCGTCCCAGTTCATGAATTTTCTGACCCCGCCGAGCTTTTTTACGATCTCATCGCCCGGGCGGACGTGCAGGTGGTAGGTGTTGCAGAGCTCGACCTGGGTCTTTAAGCCGCGCAGCTCCGGCGAGGAGACCCCGCCCTTGATGGCGGCAGCCGTCCCGACGTTCATGAAGACCGGCGTCTCGATGACGCCGTGCACGGTCGTAAGGCGGGCGCGCTTGGCCCTTCCTTCTCTCTTCAGTACTTCATACATAGGCAAAGGCTCCTTATCTTGTGTTCTATCACTATAAGCTATACAGGCGATTGTTGTCAAACGAAACATTTCATATATACACTCCGCCTGAAAAGTCACTTGTCAAAATAAAAAGCCGGATTTATAATAAGCAGAATGAGGCGGACAGGATCCGCTCTCTTTAGTATACTTTCGAGGTATTATATGAACGACAATAATTACAGACTCGGCATAGATATCGGCTCCACCACCGTCAAGGTGGCAGTACTGGACGGACAGGACCGTCTTCTCTTCTCGGACTACCAGCGTCACTACGCGGAGATTCAGGAGACCTGCGGCCGGCTCATCGGCGAGGCGCTCGATGCGCTCGGCGACCTTGAGGTCTCTCCCGCGATCACCGGTTCGGGCGGACTCACGCTCGCGAAGCACCTGGGCGTTCCCTTCGTCCAGGAGGTCATCGCCGTCTCGACCTGCCTGAAAATGCGCGCCCCCGTGACCGACGTCGCCATCGAGCTTGGCGGCGAGGACGCGAAGATCATCTATTTTGAGGGCGGCAATATCGAGCAGCGCATGAACGGCATCTGCGCCGGCGGCACAGGCTCCTTCATCGACCAGATGGCGGACCTCCTGCAGACCGACGCGGCCGGCCTCAACGTCTTCGCCGCGTCCCACAAGTCCATCTACCCGATCGCCGCGCGCTGCGGCGTCTTCGCTAAGACCGATATCCAGCCGCTGATCAACGAAGGCGCGACCAGGGAGGACCTGGCGGCGTCTATTTTCCAGGCCGTCGTGAACCAGACGATCTCCGGCCTCGCCTGCGGCAAGCCGATCCGCGGACATGTCGCGTTCCTCGGCGGGCCGCTGCATTTCCTCGACCAGCTGCGGGAGCGCTTCATCAAAACGCTGGATCTCGATGAGGACCACGCGATCGTTCCGGAAAATTCACACCTCTTCGCGGCCCAGGG
>DFFD01000021.1:0-1775 GCA_002369495.1 Lachnospiraceae bacterium UBA3785 | reverse complement strand
ATGGAGTTCGAGGTCTCGCGTCTTGAGCCCCTTTTTAAGGATGAAAAAGCCTACGCGGACTTCCGCGCGCGCCAGGACCGCTACCAGGTAAAAAAAGGCGATCTCGCCTCCTACCGCGGACGCGCTTACCTCGGTGTCGACGCGGGTTCGACCACGACCAAGACCGCGCTCATCGCGGAGGACGGCACGCTTCTCTACTCGACCTACGGCTCCAACCACGGCAACCCGCTGCAGACCTCCCTCGACGCGATCAAGGAGATCTATGCTCACATGCCGGAGGACGTCTTCATCGCGGGCGCCTGCTCCACCGGCTACGGCGAAGCCCTGATCAAGGCTGCTCTCGCGTTCGATGAGGGCGAAGTCGAGACGATCTCCCACTACTACGCCGCCCAGTTTTTTGACCGGGATGTGGACTGCATCCTCGACATCGGCGGCCAGGACATGAAATGCATCCGCATCAAGGACCACGCCGTCGACGACGTGATGCTGAACGAGGCCTGCTCGTCCGGCTGCGGTTCCTTTATCGAGAATTTCGCAAAAACCCTGAACTATTCGGTCCAGGATTTCGCAAAGGCGGCCCTCTTCGCCGAACACCCGATCGACCTCGGCACCCGCTGCACGGTCTTCATGAACTCGAAGGTCAAGCAGGCGCAGAAGGAAGGCGCAACGGTCGCGGACATCTCCGCCGGCCTCGCCTACTCGGTTATTAAAAATGCCCTCTACAAGGTCATCAAAGTCTCGGACGCCTCCGAGCTCGGGAAAAATATCGTCGTCCAGGGCGGCACCTTCTACAATGACGCCGTCCTCAGAAGCTTCGAGCGCATCGCCGGCTGCGAGGTCATCCGCCCGGACATCGCGGGCATCATGGGCGCCTTCGGCGCGGCCCTGATCGCGAAGGAGCGCCGCGGAAACCGGCCGAAGTCCGGCATGCTCACGATTGAGGAGATCAACAATTTCACCTACACGACCTCGATGACCCGCTGCGGGCTCTGCACCAACAACTGCCGGCTCACGATCAACAAGTTCGGCAACGGGACCCGCTACATCTCCGGCAACCGCTGCGAGCGCGGTCTCGGCAAGAAGAAAAATAAAGACAACCTGCCGAACCTCTACGAGTACAAGTACGACCGGATCTTCGGCTACATCCCGAAACACGGCGACGAGGCTCCGCGGGGCCGCGTCGGTCTTCCGCGCGTCCTCAACATGTTCGAGAACTACCCCTTCTGGTTCACCTTCTTCACGGAGCTGGGCTACGAAGTGGTGCTCTCCCCCACCTCGAACCGGAAGCTCTACGAGATGGGCATCGAGTCGATCCCGAGCGAGTCGGAGTGCTACCCGGCGAAGCTCGCGCACGGACATGTGGAGTGGCTCTTAAGGCAGGGCGTGAAGTTCATTTTCTACCCCTGCATCCCCTACGAGCGCGAGGAGTTCGCCGGGGCGATCAACCACTACAACTGCCCGATCGTCACCTCCTACGCGGAAAATATCAAAAACAACGTCGAGGAACTCCGGGATCCGTCCATAAAATTCATGAATCCCTTCCTCGCCCTGACAAATGAAAAGATCATCACCGACCGCCTTGTGGATATCTTCCCGGACATTCCGGCAGATGAGGTGCGGAAAGCTGCGGGCGATGCCTGGGCGGAGCTCATTAAGAGCCGCGAGGACATCCGAAGGAAAGGCGAGGAGACCCTCAAGTACCTGGATGACACCGGACGGCACGGCATCGTGCTCTGCGGACGCCCCTACCACATCGATCCGGAGATCAACCACGG
>DFFD01000071.1 GCA_002369495.1 Lachnospiraceae bacterium UBA3785 | reverse complement strand
ATCATCGTGAGGACCTCGATGGTCTGGGAGGCGATGCAGGCGCTCCTTGAGGAGGGGGAGTTCTCCCGCGAGAATAAGCGGGAGGAGAGGCGAAACGAGAATGTCATGGGACTCTACTGGCTGACCGTGGTGGCGATTTTCCTTCTGAGCAGCTTTCTCACAAAGCGTTGGGACATGACCTGGATCATCTGGCCGGTGGCCGGCGTCGGGTGCGGGATCCTTGCCGCGGTGCTGAAGATGGTGCGGGCGCGGGAGTGAGCGTTTGGAGACGGTTCTCAAGAGGCTCCGGGGACGGTTCTTGAGAATCGCTTCTCATGAGAGAAGCGATTCTCTGAGAACCGTCCCGGAGACTTTAGATATTGTTCACGACCCCGGAGAAGAGGACGGAGCCGTCGCGGGATGTGACGAGGAAGAGGAAGGGGCGGTCGAGGACGAAGTCGACCTGCTCCGCGGGAGGCTCTGCGGCGCCCTCGGCAAGGGCGAACAACGTGTAGGCCGCGCCGGTCACGCCGTCCTCGTCGACCTCCACCAGGGCCGCGTGCTCCGCCTGGCTGAGGAACAGGCTGTCCACATCCTCGGTCAGCGGCGTGAAGTCCGATATGCCGGGGTCCAGCACGTCGGTGATGCCGAGGTCGGCGATCGTCTCGAGAAGATCCGTCTTCGCGGAGACGCTGAACTTCGGGACCGAGAGATTGACCATGGGATAGCGCCAGCGGGGATCCTCGGACCGGCGGGTCGCCGCGAGGAGATCCGGGTCGGAGGCGAGAGCGGAGACAGGGGTGTTTTCATTTGGCAGGAAGAAATACATGGTGCCGCTGTCCATCAGGGAAAGTCCGACCGAGGTGAAGGTGTCCGTGGAGAATACCCCGGTAATGTCCGTCATGTGCATCATGTCGACGATTGTGTCGCCGTCTGCCCCGTGGAAGGTTTCCGGGGCGGTTGCATTTTGATTAAAATGATCCACCCACTCCGCCTTATAGTAGAGCGTCGAGACGAGCGCGAGGACCGTCGCGGCGTCGAGATGCATGTCCTTTGTGTAGTCGGTGAGGAGCCCGCCGGTGTTGTCGTCGGTCCATTTTCGGAGGGCTTCGTCCATGGCGGCCGAGCCGGGCTCCCCGCTGAAGGAGGAGGCGTAATAGTCCGAGGCGAGGCGCGCGAGCGTGTCCTCATTGAAAGTGACCGAGTTTCTGAGCCAGAAGGAGTTGGCGAGAAGGCTTTTTACGACCGGAGTGTCCGCATAATTGCTCTCCCAGAGCGAAGTGACTGTGCTGCGGAGCTCGTCTATATCGGAAATGCCAAGCGCATCCAGGATCTGCTGCCTGGAATTGCCGTCTGTTACCTCCGCGAGCATCGCGAACGCGATGAACATGTTGAGAGGGGAGCAGACGGTGTTTTTATTTTCCGACGGAAGAAGCTCCGCCATGATGGCGGCGTAATAGCCGTCGAGGCGGCCGCTCACCTTTTCGGCAGCGCGGAGCTTTTCGAGGGAGGCAGAGCGCCACTCGCCGTAGTCATCGCTCTCGATGAACTGCTGGGCGGTCATGTCGGGGGCGGTCGGCTCGGGGTAGGCGGCGGTCAGGGCGAGGAGGCCGTCGGGGCCGGGCGCGGGATGAGGGCTGCCGGGCGTACCGCCGGTTGAGGCGCAGCCGGCGAGGAGGGAGGTGAGGAGGATGGCGAGGATGGATTTTTTGATATATGTGTTCTTCATGATGGGGTTTCTCCTTTCCTGTGAAATATCTTATACTGTAACAGACACGGTTTAGAGAGAAATGTTACAGTGGTGATTGTAATTTTCGGGATTTACAGTATACTTGGGGGAGATTTGGAGGATGGTGAGGTTATGGCGGCAGTCGGGGGAGGGTGAGGTTCTGTCGACCGCCGTTGGGACGGTTCTGTTGACGGAACCAACAGGGACGGTTCCTGGGAATCGGTTCTTTCAGAACCGATTTCCTGGGAACCGTCCCCGGAATATTGCCGTCCCAGGAATATTGCCGTCCCCGGAATATTGCCGTCCCCGGAATATTGCCGTCCCCGGAATATTGCCGTCCCCGGAATTTTGATGAGAAGGAGGAGATATGAGGCTGATCCGGTCGATATTTGAGAGAGAGTTTATACGGCACACGATGATGATCGCGCTGCCGATCATGCTGCAGAACGGCATCACCAACTTCGTCGGGATGCTGGACAATATTATGGTGGGGAGGATCGGCACGGACCCGATGACGGGCGTGTCGATCGTGAACTCCCTGCTCTTTGTGTGGAACCTCTGCGTGTTCGGGGGCCTCTCCGGCATCGGGATCTTCACCGCCCAGTACTGCGGGAAAAATGACCACGAGGGCGTCCGGCGGACCTTCCGGCTGGAGCTCATCGTGGCCGTGCTGCTCGTCATGGCGGGGGTTCTGGTGTTTTCATTTTGCGGAGATGCGCTCATCAGCCTCTACCTGCACGAGGACGGGGGAGGCGGCTCCGCCGCGGCTACCCTCGCGGAGGCGCAGAAGTATCTCAGGGTGATGTGCCTCGGGTTCCTGCCGTTCGCGCTCACGCAGGTCTACAGCACGACGATCCGCTCCCACGGGGAGACGGTGGCGCCGATGAACGCGTCATTTCTCGCGGTCGGGCTCAACCTCGCCGGCAACTATGTGCTGATCTACGGAAAATTCGGTGCTCCCGCACTCGGCGCCGTCGGCG
>DFFD01000030.1 GCA_002369495.1 Lachnospiraceae bacterium UBA3785 | reverse complement strand
CCGACGAAGACGATCCCGCAGGGCATCTCGGCGGTCATCGCGTTCGTCCCGGAGAAGTCCCCGGAGAACAATGCGGCCGATATGGCGGAGAGCGCTTCGGCGGTGAAATCCTGCGAGATCACCTACGCGGTGCGCGATACGCAGATCGACGGGGTGAAGATCAGCTCCGGCGACATCATGGCGATCGGCGACGACGGCATCCTCGCGGTCGGACCTTCGATTCACGAGGTCGTCATCGAGAGTCTTAAAAAGCTGGTCGACGACGAATCGGAGCTTATCAGCATCTACAACGGGCAGGATTTTCCGGAGGACGAGACCGAGCTCCTTGCGTCCGACGTCGAAGAGCTCTGGCCGGACACCGAAGTCGAGGTCAATTACGGCGGACAGCCGGTCTATTATCTGATACTTTCTGTTGAATAAAAAGCTGAAGCGTCCCGGTGCCGGCTGCATCGGGACGTTTTGACAGCCCGTAAGCCGATGAAAATCAGTATGATAAAGGGCATCGGCCCGAAAACCGAAGCTCTGTTCGCAAAACTGCATATTGAGACGGTGGAGGACCTGATCTCCTACTATCCGGTCCATTACGACGAATACCTGCCGCCTGAGCCGATCGGAAACGCGGTCGTCGGCGCGAAGTGTGCGGTGGAAGGCCGCATCGCAAGAGGCGTCTTCCGGAAGGTGACCGGCAGAAAGACCGTGATCTCGACGGAGATCGACGACCCGACCGGCAGGATCCGGCTCATCTGGTTCAACGCGCCGTATATTGCCGGGATGCTGAAGAAGGGGTCGGTTTTCATTTTCCGGGGGATCGTCAGGCGCCGGCAGGACGGCCTCGTCATGGAGCATCCCGAGATTTTCACGCTCTACGCTTATGACCAGAAAATAAAGACCCTGAACCCGGTCTACTCCCTCACGAAAGGCCTGACCAATAACGCGGTCATGAAGGCCGTAAAAGGCGCCTTTGAGCTTGCCGGGCCGGTTCCGGAGTACCTGCCGGAAGCTGTCCGGGAGAGACTGGGGCTGACCGGTGAGGAGGAGGCTTCTCGGAAGATTCATTTTCCGGCAGACCGCGAGGAGTATCTTGCGGCACGGAGAAGGCTGGCGTTTGATGAGATGTTTCTCTTTATTCTCGCGATGCGGACGCTCCGGAAGAGGCTGGGCGAGGATAAAAATGAATTCCCGATGAAGCTCACCTGGGACACGGAGGAGATGATCAGCGCCCTGCCGTTCGCCCTGACGCACGCGCAGGAGAGGACCTGGCAGGAGATCGAGGCGGATCTAACCGGAAGCACGCGCATGGCGAGGCTCGTGCAGGGCGACGTCGGCTCGGGCAAGACGATCCTCGCTTTTCTCGCGATGCAGATGACCGCCGCAAACGGTTACCAGAGCGCGCTCATGGCGCCGACCGAGGTGCTCGCGCGCCAGCATTACGAAAAACTCTGCCGGCTGGCGGAGGACCTGCACCTTGAGAATCTTCATCCGGTCCTTCTGACGGGCAGTCTCAGGGCGTCTGAGAAGAGGGCAGCTCTCGCCGCGATCGCCGACGGAAGCGCCAACGCGGTGATCGGCACCCACGCTCTCATCGAAGAGCGGGTGGCTTACAGGGATCTCGCGCTCGTGATCACCGACGAGCAGCACCGCTTCGGCGTCTGCCAGCGGGAGGCGCTGGCCAAAAAGGGTGCTCCGCCCCACATGATGGTCATGTCGGCGACGCCGATCCCGCGTACGCTCGGGATCATCTGGTACGGGGATCTTTCCGTGTCGCTGGTGGACGAGCTGCCCGGCAACCGGCTGCCGATCAAAAACTGCGTCGTCGGGCCTTCCTACCGGCCGGCTGCCATGCGCTTCATCAAAAAGGAGGCAGAGGCAGGCCACCAGGCTTACGTGATCTGCCCGATGATCGAGGAAGCGGAGGGCTTAGAGGCTGAAAATGTCTTCACCGCCGCCGCCAGGATCCGGAAGGAGCTGTCCGACCTTACGGTCGGCATCCTCCACGGCCGCATGAAGCCGGCGGAGAAAGACAAGGTCATGGAAGCCTTCCGCGACGGTGAGATCACGGTCCTCGTATCCACCACCGTCGTTGAAGTCGGCGTTGACGTGCCGAACGCGACCGTGATGCTGGTGGAAAATGCAGAGCGCTTCGGCCTCGCCCAGCTGCACCAGCTGCGCGGGAGAGTCGGACGCGGGTCCGCCCAGTCTTACTGCATTTTCCTGGCGGGACAGGAGAGCGAGTCGATCACAAAACGGATGGAAATCCTGAACCGTTCCAATGACGGGTTTGAGATCGCCGAGAAGGATTTCGAACTGAGAGGCCCCGGCGATCTTATGGGTATCCGGCAGAGCGGCGACGCGGTCTTCAGGCTCGCGGATCCGGCATCCGACAGGGAGATCGTGAAGGCTGCGGGAGAGCTTGCGGCGTTTTATATGGCGGAGGATCCGATGCTGGCCGGGCAGGAACTCGCCCCGGTCAGGAAGAGACTCGACCGTTACCTCTCGGAGAGCGCAAAGACGATCACACTATAGACACTGTGACAAGATATTTCATTTTTATCTTGTTATATTTGTCAATATTTGCTAAAATGTAGATTGAGTAGATATAATTGTGCTTATCTTCGAGCCGATGATCAAGAGATGGACCGATGAAAGAAGGTATTATGAACGTAGGGATAATCGCACACAACAGCAAAAAGACTCTGATCGAAGATTTCTGCATTGCCTATAAGGGCATCCTTTCCCGCCATGAACTCTATGCGACCGGGACGACCGGCCGACGCATCGAGGAAGTTACGAGCCTTAAAGTGCACAAGTTTCTTCCGGGCTCGATCGGCGGCGACAAACAGTTTACCGAGATGATTGAGCGAAACGCGCTTGACCTGGTGATCTTTTTCTACAATCCGAATATGATCAACAAGGGCGAGCCGGACATGTACACGATCGTCTCCGCCTGCGACCGCAACAATATCCCCGTGGCGACCAACATCGGCACGGCGGAAGTGATGGTCCTGGGCCTCTCCCGCGGCGACCTCGACTGGCGTCTCGGCGTGAAAAGCAGTGATATCGTATGAGAGTCATAGCGGGAACGGCGAGGTCGATGCCGCTTCGGACCGTTAAAGGGATGGACGTGCGGCCGACGACCGACCGGAGCAAGGAGACATTATTCAACATACTGCAGCCTTACATCCCCGGATGCCGCTTTCTGGATCTCTACGCCGGAAGCGGATCGATTGGGATCGAGGCTCTCTCGCGCGGAGCCGCCCACTGCACCTTCGTCGAGAAGGTCAGGACGACGCAGCTTCTCATCGATGAGAACCTGACTTTTACAAAGCTGAAAGACCGGGCCAGGATCCTGAAAGGAGACGTCAATTCGGTCCTTGCGAGGCTGGAAGGGGAAGAGCCCTTCGACGTGATCTTCATGGATCCCCCGTTTTCGATGGGGCTTGAGAAGGAAACGCTGGAATACCTGCGGACCAGCCGCCTTCCGGCGGAGGACGGGATCATTGTCGTGGAGCATCATCCGAAGACGGACTTCTCCTATCTTGACGAGTTCGGGTACGAGATCGTCAAGTCCCGCGTATACACGATGAGCGGGCATCTGTTTTTAAAAAGGAAAGCGTAACGATCAGAAAGTGAGATACCATGCATAAAGCGGTTTACCCCGGATCGTTTGATCCGGTCACAAACGGGCACCTTGACATTATCCGCCGGGCTTCCGCTCAATTTGATGAGGTAATCGTCGGAGTTTTACATAATTCTGCAAAAACTCCGTTGTTTTCGGTCGAAGAACGTGTTAATATGATTAAGAGTATCACTTCGGACATACCGAACGTCTCTGTTCAGGCGTTTGAAGGGCTCTCGGTTCATTTCGTCCGCGCCTGCGGGGCACAGGTCATCATCAGAGGCCTTCGCGCGATCACGGATTTTGAATATGAACTGCAGATGGCCCAGACGAACAGGGTGATGGCGCCCGATATTGATACGATGTTCCTGATCACAAGCCTTGAATACGCTTACCTCAGTTCCACAACGGTTAAGGAAGTGGCATCGTTCGGGGAAGACCTTGATAAATTCGTACAGCCGATCGTGGCGGAGGCGCTGCGGAAAAAGCTTTTGGGGAATGCAATACATAAGTAATAAGGAGATGGGGAAATGGCCAGCAGAATCGAACAAATCATTGAAGAAATCGAAGAGTATATAGACGGCTGTAAGTTCCAGCCGCTCTCCACGACGAAGATCGTGGTGAACAAGGAAGAGCTTGAAGAGCTTCTCCGCGAACTGAGGCTGAAAACGCCGGAGGAGATCAAGCGTTACCAGAAAATTATTTCCAACAAGGACGCGATCCTGGCGGATGCGCAGTCCAAGGCCGACGGCATCGTCGCCGCCGCGGAGGCGAGAGCCAAGGAGCTCGTCAATCAGCACGAGGTCACGCGGCAGGCTTACGAACAGGCCAACGAGACGATCATGAAGTGCAATCAGCAGGCGCAGGCGATCCTCGACGACGCGAACCGCCAGGCGAACGCGATCACTTCTTCGGCGATGAACTACACGGACGAGATGCTGGCTAATCTTGAAAATATCCTCGGGAATACCATTCAGGATTCCGGAGCGAAATATAAGGCTTTGATGGATTCCCTTCAGGGAGCCTACACGACGGTCAGAAGCAACAGGCAGGAACTTGCACCTGCAGCGGCCGCGGCTCCGGAAGAAGCTTTCGACGAGGAGACGGAAGAGGAAGAGGACGAATAATGATTCTCACGGGGGATGTTCCATGCGGAAGTCCCCCTCATCGTTTACTTAAGGAGGAACTATTATGAGTGAAATCACATCATTTGAACCGGTAAATGTATTTCAGTATTTCGAGGAGATCTCGAAAATCCCGCGCGGTTCCGGCAATACGGCCGGCATGACAAAATACCTGATGGATTTTGCGGCAGCCCAGGGGCTCGCTGCGGAATCGGATGAGGCCGGCAACGTGATCATCAGAAAAGACGCTTCCGAGGGTTACGAGGACGTCGAGACAGTGATCCTGCAGGGTCATGTCGATATGGTCTGCGCGAAAACGCCGGAGTCCGTACATGATTTTACCACGGACCCGATCAGCCTGATCGTGGACGGCGATTAT
>DFFD01000154.1 GCA_002369495.1 Lachnospiraceae bacterium UBA3785 | reverse complement strand
TCTTCAACGGGTGAAGAACCGTCCCCCAACGGGTGAAGAACCGTCCCCAAACGGGTGAAGAACCGTCCCCGAAGATGATTTACTTGACGCCCAATATGAAATGATGTAAAATACTATGAATCATTGAAAAGGAGTCCCGCTATGACGAGAAGCATGACCGGATTCGGCCGCGCTGAGGCCGTAAATGAAACCCGCAAGCTCACCGTCGAGATGAAATCGGTCAACAACCGTTACCTCGACTTCAACATCCGGATGCCGAAGAAGTTCAACTGCTTCGACGCGGCGATCCGGGCGCTCTTAAAGGAGGAGATCGGGCGCGGGAAGGTGGATGTTTTCATTTCCGAGGAAGTCTATAAGAACGGGAGCGGAGCGCTCGCCGTCAACATGGATCTCGCAAATGAATACCTCAAAGCCGCCCGGCAGATGAGCGAAGAGCTCGGCGTCGCAAACACGGTCACGATCCAGGATATCATGCGTTTCCCGGACGTCCTTGTTACGCAGGAATCCGAAAATGACGAGGAGGAACTCTGGGCAGAGATCTCGGCAGTCCTTAAGGAGGCGGCGAATGCCTTCAACAAAGCACGCGAGGCGGAAGGCGAGCGCCTGATCAAGGATCTGACAGGAAAGCTTCTCGGGATGAAGGAGAATGTCGCATTCATCAAGGAGCACGAGGCGGAGATCTACGAGAATTACCGCACGAGACTCATGGAAAAGGTGAAGGAGCTCTCCGCCGACCGGGAGATCGACGAGACGCAGTTCGCCTCGGCGGTCGTCGTCTACGCGGACAAGGTCTGCACGGACGAGGAGACGGTCCGGCTCGGCAGCCATATTGAGCAGATGCTGGACGAGTTCAGGAGAGGCGGGAGCATCGGGCGCAAGCTTGATTTCCTGACCCAGGAGATGAACCGCGAGGCCAACACCATCCTGTCGAAGGCCGGCGACCTCGCCACATCCAACACAGGGATCAGCCTGAAGACGGACATTGAAAAGATCCGCGAACAGATTCAAAATATTGAGTAATGATCGGAGGGGCAGATAATGAGGAAGGGCATTTTATTTATTGTCTCGGGCTTTGCCGGCGCAGGCAAAGGCACCGTCACCAAGCAGATCGTGAAGGAGGACGAGCATTTAAAGCTCTCCATCTCCGCGACGACCCGCGACATGCGGAATGGTGAGGCAGAGGGCGTCGACTATTTCTATGTGACAAAAGATGAGTTCCAGAGAAAGATCAAGAACGGCGAACTTCTGGAGTACGCAAAATACGGCGACAACTATTACGGAACGCCCCGCGATTACGTGAAGAAAATGCTGGACGAGGGCAACGACGTTCTCCTCGAGATCGAAGTCCTTGGCGCCGCCAAGATCAAGGCGAGCCTTCCGAAGACGGTCCGCATCTTCGTCACCCCGCCGACGGCGGAGGAACTCAAGAACCGTCTTGTCGGCCGCGGCCGCGACAGCGCGGAGGATATCACGCGCCGGCTGAACCGGGCGGTCGATGAGGCCGAGGATATCGACGATTACGATTATCTGCTGGTTAATGATACCGTGGAGCAGTGCGTTAAGGATCTCCACAGCATCGTCGAGGCGGAGCGCATGAAAGTGAAACGGCAGGTATCCTTTATCTCTGCCATCAAGACACAGCTTCAAGAACTCAACAAGGAGGAATAATGACATGATGATTCATCCGTCCTACAAGGAAATGATCGATGCAGTCAACCAGGAACGCGAGGATGACACGGTGCCGGTCGTATCGAGCCGCTACTCAATCGTGATGGCGACGGCGAAACGCGCCAGACAGATCATCGACGGCGACGAGCCGATGGCAGCCGAATACCACGAAGGCGAGAAGCCGCTCTCCATCGCGGTCGATGAAGTATATGAAGGAGCAGTCAAGATCCTGCCTGAGGAAACAAACTGAATCGATTTCTCTGGGAGGGAGCGGACAACCGCCCCCTTCTTCTTTAAACGGCGCGAAAGCGCAGGGAGGATTATGAAATTACTCATGATTTCCCTCGGATGCGACAAAAACCGGGTCGACTCCGAGGAAATGCTCGGCCTTCTGGCTTCCCGCGGCTACGAGCTTACGGACGACGAGGCGGAAGCGGAGGCCTGCGTGATCAATACCTGCTGCTTCATCGAGGATGCGCTTAAAGAGAGCATCGACGAGATCATCGCAGCGGGAAAACTGAAAACAGAAGGAAAATTAAAGATCCTGATCGTCACCGGCTGCATGGCCCAGCGCTACAAAGAGCAGATCCTCTCCGAGATGCCCGAGGTGGACGCCGTCGTCGGCGTGACGAAGCGGGCCGGCATCGCGGATATCCTGGACGACGCGGTCAAAGGCAAAAAGACCGTGGCGGTCGCCGACGCGAGCCGGGACGAGGAGATGGCGGGAAAGCGCATTCTCTCGACCGGCGGACATTATGCGTTCCTCAAAATTGCGGAAGGCTGCAACAAGAACTGCACCTACTGCGTGATCCCGAAGATCCGCGGGCATTACAGAAGCTTTCCGATGGAGAAGCTGCTCGCGGAGGCCCGCGAGCTTGCCGACCAGGGCGTGACCGAGCTTATCGTGGTCGCCCAGGAGACGACGATCTACGGGAAGGACCTCTACGGGGAGAAGCGGCTGCATATTCTTCTCAAGGAGCTTGCGAAAATAGAATCGCTCCACTGGATCCGCGTTCTCTACTGTTACCCGGAGGAGATCTACCCCGAGCTCATCGACGTCATCGCGTCGGAGAAGAA
>DFFD01000091.1 GCA_002369495.1 Lachnospiraceae bacterium UBA3785 | reverse complement strand
GAGTTCACGAGCCGGCCGCCGTAGAGCATCTTTGCGGTCTTCCGGCTGATGACATCCACAGGACGCCTGTAATTGAGGGCGTCCAGCAGCGTCTCCGTCCGGTAGAACCAGGCGGGGTCGTTCCTGTACCATCTGAAAAGCTCGAAAAATGCCGGGGAGGGCTTCCGGTCCGCGATCGTCCCGATCGTCCCCGCAAGCAGGGAAAATCCGTCCGCCGGAGCCTCCGGCAGCTCATAGAGCCCTTCCGCGGTCATCGGGTCCGCAGGTCTCCTGACCGGGAGATCCCGAAACAGCTTCTGCACCGTTCCGACAAGGTAGGACGGCCGCCGCTGCGTCCCGTCGATATCCGCCTCGGACCAGGAGAGGCACAGCCGGTCCGAAGGCTTGGTCAGCGTGAGGTACATATAGAAGCGGTCGATCGCGATATTTTCCCGCGCGGTCGGCTTGAGGTGCACCTTCCTTCTGGCCAGAAGCTCCCGGTCGGCTTCGGTCAGGAGGCCGCCGCCGGCTTCGTTTTTGGGGACGACCCCCTCGTTCACGCCGACAAAAAAGAGCACTTTGACGTTCGCCGGCCGGCTCCGCTCCATGTCGCCCGCCATCACCTGGTCCGCCGTCGGCGGAATGATGCCGAGCTTCTGCTCCGTGAAGCCCGCCTCGATGAGCGCGCGGTAATCCCGCATCGAGATCTTCTCCTCACCGAGGACGGCCACAAGCTTGTCGAGAAAGTCCATGACGATCCCGTAGATGCTCTTCGTCTCCCGCATGAGGTCCTGGCGGCCTTCTTCCCCGAACGCTTCCGCCCGGGCGCGCAGCTTCTCCTCGCAGCCGCTCCGCACACAGAACTCATAGAGGGCCTCCGTCTTTGTGCGGACGGTGCCCTGCCGGTCCGCCAGGGCTTCCGCCAGCGGATCAATGTAATAAAGGAAGCGCTCGCGCAGCCCGTTTAAGGCCGGCACGATCTCCGGGTCTTCATTTTTCCCGTGATAAATCCACTTTTCACGCCATTTCTTCCTGCTCCTGATGCCGAGCGCCGTCACATGGTTCTCGAGAATGTCGATCTCGGCGTTCTCAAAGTCCGTCATGCCGGTCCGGAGCATCCGGAAGACCGCATCCGGCGCGTAGCTGAGCACGCAGCACTCGAGCGCGGCCCGCAGGTACTCCACGAACGGCGTGCGGATCATGAGGCGTTTCTCGTCCACAAAGCAGGGGATCCCGCAGCGGGGGAATATCTCCCGGATATAATTGCCGTAGGTCGGCAGGTCCCCGGTAATGATCGCAAAATCCCTGTAGCGGTAATTCTGCTCCCGGACCATCCGCCGGATCTGCCGCGCGGCCTCCCGGACCTCCTCCGTCGGGCCGCCCGCCGCGAACAGGTCGATCCGGTCCGCGCTTCCCGCATAGACGCTGCGTCTTCTCCGGAAAATGTTTCTCTCCAGATGCCTGAGTTCCGCTCTCTCCCCGTAGCGGTCCGGCCCGCCTTTCAGGTACTCAGTCGGCAGGATCGGGACGGCCCGCTCGCGGGCCATTTCCGCGAGGGCTTCCGCCGTCTCAAAGCTCATCACGAAGAGATCCGTCTTCTTATAGCCTCCGAGCGGGTCGCGGCCCGGCTCGATGGTAAGAGCAGCCGTCACGTCCCTCGCGGAGGAGAGGATCTCGCCGACGAGACGCAGCTGCACCGGCGTAAAGCCCGTGAAGCCGTCCAGGACGACTGTCGCGTCCCGGAGGAGCTCCGAGCGCGGGAGCATTTTCGCAAGGCGGTCCGGCAGCTCCTCCGCGGTCATCGCCCCGTGCTCCCTGAGCCAGCCCAGAAAGGCCTCGTAGACCGTCCCGATATCCCGCATCTTGGCGGAGAGCATGCTGCCCTCCGCGCCGGCGGTGAGGTCCTCCGGCTTCACGTCGTAGAGCATGCACTCGGAGATGAGCGACTTCATCTCCGCGGCGCTGCCGGGGCGGGCAAGGGCCTCCCCGAAGAACGGCAGCTTCCTGCCGAGCTCAAGGGCAAGCTTTTCCACGACAAAGCTCTTGCCGATCTCCTCCAGCATCTCCTCGCCGCTGCCGCCGAGCTCGCCCTGCACCCGGCAGAAAAGGCGGTTGAAGGAGAGCACGTCGATGTTCATGAGCGCGCGCCGCGGGTGCAGCGCAAGGCAGAGCCTCTGGGTGTCGTTCGTAAACTGTTCCGGCACGATCACGAAGAACCGGCGTTCCGGCTCCGCGATCGACCGCTTGATCATCTCCGTGATGAGGGCGGTCGTTTTGCCCGCTCCGGCAGGCCCCGCAAGGAATTTAAGACTCATAGTATTCCTCCGTATCATCGTGAAGGAGCCGCTCCGCCTCGGCGTCGTCGATCTCCCCGAGCTTCTTCATGCGGTTCTCCATCGTCTCCGTGCGCTTCCTGAGCTTCGCGGCGGACGCCTGCGCGTCCGCGAGCTTCCTCTCTGTGCGGTCCAGCTCCTCCCCGAACTTCCTGAACTGGTTCTTCACGGCCTCGAGGAGGCGCATGATCTCCACGGATTTTTTCGAGAGCTGGGCATTTTTAAAGCCCACGGACAGGCTGTTCAAGAGCGCGGTGACCGTCGTCGGCCCCGCGATGATCACGCCCAGGTCCTGGCACTTCTCCGTCAGGCCCTCGATGCGGAGCACCTCGGCGTAAAGGCCTTCGGTCGGCAGGAACATCACCGCGTAGTTGGTCGTCGCCGGCGGATTGATGTATTTGTCCCGGATCTTCCGCGCCTCGAAGAGAATGCGGCTCCTGAGCTCCTTCACCGCCTCGCTGATCCGCTCCGCGTCGCCGGCCTCCGAGGCGGCTGCGATCCGGTTGTAGATATCCGAGGGGAATTTCGCGTCGATCGGCAGCAGCACCGGCTCGCCGCCCTCGAAGGCCGGCGGAAACTTCACGGCGAATTCGACTCTCTCGTCCGAATTCTTCTTCACCGCCGCGTTCGTCACGTACTGGGACGGCGGCATGGTCATCTCGAGGATCCTGCCGAGCTGCACTTCCCCGAAAATGCCCCTCGTCTTGACGTTCGAGAGGGTCCTGTTGAGGTCGGAAACGCCGCCGGAGAGTTCCCTGAGCTCGCCCAGCGTCCGGTAAAGGTTCCCCAGCTGGTCCCCGACCATCCTGAAATTGGCGTCCAGCCGCTCATTTAAGGACTTGTCCAGCTTCTCGTTGACCACGCCCTCGATCCTGTCGAGCTTCTGCTCGTTCGACACCTGCATCCGGAACATCGACTCGTTGATGGTGCGGTTCATCGACTCGCTCATGGCCCGAAGGCTCGTCGTCACCTCCCCGCGGAGGAGCGCGCCGCTGTCCAGGGCGTTTTTCGCGCTGTGGTCCATTTTTTCGCCGAGGCGGATCATTTCATTTTCAAGATCGTTGAGGTTCAGCCCGCGGCTCATCTCGCGCTCGAAGGCGCTCTGCCGGACGAGCAATATAATAAGAAGAATGACGGCCGCCAGGAGCAGCCCGACGATGAGAAAGATCTGCCAGTTTTCCATATCCGTACCCCCCTGTCCTTATTTTAGAACACCTGTTCGTATCTGTCAAGCGTGTTTTTGCAGGGACGGTTCCTGGGGGACGGTTCTTAGGAACGGTTCCCGCAGGGAACCGTTCCGGAGAACCGTCCCTGGGAACCGTCCCCGATCCAAGAAACAATTGAAAACCCCCCTCGATCTGTACTATACTGTAAAAGAATGGATCTCTTTTTATTTTCCACGGAAGGAGGCTCTTATGGCAGACAGACCACAAGGCAGAAAAACAAATGTAACCGGCACCGGCAAAGGTGCCCACCGGCGCGGCGAAGGCCTCGGCACAGGCCCGGTCGGCTCCGGCCAGATGGGCGGCGGCAGCGGCTCACAGGGAAGCTCCGGCGGCCCGAAGCGGGTCCTGCGCAGCGGCTCGCCCCTCATGCTCATCCTCGTCCTCGTCATCGCCCTCATGGGCGGAGGCGGCGGCCTCAGCGGCCTTCTCGGCGGCGGCTCCGAAGGCTCATCCTACACCCAGGGCGGCACGTCAGGCTATTCGCAGGGCACATCAGGCTATTCCCAGGGAACATCGGGCTCCTCCCAGAGCTCTCAGGGGACCTCGGGCGGCTGGTCGAGCTCGAGCGGGGCTTCCCTGTCCGGCTTCTCCCTGCCCTCCTACTACAGCCAGTTCCTCGGCAGCGCCCCCGCTGACGCATCCGGCTGGAGCGACACCGCGAACACCGGCTCGCTCGACAGTGAAGTTGCCGGCGAGGCCCGCTCGAAGTTCACCACGATCAAAGGCGACGGCTCCGACGTCGTGACCATCATGGTCTACATGTGCGGCACCGACCTCGAATCCGGCAGCCAGATGGCCACCCGCGACCTCTCCGAGATGACCAAGGCCTCTCTTAACAGCAACGTCCGGATCATCGTCTACACGGGCGGCTGCAAGAGATGGCAGAACAGCGTCATTTCCTCCAGTGTCAACCAGATCTGGAAGATCGAGAACGGCGGCCTCAAGAGCCTCGTCGCCGACGACGGCCAGAAGGCCATGACCGATCCCGCGACGCTCACCGCCTTCATCAATTACTGCACGAAGAATTATCCGGCGAACCGGCAGATGCTCATTTTCTGGGATCACGGCGGCGGCTC
>DFFD01000014.1 GCA_002369495.1 Lachnospiraceae bacterium UBA3785 | reverse complement strand
TGATCCGGGTCTCCATTTCGGTGCCGATTTTGGCGCGGTCACTCGTCGCGTCGCCGATGTTTCCAAGTCCCATTCTCTTCCGCAGTCCTCCTATCCAGTTTTTCAGTCTCTCAAACAAGGTTCACTCCTCCCCGATCAGCTTCTTGCGCTCCTTCTCGATGCTGTATTCAAACGCGTCGAGCGTGTCAATATCGGTCGATCCGTCGTCCAGGCGTTCATCCTCCTGCTTCTTGTCGTTCCACAGAGCCTCGCAGAAGGCCGTTCTGAGTGTTTCGCACCCGTCCGCGCGGAGCTTCAGGCGTCCGGTGGACATGAGCTGGGAGGTCAGACGGATACGCCCGTTGATGCTCGTTTTCAGGGCGTTGCGGACGGTCACGGGCAGACCCTCCTTTGCCACGGCTCCCTTGATGCCTTTGATCAGGATGGATTCGGCGCTGTCGCAGTACGCTGTGTCCACCCGCCTGTACGTCTCCAGAATCTCCTTCACGAACTCGATGAAGACCGTGTTCAGATGGAACGGGTCGAGCGTGATGGTGAAGCGGCGGGATTTCAGCGCGATTACCTGTCCGTATCCGTGGGTGATGCCGGTCGCCACAAGCGAAGTCCCCGATTCCGTGCCGCCGAAGTCCAGACCGATGTTGACGAGAGCGAGGGTCGAGGGATCGACCGCCGCCACGTCGAAGCTGTGCGGATCCGCGGCGAACTGCTGATAGATGACGCCCTGTGCGGCCACCCATTTTCCCATGATGAACCGCTCGTAGTACACCGTCCCGGCGTATTCCTTCTTCAGCTCGGTTCTGAAATACTCCGTCAGAAAAGGATTGTCGTCGATGGTGTAGGCTTGACAGAAAACGTCGGCGTCCGAATCTATGAACTTCTTGATAAAGTGATTTGGGTTGTCCGGGTTGCACGTCCCGTCAAATCTGCTGTTCGGCTTGTCGAGACGCGATTTGACCATGTTGAACACGTCTTCGTTCCATGTGGTCATCTCATCTCCGTACCCGTACTCCCATCCGGAGCCCTGCACGCGCTTTACAGCAGTTTTATTGTCCGCCCCGAGAAGGTAGCAGTCCCTTCCGAAGAGCCGGATCGTCCCGCGCTGGCTGCTGAACCTCCCGACAAGCGTATCTCCCCAGATGGAGCGCATCGGATCAATGATGTTCCGGGTCAGCGTTCCGGTGGTGTTGCCCATCAGGACGATCAGCCCGGAGCCGGTGCAGGCGCGGATCCGCATGGGGATCACGAAGTAGTCCATGTAGGTTTTTCCGCTTCGTGTAGCCCCGGTTTTGATATTCCAGCGGTGCCCCTCTTTCATGGCGGCGAAGAACTGTTTCTGCATGACGGAGAATCCCATATCAATCCTCCTTCGGTTCCGCGGTCGCGTCGTCCATGATCTGAGCGAGCACGTCGTCCAGCTTCTCCAAAGTCTCCTGTTCGGTCACATCGTGTTCGGCGGGCGTATGAGCTTCGGCTTCCTGCCGCGTCCGCTCCTCTTCCACCTCCATGCCGGCGACCACAAGCTTTATGGCGTCCTTCATGCGGATGTCGTCCGGCTTCACGCTGTTTATGGCCTGTGCGCCCTTTGCCTGCATGATCTTGGCCAGAGCGATGTGCCGCGCTCTCATGTCGGCCAGCTTCGCATTGGCTTTGCGGAGGGCTTCGGCGTCAATGAAGCGGTCGTACGCTTCGGCGCGATTCACCCAGTCCCATGTGACCGACCATCTTTCCAGCAGACTTTCGTTTTTTCCAACCTGTATTGCGACGGCCCGGGCGCTCCTTCGCACAAGGGGCACGTCGCTGATCTTTAAGTTTCCTTCGGCGTCCTCTGTGCGGTACGCCATATCCCGGTAGAGGGAGAAAGCGGCATAGGCTTCGGCGGATTCTCCGCTTCTGCGCTCCCAGATCGACGCCTCATTATGGCGCTTTGCCATCTCCTCCCTCCTAACGGGAAACAGGACGCCGCCCGGAGGCAGCGCCCGTCATCATAGTTTCGTCAGCAACTCCGCGTTGCTGTAGGTCTTTTGGTTCTGAGCCATCATGCGGAGGAAATCGTCTTTGGAGAAATCGGACAGCCGATAAACCTCCTCGGGCTTCATGCCGAGCTGGCGTCCGATCTCCTGAACGGATTTGCCCTCGCCGATCAGCTCCTTCACGATGGCCTTCATCGGCTCCAGCAGGTGCGTTCCTCTGGCGCGGTTGTGCGTCACCGTGCCGTAGATGTCCTCCGCATGATCCGGATGATCCACGACCACGACGGGGACCTTCCCGCCGAGCATGGAGCGGAGCGGTTCTTCTCCCGCCACCGTCCACCGGTGGAAGCCGTCGATGATTGTGTAATCCGGCCGGACGACGATCGGAAGCGTCCAGCCGTTCGTAAGGATCGACTGCGTAAGGAGCTTCAGGTTTTCCTTCGAGACCTTGTTCGGGTTGTAGTCGTTCGGTCTCAGCCTGTCCCGGTCTACCCATTGCAGGGTGGAGAGGGGAGCGAACAGGTCAGCCATTTGCGACCGCCCCCTTTCGGAACTGCTTTGAGTATTCCGCGTAAGACGTGAATACGTCCTGATACACGGCCCGGAGCGTCCTCAGCTTCGGATCTCCCGCCGTGATGCCGTCGAACAGCTTGCGGTAGTCCCGCGGACGCGCCATGCCCTCTATCTTGATCAGACAGCGGCGGTACTGCTCGGCGACGTGCTTCTGATGGTCGGTGTGGAAATGCCGGTCGGGATGCCGGATCAGCATATCGGTCAGCTCCGCTTTATAATCCCGGTCGGTCTTGCCCTCCAGCGTTTTGCGGTTCCGGCTCGATCTTCCGAACATTTCCGAATCCCAGTACAGGGCCGCGAGGTAGGCGTTCGGTTCGCGCCGGATCACTCGTTCCATGAGGTCGGGGTAGTATTCGTTCATGCGGACGAGGCAGCCGGCCGTGTCGCTGGAGAAGAACTGGCTGACCCGGAGCTGTCCCTTGCTGATTCCAGCCTGCCACATGAAGAGGTAGATGTCCGGGATCTCCACATGCTCGTCGCACAGGAACTTCCAGACGTCCGCCGTCTTCCAGTCGTAGATCGGGTAGATCTGGTGCGCTTCCGTCATGCCCTTGCCGCCGAGACCCAGCGCCGCCATGTACTGAAGCCGCTGGACGGATTCGGAGGCCCGGACGCCCGAGAGCATGATCCCGTCCCGCGTGACGCGGGGAAGGAACGCCTGGTAGTTGTCCACACGGGGCCTCAGGCGGGGATCCGTGCGGATGGCAAAGGGCGGAGGCTGTCTGACCCAGACGTCGGCTTTGGTATGATCCCAGCAGATGAAGCTTTCGTCCGCCTCGAGCTGATTGAAGCAGGAGAAGTGCCGCACTTCCAGGCAGTACCAGCTGAAATCCGCGCCGGCGAGCATGAACTTCCGGCGCCAGGCTTTGACGGTTTCCTCGATGCAGGGGAAAATTGCCTCTTCGTCAATGAAGATGACGGTGAGCAGGCTCGGGTCGATCTCCCCGGCCTGGATCAGGGAATAAACGATCTGGGCGACGCACAGACTGTCCTTCCCGCCAGAGAAGGACATATACACCTTCAGACCGTTTCCGAATACGTTCCTGATCCGGCGCTTCGCCGCCTCCACGACGGTGATGTCACTCTGAACGCGCTTCACAGCCATATTTTCTCACCGCACCGCGGACACACGACAAACCGTCCCCCCTCCGTTCCTGCGCTCTGAGGGGCTTCCTCGGCTGTTGCAACGGGATTCTGAGAGGGTTCGGCGGTCGGTTCCGCGTTCTGAGGCGTCTGACGGACCGGGCGGACGGGTTCTTCCGCCGCCTGCCGGATGGATTCGGCCTCGTCGCCGTCCACCGTGCCGTATTCGGAAAGCACGGCGGTGGTCTCTTCCGCGTCGGCGATCAGGGATTCGAGGAAGCTGTCGTCATAGCCGGGGATGTCGAAATCTCCGTCCAGCTCCGCGATGATGGCGTCAAAGGCGGCGATGTCGTCCACGCCCAGATCAAAGATCCGGTTGTCGGCCAGCATCAGCTTTTTCTTCTCGGCTTCGGACAGCCCGCTTTTGAGCAGGCATTCCCCGGTCTCGCGGCCCATGGAGACGAGGGCGTCCCGGAGACCGTTGCCGCAGAGGATCATGCCGTCCTCGTCGATGACGATGGGACGGATCTGGCCGAACTTCTCAATGGAGCGGACAAACTCTTTCAGCTGCTTGTCCGTGTGGCGGCGCACGTTGTACTCAGGCGTCCTCAGCTCGGAGAGATTGCGGATGACGATCTCCATTACCGCTCACCCCCTTCCAGAAAGAGGCGGGCGCTTTCGATCTTCTCCGCGGCCGCGGTCACGATGCCGGGATCGATCTCGTAGATCTCCTGCCAGCCGTTCCCGTTCGTGTACTGCCGTGCCGGCCACGGGTGCGTCCCGCACAGGAATCCGTTCTTCCATCCGTAGATGGGCGGGAGGGGCAGATCGTGGTAGTGGATGTACGCCAGGACGTGTTCATGCTTCCAGTCGGCGAGGGGACTGTACCGGGTGACGCCCTTGCCGTCCGTATAGATGCCGCCCCCGGTGTAATTCCCGTCCGCGCGTCTGCGCCCGAGCAGGATTACGTCGAGGCTCTGACGCCGGAAGTATTCCCGCTGGGCCTTGTGCTGAACGATGGAGAACCACCGGGCCGCTTTTGCCGCCGTGTCGGGGAAAAGAAGCTCCTCGTGGGAGGCCAGCCAGTCCAGCCCGAGGCCCACGTTGACGATTTCGCACTCTGCGGGCCTGTGCGCCTCAATCCAGGCGCGGAAAGCGGGGTACTCAAGTTCGCACACGCCGATCATGCTCTTCGCAATTCCGGCCCGCTCTGCGAGGTCTCCGAGGACGATGCTGTCTTTGCCCCCGCTCCAGGCGTAGGCGGCGTTTTTGCCGTCCACGGTCTCGCGGATGTTCCCGACAGTTGTGTCGGCAAGACTGTCGATCTCGTCCCGGCTGACCGTTTCCTCGATGTGCGCCATCGCCTCGATCCAGTCCTCGTTCCTGATGTTCTGTTTACGACCGAGCATCTGCGGACACCTCCTTTCGGGAGAGGATGTAAGCCACGATGCCGGAGAGCAGAACCGTCACGAGGGAGCCGACCGTCTTCCAGACAGCCAGCCCGGCGAGGTTGCCGTATGCGAAGATCGGAAGCCCGATCACGAAGGAGGCCAGAACGCCGAAGAATACTCCGTTCGCCGAGAGCTTCTTCCCCATAAGCGTCATAGCCGTGGGAAGGAGCGTTGTCGCCCGGAGCGTGCAGTAGAACAGGAACAGGTGCGTCACCGTCAGACCGGGGATGTTCGCAATACCGATCCCGAGGACGAGCAGGACGATCATGGAGATCTTCGACGTTTTCAGATCCGCGCCGAAGTCGGAGGTCAGGGAGGCCGCGGCGCACAGGTTGCTGTCAACCGTGGACAGCAGACCGGACACGACCATGAAGAGGAACGGCACCATGACCCATTTCGGGAAGATGGCGTCGATCAGCTGGAAGTTCACAAGCCCGGCGTCGGTGATGACCGCGCCTGATCCAGCGGCGATGTAGCCGAGGATGCCCATGGAGAGGGGAACGACGGCGAACATGAGAGCGCCGAGTGCGAAGGATTTCCCGATCTTGTCCTTCCGGATGGAGAAGGCCCGCTGCCAGAAGCACTGGTCGCCGAAGGGACCGGCGATCAGGCCGATTGCGGTCGGGATCCCGAACGAGAGAAGCACGCCGCGCCCGTTTGCGTCAAAGAGAGACGTGTACACTCCCGTAGAACCGCCTAAACCGGAGAGGAGGTTCGACACCCCGCCCTCCATCGAAAGCGCCCACGGAACGAACAGGAGACAGGCTCCGAGCATCAGGATCATCTGCACAGCGTCTGTAAGGACCGAGGCCTTGATCCCGGAGAACTGGGAGTAGGAGTACGCGATGGCCGCGAGGATCACCGTCATCCAGAAGAAGGGGATGCCCGTGATCGAAGAGAGGATCTTCCCGCCCGCGAGCAGCTGAACGCCGGTCGAGAGGACGGAAAGAAGGGAGAGCTGTCCGAGATAGATCTTCCGCACCTTTTCGGAGCGGTATGTCTTTGCCATGAAATCCGAAAGAGTGACGCCCTCGGGCATTCGCTCCCGGATCCTCTTTGCGAATGGGATAAAGAAAAGCAGACAAAGCACGTTCGGCACGAGGAACCAGAACAGGCCCGGAATGCCGCTTGAATATGCTTTCTCCGCTGAGGTAAAGAGCGCCGGCGCCCAAATCCATGTGGCGGCGATGCTCATAGCGGACTGCCACAGCCCGAGCTGTCGGTCGGCCGTGTGGAAGTCCCCGGCTGTGACGGCCCTCTTTGAAAAGACGACGGTGCAGCCGAGCATGAGGGCCGTGTAAACGGCGATTACGATGAAACCGTACATAGGTTCATCCTCCTTGTGTGGTGTCTCTCCGCGTCATGCGCGGGAGCAGATACGCCGCCGCCAAAGGAGTAAAAGCGCCCGGCGCGAAAACCTCCTTCCCGAAAAAGTACCGCCCGGAGGTTTGAGGCCCCCGGGCAGTCGGTTATGTCAGGATCACGATAACAGTATAGCACAGATTTTTCCGCATTTCGTCCGCATTTTGTCCGCGGTTCATACGTCGATCCCGTATTCCATCAGCGTGAACTTCCGGAGAGCGTCTTCCCGGATGTTGTAGATCTTCGTGCGCTCAACGTGGAGGGCGTCGCACAGCTCGTCCATGTACCGGGGCGTCCGGTCGATGTAAAACTTTGTCAGGACAAGCCGCTCGTCGTCGGTCAGGGCTTCGAGGCCCCGGTCGATCAGAGTGATGCGCTTCCGTTCCAGGGAGAGGGACAGGGTGATGTTCTCCTTCTCCACGATGCAGTCGATCCATGTGTCATCCACGGTACGCTCTCCGGTGCCGTGGTTCGGCGGCATATCCGTGATGCGCACCGTCCGGGTCTGCTTCATCCGCTCGTCCAGCAGAGCGATTTTCTCGGCGAGATTCTCCACTGAACGGAGCATGATGCGGTAGTTCCGAAGATCTTCCAGCGCGCGGCTTCGATTGTAACTCTTCATAGGCTCCCTCTTAATCGTCTGAAATGATGGTGAAGGTTCCGATCATCTGGGGCAGGAAATTCAGCTCGTAATGATACTGGCTCACGTTCGCGCCGCCGAGATCCTCCACCACATAGGTTGTGTCCTGGGAGAGATAGATGAAATGCTTTCGGTACTCGCCCTTGCCGACCTCACAGATGACCTCCAGCTCGTTCGCGCCTGAGTTCTGCAGGGAGAAAACGCCGGTCATCTGGAACAGCACGGTGTCGGTACGGGTGTTAAAAACGGTGATCTGCCGCTCGATGTTGAAGTTGTCCGCCTGCTGGCCGAGGTTGTGGTCTACGCGGTAAACCTCCCGGTCGCATCCGCAGAAGAACAGGATAACCAGAATTATAAGCAGGGGTATCAGTTTTTTCATGATGCCCTCCCTCAGATGACCTTCCCGCCGTGCTTATAGGGGCGGGTGACGTTGTATGCGTGCTTGATGGCGACGATCACGGGGAGTTCGTGCCCGTGCAGAGCCGTATAAGCGGCGATTTCCTTCACGACCGCGGACAGGAGCGTCACCTCGTCGTAATCCTCAGCCGCGCCGCCGTCCGTTTTCCTCTGGAGCCATGCTACGGACAGCGCGCAGTGAAGCACCGCGATCCAGTCTCCGAAGTCACCGTCCTCTTTGGAGGCGAGTTCTTCGTCGATGACCTTCAGGCTCCATCCTTCGCTCCCGAGGTAGTCCAGAATCCGGATCACCACGTCGGCCAGCTCAACGAGGACGCCCTCAGGCTTGTTCGGCACCTTGCCGGAGTCCCTTCGCTGGGCAAAGCAAGCGACGCAGCTCATTTCCGGGACGATGGCGCAGGTGTCGCCGCAGCAGTTCGGGCACCAGTCGCCCCCGCGCTGATTGCAATAGATCACCGGCTCGCCGTTCCGGTATTCCTCCAGCGCCTCGGAAAGCTCGGAGTGGAACAGGGAGTAGATCTCCCAGAAGCTCCGGTC
>DFFD01000218.1 GCA_002369495.1 Lachnospiraceae bacterium UBA3785 | reverse complement strand
AGGCGGGAGATCATCGAAAAATCCCTCGACCGTTTCGGCCGGATCCTGGTGGCAGATTCCATGGACGAAGCGATCCGCGCGGTCAATGAAATTGCCTCCGAACACCTTGAGATCGTCACGAAGGAGCCCTTCCTCCTCATGACAAAAATAAAGAACGCCGGCGCGATCTTCATCGGCGAACATTCTTCGGAGCCGCTGGGAGACTATTTTGCGGGTCCGAACCACGTCCTGCCGACCAACGGGACCGCCAAGTTCTTCTCGGCGCTCTCGGTGGACGATTTCATCAAGAAATCCAGCATCATCATGAGCTCACGCGAGGCGCTCGGCGCGCTCCATGAGGACATCGAACGTTTCGCGAAGGCGGAGGGCCTGACAGCACACGCGAACTCCGTGCACGTCCGGTTTGAGTAAGATTTCATTATTTTCTGCTATATAAGAAGGAGATGATCGGTTATGAAGAAACTGTTGGTTCCCTGTATCTACATGCTGCGGGGCAAGGCGGTCACCGGGTTCGGCGAGACCAATTCGCTGACCGATATGCCGCTCCTTGAGCTGGCGGACAGCTACAGCGTGAACGGGGCGGACGCTCTGCTCGTCCTTGATTTTTCAGACACCGAGGAGGAGCACGCCGAGGCAATTGGCAGCCTTGCCGCGATGTGCGGCATTTCCCAGATCCCGGTGATTGCCGCAGGCAACATCAAGAGGGTCGAGGATGTCAAGAAGCTTCTCTACGCCGGCGCGTCCCAGGTAATCCTGAACGGCAGCCGCAGGGAGAACATGAAGCTTCTCCCCGAGGTCTCCAAGCGCTTCGGCAAGGAGAAGATCGCGGTCTCCATCACATCGGTGGAGGAATATATGCTCCACGCCGACGATATCGAGGAGTACGCCTCCCGCATCCTGGTGCTCACCGACATCGAGGATTCGCTGCCGAAGCTCACCAACCTGCCGCTCATTCTGCATGTGAAGGAGGACACGGAGGAAGCCGTATTCTCTTACCTCGCGAAGCCGGGCATTGAAGGCGTGACGGGCAGCTTCATCTCAACGCCGGACCTCGACCTTTCGGACCTTCGGGCGCGCGCCGTTGCGGCAGGAATTCCGCTTGCGATGTATTCGTGCGGGGTTTCATTTTCCGAACTGAAGAAAGACGAGAACGGCCTCGTCCCGTGCATCGTGCAGGACTATAAAAACGATGAAGTCCTCATGATGGCTTACATGAACGAGGAGAGCTTTGAGAAGACGCTTCTCACCGGGAAAATGCACTACTTCTCGCGCAGCCGCCAGTCTCTCTGGCTCAAGGGCGAGACCAGCGGTCATTACCAGTACGTGAAATCCATGGCAGTCGACTGCGATCAGGATACGCTGCTCGCGAAGGTGTCCCAGGTCGGTGCGGCCTGCCATACCGGCAGCCGCAGCTGTTTCTATACGCCTCTCTTTGAAAATGAAGAGAAGGTCAAAAACCCCATGCACGTATTTGAGAGCGTCTACAGCGTGATCATGGACCGCAAGATGAACCCGAAGGAAGGCTCCTACACCAACTATCTCTTCGACAAGGGCATCGACAAGATCCTGAAGAAGGTCGGCGAGGAGAACACCGAGATCATCATCGCGGCCAAGAATCCGGACCCGGAAGAGATCAAATATGAGATCTCCGACTACCTCTACCATCTGATGGTCCTGATGGCCGAGAAGGGCGTGACCTGGGAAGAGATCACGGACGAGCTTGCAAAACGATAATGTGAGAATCATCAGCCGGGAGTGGTTTCCCGGCTGATTTTATGTAAAACTTACAAACAAAGAGTACAAAAAACGGGGAAATTGTGGTATATTGTCAGTTAAGATACTATTTCTTTACAGATTGACTCTGTAACTTGAAGGAGGAATGAACATGAATCTTCTGTCAATGCTGTTATCATCAATGCTCTCATCAGGATCTGTCAATAATCTCTCCGGCAAAACCGGGCTGTCATCCCAGCAGGTCGCCAAACTGGTCAGGCTGGCGCTTCCGATCCTGCTCAAGGCCATGACCGGCAACGCATCTTCCGCGTCAGGACTCGCTTCGCTCGTCGGGGCGCTGACGCAGCACACCAGCAAAAGCAGTTTTGCTGACCAGATCGGTGAAGCAGATACCCGCGACGGCAGCAGGATCATCGGACACATCCTCGGTTCGGAAGAGGATGCGGTCGTTTCCAGGCTTGCCGGTGAGAGCGGCGCGAGCGCAGACCAGGTGAACGCACTTCTTTCCATGATCGCGCCGGCCCTGATGAGCGGCGTATCGGCGGCTTCCCAGGCGCAGGTCCAGTCCCAGACCCAGACCCTGTCCCAGGCAGCTCCTGCCGGCGGCGTTTTCGATCTTTCCTCCATGCTCTCCATGTTCGGCGGCATGAGCCAGCCCCTCGTTGAGGAACCGAAGCAGGACAGCGCGGCGATGGACGGGAGCGCTCTTCTCGGAGCCCTTCTTACATCGATGCTGAAAGGCTGACGGATGAAGATCTGTCAATGACAATAAAAGGCGCTCTGTCCGTCGGGCAGGGCACCTTTCATTTTTATATACGGCATGAGCGATTGACGAAAATGCGCGGGTATGGTAGATTGAGTGGGCAGCCCGGAAAGAACACTTCAGGATAAATCAGTATGATCATGAACAATAACGGTTTTACATACAATTCAAAAAGCCATCTGGCCCTGCCGGACGACGTGCTCTTAAAGATTGAGAAACCCGCGCGCTACATCGGCGGCGAGGTGAACTCGGTCGACAAGAGAGAGCTTCTTGAAAGCGGAAAGATCAGCGTGCGCTACGCGATGTGCTTTCCGGACGTCTATGAGATCGGCATGTCCCATCTGGGCATCCAGATCATCTGCGAACAGCTGAACCGCCTTCCCGACGTGTGGTGCGAGAGGGTCTATTCGCCGTGGCCGGACCTCCACAGTATCATGAAGGATCGCGGTATCCCGCTTTTTGCGCTGGAGTCGCAGGATCCGGTGAAGGATTTTGATTTTCTGGGGATCACGCTCCAGTACGAGCTCTGCTACGCGAACATCCTGCAGATCCTGGATCTGGCCGGGATCCCGCTGCACGCAGCGGACCGCGGCGAGGACTGCCCGATCGTCTGCGCCGGCGGTCCCTGCACTTACAATCCGGAGCCGCTCGCGGATTTCTTCGATTTCTTCTACATCGGGGAGTCCGAGACGGTCATGAACGATATCGTTCTCCTGCGCCGCGACATGAAGGCTGCCGGCAGAAGCCGCGCGGAGTACCTGCGAGAGCTCTCGCACATCCCCGGCATGTATGTCCCCTCGCTCTATGACGTGGCTTACAACGAGGACGGGACGCTTGCCTCTTTTGAGCCGAAATACCCGGATGTGCCGGCAAGAGTCGTCAAGCAGGTCTGCATGAACCTGTCGGAAGCCCCCTATCCGGAAAAACCGCTCGTTCCCTACATCAAGGTCACCCAGGACCGCGTCGTCCTCGAGATCATGCGCGGCTGCATCCGCGGCTGCCGCTTCTGCCAGGCGGGCATGCTCTACCGTCCGCTCAGGGAGAAAAGTCTTGAGATGCTGAAGCGGGAGGCGGATCTCATGCTCTCGGGCACAGGCCAGGAGGAGATCTCCCTGAGTTCCTTAAGCTCCAGCGATTACTCGAAGCTGCCGGAGCTTCTCGACTACCTGATCGGCAAATTCCGGGTCAGGTCGATCAATATTTCCCTGCCGTCGCTCCGCATTGACAATTTCTCGCTCGATGTGATGAAGCAGGTACAGGATGTGAAAAAGAGTTCGCTGACATTCGCGCCGGAAGCTGGCACACAGCGGCTGCGCGACGTCATCAACAAGGGCATCACGGAGGCGGATATCATGAAGGGGTCCTCCGCAGCCTTCCGCGGCGGCTGGAACAAGGTCAAGCTCTATTTCATGCTGGGCCTGCCGACCGAGACCGAGGAGGACATGAAAGGCATCGCGCACCTTGCCCAGGCGATCTGCGACAATTATTACGAGATCCCGAAGGCGGAGCGCAACGGCAAGTGCGAGATCACGGTCTCGACCTCCTTCTTCGTGCCGAAGCCCTTCACGCCGTTCCAGTGGGCTCCGATGTACCGCCAGGACGACTATCTCACCCGGGCACAGATCGTGAAAAATGAAATCCGTTCCATGAAGAACCAGAAAAGCATCCGCTACATGTGGCACGAGGCAAACAGCACCGTGCTCGAGGGCGTGTTCGCGCGAGGCGACCGCCGGCTCGGAGACGTGATCGAGTACGCCTACCGCCACGGAGCCCTGTTCGATGCCTGGACCGATTACTTCCGCATGGACATCTGGATGGAAGCCTTTGCCGCCTGCGGGATCGACCACGAATTCTACACGCTCAGGGAGCGGCCGGTCGACGAGCTGCTGCCCTGGGACTTCATTGATATCGGCGTGACCCGCCGCTTCATGGAGCGGGAGTGGAAGAGAGCGAAAGAAGGTTTCACAACGCCCAACTGCCGCGAAAAATGCAGCGGCTGCGGAGCCCGCATCTTCGGAGGCGGCGTCTGCTTCGAGGAGAGACACGATGACGGCTCGTCGGTCATCTCCTGGAAGAGCCGCGATGAGGAGACGGGCGCTGATCACAAAGAGGAGGATCCGGCATGAAAGTTCGCATGAAAATGACCAAAACCGGTCCGATCCGCTACGTCGGGCACCTTGATTTCATGCGCTTTTTCCAGAAGGCGCTGCGCCGCAGCGGGATCCTGACGGCATTTTCCAGAGGATACAGCCCGCATATGCTGATCTCCTTCGCCTCGCCGCTCGGCGTCGGCCTCGAGAGCCTCGCGGAGTATGTGGATGTGGATCTCGCCTACCGGGATGATTTTGAGCTCTCGGAGTCGGATGTGCAGCATTTAAAGAACATGGGCCTTGAAAATGAAGAGCTCCCGCCCGTCCCCGCCTCGGAAGTCCTGGCAGAGATGGTCAACCGGGAGATGCCGGAAGGCGTGCGCGTCCTCCTCATGCGGAGAGTCGGCGTTACCGACAAGGCGATGGCCCTCGTTACCGGCGCGGACTATCTGGTCTTCCTGAAAAACGGTTTCCTGAAGGATACGGACCTTGCATCCGCGATCGCTTCCTTCCTCGCGGAGAAGTCGATCGTGATCCACAAGGTGACGCCGAAATCGGAGAGCGATGTGGATATCAGGCCTCTCATCCGTGAACTGGCCGTTTCCAATAAAGGCGCAGCGGCACCGGAAGGTTATGAGAGAGCTCTCTTTATGAGTCTCTCGGCAGGATCCGCTGCCAACCTGAAGCCCGAGACGGTCGTCGAAGCGCTCTGCCGGCACCTCGGACAGGAATATGATCCGCTCGCTCTCAGGATCCTCCGCACCGAGATGTACGCCGGGGACAAAAAGCCGTTCTCGGAGATCGGAGAGGCCTTCTGATGCGCGATTATATTGTGACGGAGACGGAAGTCAGCGGCAGAAGATTCTTATGCGCAGCCCTCTATGAGGATCAGAAGCTGGCGGCTCTTAAGATCCGTCCCCGCGGAGAAGAGTCTTCCGTCGGGCAGATCCGTACCGGCTATGTCTCGGACCGCGTCAGAAATATCGGCGGAGCTTTCGTCACGTCGGGAAAAGAAAAGTATTTCCTGCCGGATTACAGGCCCGAGAAGACCGATCCCGGTCATGTGGTCTTTACCGTGACGAAGGACGCGCTGGGAAATAAAAGCCCGGTCGGTTCCACCGCGGTCGAGATTCCGGGCCGCTATGCAGTCATGCGGTCCGGCAGCGGCGGGATCAGATACTCCAAAAAGCTCACGGCGGAAGAGAAGCGGGTCCTCGGAAAATGGCTCGGGGAAACCGGTCTTTCCAGCATGAACCTGCTCGTCCGCACGAACGCCAGAAGGGCGGATAAGGCCTCTTTTCTCGCTGAGGTGAATGAGATTGCGGGCAGGCTCACGGAAGTCCTCAGGAAGGCGGAGACGGCCGAAAACGGGGCTGTGCTCTATGCGCCGGCGCCGTTCTACGCGGAGATGCTGCAGGATCTCTATCAGCTTCCGGACCGGATCCTCACGGATCTGCCATTTGTCCTGAACGTCTTTCGGGAGGCGGATGCGGGTGAGAGGGTTTCATTTTACGAGAACCGGACGCTGACGCTTGCCGAACTCTACGGACTCCCGCACGATCTCGAGAAGCTCTGCGGGCGTGCCGCCTGGCTCAAATGCGGCGCTTACCTGGTCATCGAAAAGACGGAAGCCTTTGTCAGCATCGACGTCAATTCCGGAAAATGCGATAAAGGCCGGATCCCGGAGGAGACGTACCGGAAGATCAACCTGGAGGCCGCCGAGGAGGTCGTGCGGCAGGTCATGCTGCGGAACCTGTCGGGGATGATCCTGGTGGATTTCATCAATCTCTCGAACCGGGATCACCGTGAGGAGCTCGTGAACGTCATGAAAAAGCTGGTCAGGAGAGACCACCTGCACATGGACGTCATCGATCTGACGCCGCTCGGGATCATGGAGATCGTGAGGCAGAAGGGCGAAAAATCTCTTGAAGAAATCATTAAAAACAGCTTTACATAAATGAAGTTCTGTGCTATTATACCTGAGTATGCCGCAAAGAGGGGCCGACAAGTCCGGATTTTTAAGGTCCGGCGCCGTATCTTGCGAGTTTTTTAGAAGGAGGTGTCTCCATGTACGCAGTTATTGCAACCGGCGGAAAGCAGTACAAAGTTTCTGAGGGCGATGTCGTCCGCGTCGAGAAGCTTGGTCTCGAGGTCGGCGAGGATGTCACATTTGAGGATGTTCTTGCGGTTTCGAACGAGGGTCTCAAGGTTGGTGATGATGTCAAGGGCGCAACGGTTACCGGAAAGGTCATTTCCAACGGCCGTGCCAAGAAGGTCATCGTCTATCGCTACAAGCCGAAGAAGGGCTATCACAAGAAGAACGGCCACAGACAGGCTTACACGGCAGTCAAGATCGAGAAGATCAATGCCTGAGCATGATACGGGCAGTATTCTACAAAAAGAACGGCTCCTACACAGGGTTTAAGGCCCGGGGCCATGCGGGTTACGGTGAGGAAGGCACGGATATCTTCTGTGCGGCTGTCTCGGCGCTCACGATCAACACCGCAAACTCTCTTGAGCTTCTCGCCCACGAAAAGCTCGACGAGAACGAACAGGACGGGTTCGTCTCGTTCCGCTTCAGGGAAGCTATCTCGGATCAGGGAACGCTCCTTATGGATTCTCTCTATCTCGGGTTATCCCAAATCGCGGAAGGGGAGGGACACAGGTATCTCACAATAAACATCGAGGAGGTATAAGCCATGCTTAACATGAATCTTCAGCTCTTCGCTCATAAGAAAGGTGTCGGTTCCACAAAGAACGGACGCGATTCCGAAGCCAAGAGATTAGGCGCGAAGAGAGCAGACGGCCAGTTCGTCAAGGCTGGCAACATCCTTTACAGACAGCGCGGCACACACATCCATCCGGGTGCGAACGTCGGCCGCGGCGGCGATGATACGCTCTATGCAAAGGCGGACGGCATCGTTCGTTTCTCCAGACTCGGCAAGTACCGCAAGCAGTGCTCCATCGAGCTGGTTGAGACAGTCGAGGAATAATCTGTAAGGCACATGTACGTAAAAGGCTTCGAATCCGACGGATTTGAAGCCTTCTTGTTTATAGAAAGCGGACGGAATACTATGTTTTTGGATCATGCGAGAATACACATCAGATCCGGGAAAGGCGGCGACGGCCATGTCAGCTTCCACCGGGAAAAATTTGTCGCCGCAGGAGGACCTGACGGCGGCGACGGCGGGCGCGGCGGCGATATTATTTTCGAAGTCGACAAGGGCATGAACACGCTTTTCCCCTACAAGCACCGCTATCAGTTCCGCGCCGGCGACGGCGAGGAAGGCAAGAAAAAACGCGGACACGGCGCGGACGGCAAGGACCTTATCCTGAAGGTCCCGGAGGGAACGATCATCCGCGAGGAGCACTCCGGTGAGATCATCGCCGACATGTCCGGGACAAATACGCGCCAGATCGTCTTAAAGGGCGGGCGCGGCGGCCGCGGCAATATGAATTTCGCGACGCCGACCAACCAGGCGCCCCAGTACGGGGAGCCCGGCAAGGCCGCCATGGAGCTCGACATCGCGATGGAGCTTAAGCTCGTCGCGGACGTGGGACTCGTCGGATTCCCGAATGCGGGCAAATCGACGTTTCTTTCGCGTGTGACAAATGCAAAGCCGAAGATCGCCGACTACCCCTTCACCACGATCGAGCCGAACCTCGGCGTCGTGGATTTCGGCGACGGACGCGGCTTCATCATCGCGGACATGCCCGGACTCATTGAAGGCGCTTCCGAAGGCGTCGGACTCGGCCATACGTTCCTGCGCCACATCGAGCGCACCCGCGTCATCATCCATCTGGTGGACGCCGCCTCCTTCGACGGGAGAGACCCGGTGGAGGATATCCGCGCGATCCACAGGGAGCTTTACGCGTTCAACCCGGCGATCATGGACAAGCCGATCGTGATTGCGGCCAACAAGATCGACGCGATCTACGGCATGGAAGAGGATCCGGTGGAGAAGCTGCGGAACGCATTTGAGCCGGAAGGTTACCCGGTTTACGCGATTTCCGCCGTGACGGGCGAAGGCGTCAAAGAACTTCTGTATAAAGTGCTGAATCTTCTTGAAACTACCGCCACAAAACAGGTATACTATGAGCAGGAGTATTTCCCGGAGGACATGGTCATCCCGGCGGATCTCCCCTACACGATCTCGGTCGAGACGGACAGCAAGGGCCGCCCTGTCTATGTGGTCGAGGGTCCCAAGATCGAGAAAATGCTCTCCTACACGAACCTCGATTCCGAGCGCGGGTTCACGTTCTTCCAGCGGTTCCTGCATAAATCGGGCATCATAGAAGAGCTGAAAGCCCGGGGCATCGACGAGGGCGACACGGTCCGCATGTACGGCCACGCGTTTGACTTCTATGACGAGTCGGGCGATATCGAAGAAGATAACTGATAAGGAGAAAACATGCTCACAAGCAAACAGAGAGCTTACTTAAAGAGTCTGGCGATGGTGATGGAGCCGATCATCTATATCGGAAAAGCCTCGCTCACGCCGGAAAACACCATGAATATCGAGGAAGCCCTGGCCGCGCGCGAGCTGGTCAAGGTCGGCGTCCATCAGAATTGCCTCGACGACCCGCGCGAGATCGCGGAGATGGTCGCGGGCCGCACACATTCCGAGGTCGTCCAGGTGATCGGGAAGAAGATCGTCCTCTACCGGCCCGGCAAGGACAAGAACCGGAAGATTGAGCTTCCGAAGGCGAAAAAATCATGAAGATCGGGATCATGGGCGGGACTTTCGATCCGATCCACATCGGTCATCTGATTCTCGGTGAAAATGCCTACCTGCAGTTCGGGCTCTCGCGCGTCATTTTCATGCCGTCCGGCAATCCGCCTCACAAGCGCCACCGGGAAGGGCAGGCGACGGACGATCAGCGCGTGTCGATGGTCTACCGGGCGATCGCCTCGAATCCTCATTTTGAGCTTTCGCTGGAGGAGATGCACGAGGACGGCTACAGCTACACTTACCGGACGCTGGAGCGGCTCAGGGAGCATTTTCCGGAAAATGAATACTATTTCATCATCGGTGCCGATTCCCTGTTCGATTTTGACGGCTGGCGCGAGCCGCAGCGCATCACGGATGCCTGCACGCTGATCGTGGCGACGCGCAACCACACGAGCAACGAGAAGCTGGACGCGGAGATCGACCGCATCCGCAGGAAATACAACGCCAGGATCGAAAAGCTGGATACGGAAAATATCGACGTCTCCTCCCATGAACTCAGAAGCTGGATCGAGGAGGGCAAGACCGTCAAATATTATGTCCCGGATCCGGTGATCGATTATATCAATGAATTTCATATCTATCGACATGCAGCTGACCGGGAGGACTCCGCCGATGGGAACCGCATATGATCTTGACAAGATGAACAAGACGCTGAAAAAATATCTGGATACGGACCGCTTCATCCACACACAGGGGGTCCGCTATACGGCGGCGGCGCTCGCGATGGCACACGGCGAGGACGCCGGAAAGGCGGAGCTGGCCGGCCTGCTCCACGACTGCGCGAAGAATATTCCGGACAAGGAGCAGATCCGCCTCTGCACAAAGCACAAGATCCCGATCAACGCGATCGAGCGCAAGAGCCCTTATCTGCTGCACGCGAAGCTCGGCGCCTGGATCGCCAAAAAGAAGTATGATGTGGATGACGAGGAAGTCCTGGACGCGATCCGCTGGCACACGACCGGCACGGAGGACATGACGAAGCTCGCCCAGATCGTCTTCATCGCCGATTACATCGAGCCGAAGCGCTTCAAGGCGAAAAATCTCTCCGAGGTCAGGCCGATCGCCTTCAAGGACCTCGACGAGTGCTGCTACATCATCCTTCGGGACACGCTGAAGTATCTGGAAATAAAAGGCAGTCCGATCGATCCGGAGACCGAGAAAGCCTATTATTTCTATAAAAACATACATGACACCAAAGAAGAGGAGTAAACGTATGGAAAAAGAAGAGAGCAGGAAACTGGCCGCCATCGCTGTGAAAGCCCTGGACGAGAAACTTGCCACGGATATCAAGGTCATCGAGATCGACGGGATATCACCGCTCGGGGATTACTTTGTGCTTGCGACGGGCCGTAACCTCAACCATACCGAAGCGCTGGTCGACGCGGTGGAGGAGGCCGGCACGAAGGCCGGGTATGAACCGGACCATATCGAAGGCCATCGCAACGCCAACTGGACGCTGATCGACTATCAGGGCGTCGTGATCCACATCTTTGATGAGGAAGCCCGCGGCTTCTACGATCTGGACCGTCTCTGGAAGGACGGCAAAATGATCGATCCCGCGGAGCTCTCTTGAGGCTCCGAAGGTCCTTCGCGGCCGCGGTTCTTGCGATAATGATGACGGCGGGGTGCGGAGGACGCACCCCGTCTTCTGTTCTGACGTTCTATGAGGAGTCAGGGAGCCCCGCGGCGGAATCTTCGGCGGAACCGCAGGTCCCTGCCGATCCTTCTCCTCATCAAGCGGAGGCGCAATCGTCAGATTCGGGGAATGAGGAACGCACAGAAGCTCTTTCCGGCCCCGAGGAGCCCCATACAGGCGCGGAAACGCAGGAGACGAATATTTTACCATATGAGGAAGACGGCTTCCGATTCGGGCTCCTGACAGCGGGAGAGAAGCGCATTTACGCGGACCTCGTCACCCACATCAGCGCACACGAAGCGGTCTTCCGTGTTTACGCGAACGATTCCGCGGAGATCCAGAACGCTTTAAGGGCTGTCGTCGACGACCATCCGGAATTCTTCTGGCTCTCCGGCTCCGCCTCCATCTACGGGTTCGAAGGAGCGGGAGAGAAGGAGATCACGCTCGATTTCAGCATGGAGGAGGAAGCGATCAAAAGCGCGGAGGCAGCGCTTCTTGATGCGGTAAATGAATACCTCTCTATGCTTCCGGAAGGCGCCTCCGAGTACGAGAAAGTGAAGACCGCCTATGAGTATATCATCCTCGGCACCGACTACAGGCTGAACGCCTACCAGGGCCAGAACATTGTCAGCGCGCTGGTATTTCACGAGAGCGTCTGCGCCGGGTACTCAAAAGCCTTCCAGTATCTCCTTGGCAAGGCGGGGGTCTGGTGCGCCTACATGACCGGCAGGGTCACGCGCGACGGCGTCACCGAGGCGCACGCCTGGAATATGGTGCGGATCGACGGAACGCCGGTTTTCGTGGACATCACCTGGGGAGATCCGGCCTGTGACGAGGATATCGAGTATGCGGTGAGGCCGGATATCACCTATGATTATTTCTGTATCACCACCTCCGATATGCTGCGGACGCTGCACGTCCCGGACGATTATTACGAGCTGCCGGACTGTCCGTCGAGAGCATACGATTACTTTGTCCTGAACGGCTGGTATTATGAGAACTTTGACGAAGAGCAGATCCGAAGCCGGATGTGGGAAGCCATCGATCAGAATATCAGCGAGGTGCATTTTAAGTTCGCGGACTTTGAGTCTTACGCACAGGCAAATGCGGCGATCTTCGACGGGAAAATCCTCTACGATACGCTCCAGCAGCGGATGCGCTGGGACGGGAGAGAGTCGATCACCTACAGCCCTGTCATATCTGACGGGCTCTGTACGATTGATATCTACTGGCAGAGCGGTTAATAAAAAACATGCAAAAACGGACAGGTCCTTTCCGGATCTGCCCGTTTTTTATGCTTCGAATCATCTGAAAAATCTTATGACTCCGATCACCTTGCCCAGGATCTTCAGGTCCCCGTAGACCAGGATCGGGTCCATCGTATCGTTCTCCGGCTGGAGACGTATATGGTCCTTCTCGCGGTAGAAGGTCTTCACGGTGGCGGAATCATCGACCAGCGCAACGACCATATCGCCGTTCCTGGCATCCGACTGCTGGGCAACCAGCACGTCGTCCCCGTCAAAAATGCCGGCGTTGATCATGCTTTCGCCTTTTACTCTCAGCAGGAAGGTCTGCTGGTTCGGAAGATACTCCTGCGGGATCGGGAAATAGTTGTCGATGTTCTCGACAGCCAGAAGCGGCTGGCCGGCCGCCACAGTGCCGATCAGCGGAACATTCACAAGCTCGCGTCTCGTGAGATTGAAATTGTCGTCCACGATCTCGATTGCCCTGGGCTTGGAAGGATCGCGGCGTATATAACCGTTCTTTTCCAGCGTCTCAAGATGGGCATGGACGGAAGAGGTCGACTTCAGGGAGACAGCTTCGCAGATGTCGCGGACCGAAGGCGGATAGCCTTTCTGCAGGACTTCGGCTTTTATGTATTCAAGGATTTCAGACTGTTTTTTTGTGATTTTTCCGTACGCCATTGGAATACCTCCTTACAGTTACCTTTATCTGTACTGAAAGTATAACATACCGGAAAGAAAAAATCAAACAGATATTCGGAATATTTGTTCGAAAATGTGTTGACAAACATTCGTTCGCGGTATATAATAAGCTCATCAAGAACGAATGTTCGCGAACGCATGTTTAGCGATTTCCAGGGAACCGTCCCTAAAGAGAGAGGCGATATAGAATGAGCAGAAGAGCAGTTATGCAGAAAAAAAGAATGCGCATGCTGAAAGCCAGAATGTTTGCGGCGATGGCAGCATTTGCGCTGACCCTTGCGATCCTCCTGGCCGGAATCAAGATCATGGCGGCCGTTACGAATGCCGATGACCTCAGCCCCCGCGTAAAGTGCTATCACAGCGTGGAGATCGAAGCCGGCGAGACGCTCTGGGATATCGCTGAACGCGAGATGGGTCCCGGATGGTCGGATATCCGGGCCTATATCCGGGAAGTTGAACAGATCAACGGCATAAACGGCAGTATGATCAAGGCAGGAGAATATATCTGCCTCCCGTACTACAAGTCCTGAATCAGCCCCATCCTAACGGACGGCTCCGATACTCCCCACCTTGTATCGGACCGTCCGTTTTTCTTTTTGGTGGCATTTTGCGCGCAAAAATGTTATAGTAATCACGATCTGTAAAGATTCAAACTTGTTCAAATAATTGTAACAATTCACAGAAGGGAGCGGATATGTTCAGAGATATCGCGAGAATCCGTCAGAAAATCGATCAGGAAACCTGCATCCGGCTGCTGAAAAACGAGAAGCGCGGCGTGCTGTCTGTCCTTGGCGACGACGGCTATCCGTACGGGCTGCCGATCAACCATTATTATAATGAGGAGGACGATCATATCTATTTTCACAGCGGAATGAAGGGCCACAAGATCGACGCGATGAGAAAATGTGACAAGGTCTCGTTCTGCGTCTATGACAGCGGCTATGTGCGCGAAGGCGAATGGGCGCTCAACATAAACAGCGTCATCGTGTTCGGCCGCGTGCGTTTTGTTGAGGACTATGACAAAGCGATCGAGATCAGCCGGAAGCTCAGTTATAAGTTCACCGATGATCAGACGTATATTGAGAATGAAGTCAGGAAATCCGGGCCGCGGGTGCTGGTGTTTGAGCTGGTTCCGGAGTGGATGACGGGGAAGCTGGTGAATGAGGCGTGAGTTTGGTGAGTTTGGGTTGACGGGAGAGGTTTTAGGTGGTATGATGGGTTAAGTCCATCTATCCCACAAACGCGAGTTTAACGAAGAGATGCGGGTATCTGGAGAAGGAAGAGCCCGGTTTGAGGCCGCATCTCGTTCGTTAAACTCGGAAGGAAATAAATTTGAGACCCTGGGGACGATCCCCGAAATGCTGAAAACCTCGGGGACGGTTCCCGGAAAACCGGCTCCCCGAGCCGGTTCTCAAGGAACCGTCCCTGCAGAGACTCGTGAGAATAATTTATTGGCAACCATTGAAAACCTCGGGGACGGTTCCCGGAAAACCGGCTCCCCGAGCCGGTTCTCAAGGAACCGTCCCTGCAAAGAATTGCCAGGAACCGTCCCTGCAGAGAATTGCCGGCAAAGAATTGCCTGCAAAAAATTCTACAAACCACCGAAAGGACCCCCATGCGCGACCGCAAAACCTACCGCGAACAAACCGACCAGAACAACATCCTGCGCCTCAGAGCCGTCCTCGATGAGCTCCCCCCGTTTGTCCGGGACTACTTCCGGGCCATCGACGCCAGAAGCACCACCAGAACCCGGATCTCGTACGCCTACGACCTGCGGGTCTTCTTCGAGTTCCTCCAGTCACAGAATCCTGTATACAAAAATTATACGCTGAAGGAATTCCGGCTCGATGACCTCGACCGCGTCACCGCCCACGACCTCGAGGAATACATGGAATACCTGAAGCTCTACGATACGCCGGACCCGAACCGGAACGGAGCCTCCCGGAACATGAACAGCCTCCCCGGGATCAAGCGGAAAATGTCCGCCCTCCGAAGCTTCTATGCCTACCTCTTTAAACAGCAGATGATCAAAACCAATCCGACCATCCTCGTCGATATGCCGAAGATCCATGAAAAAACAATTGTTCGACTGGACGCCGACGAGGTCGCGATCCTTCTCGATTACGTGGAAAACTGCGGCAGCCAGCTCACCGGAAAGGCCCTTGCCTACTACAACAAGACCAGAGAAAGGGACATCGCGCTCATGACCCTTCTTCTCGGTACCGGCATCCGCGTCTCCGAGTGCGTCGGCCTCGACATCGAGGACCTTGACTTCCGAAACAACCGGATCCGGATCGTCCGCAAGGGAGGCAATGAAGCGATGGTCTATTTCGGCGAGGAGGTCGAACAGGCGCTGAAAAACTACATGGAGGTAAGAAAGGGAATTACGCCGATCCCCGGACACGAGCACGTCCTCTTCTACTCCACCCAGAAACGGCGGCTCACGGTCAAGGCTGTTGAGAACCTGGTCGAAAAATACGCCTCCGCCGTCACCATCAAGCATATCACGCCGCACAAGCTGCGGAGCACCTACGGCACTGCGCTCTACAAAGAGACCGGCGACATTTACCTTGTGGCGGATGTCCTCGGGCACAAAGACGTCAACACGACCCGCCGGCACTACGCCGCGATGGACGACGAGCGCAGAAGGAGCGCCGCGAGCGCCGTAAAACTGAGGAATGACTGAAAAAACCGGCCTGCAGGAAGCTGCAGACCGGTTCTTTTACCTGAAAATTGATTTATTTTCTGTTTTCAATCGCCTTCATAATGATATCGACCGTTCCCTCGTACCCGAAAGTCGAAGTGTTGATGCAGAGGTCGTAGGTGTTGGAATTACCCCATTTTTTGCTTGAGAAATAATTATAGTAATTGGCCCGCATATGGTCCTGCTTCATGATCAGCTCGCGCGTCTTGGTCTCGGAGAGTCCTGACTCCTTCATCATGCAGGCGATCTTGTCGTCCTCGTCCGCATAGAGGAAAACAGTCAGCAGGTCGGGATTCTCCTCCAGCGCATAATCCGCACAGCGGCCGACGATCACGCAGGACTCTTCCTCGGCGATCTTCTTGATCGTGTTGAACTCCGCAAGAAAGATCTGGTGGTCAAGCGGAACCGAACCGTAGCCTGCCGGAAATCCGAGCCCGTGGCCGTCCATCACCAGCGAATAGAGAAAGCTGTGAGTAGGCTTCTCGTCGTGACGCTCTATAACCTCGGGCGCGAAGCCGCTCTCTTTGGCCGCGCGGTCCAGAAGCTCCTTGTCATAGTAGGAAATCCCGAGCCTCTCCGCCAGAGCTCTTCCGACGGAGCGTCCCCCCGCTCCCGTCTGCCGTCCGATCGTGATCAGAATCTTTCTTTCACCCATATGCATACCCCCTGAAGCTATATAAAACGTTGTATATATTTTACTACAAAGAGGGGTAAATAACAAGTAAATTCAGCAGAAATATACTATAAGCGGTTCATTTTCTCAACTTGTCCAGCAATTTTGAAAAATACTCCGGAAGCGGCGCCGAGAACTCCATATACTCTCCGGATGAAGGATGTACGAACCCGATCATCAGCGCGTGCAGGGTCTGTCCCTCAAGGGGGAACGGACACTTTCTGGGACCGTAGAGATCGTCCCCGAGAAGCGGATGCCCCTTGGAAGCCATGTGAACGCGGATCTGGTGGGTGCGGCCTGTTTCCAGGCGGAACTCGCAGTAAGTATACCCGTTCAGCCTCTCCAGCACCTTTACATGCGTGACGGCCGGTTTTCCGCCGGTTCGCACGACAGCCATGCGCTTACGTTCCTTCGGATCGCGGCCGATATTCCCCTCAATCGTGAAATTGTCCTCGGTAATCGCTCCGTGGACGATTCCCCTGTACACGCGGTTTGAGGAGTGGACGCGCAGCTGTGCGGCGATCGAGCGATGCGCATTGTCATTCTTGCATACGATCAGCGCGCCGGTCGTGTTCTTGTCGATGCGGTGCACGATCCCCGGACGCAGGACTCCGTTGATACCGGAGAGATCCTCTCTGCAGTGCGCCAGGACCGCGTTCACTAGAGTTCCGGTCATATTGCCGGGTGCGGGGTGAACGACCATCCCCTTGGGCTTGTTGACAATCAGCACGTCCGCATCTTCGTACAGAATGTCAAGCGGAATGTCCTCCGGCTCCACGGAGAGCTCCTCCGGCGCCGGTATGATGACGGTGAGCTCCTCGTCGGTTTTCATTTTCCGGCTGCTCTTCACCGGTTTTCCGCCCATGAGGACACGTCCGTCAGCGATCAGCTTCTGCAGGTAGGACCTGGAATATTCCGGCAGTTCCTCCGCGAGGAAACGGTCGCAGCGCTCCTCTTCCATCTCCAGGGGCACGATCAGCGTGCGGGTCACTTCATTTTCCGGCATGTTTTCCACCCTTCAGAAAATCAAAATCCTCATCGTTGTAATGAAAAGCAATCAGGATGAAAAATACGGCGGCTGAAACCGTGACATAGATGTCGGCGACATTAAAGATCGGAAAATTGATCAGGGAAAAATAGAAGAAATCCCTGACATAACCGAACGCGAGGCGGTCGATAAAGTTCCCGAGCGCACCGGCCGAGACCACCGGGATGAGCAGGCGTATCGGAAGCATCCGCCGGTCCGCCGGGATCCTGACAAAAACATATCCCATCGCGAGAAGAAACAGGATCGTGAGGATGATGAAGAATACCCTTGCGTTCTGAAGGATCCCGAAGGCCGCCCCGTGATTCTCGAGATACCGGAATTCAAAGACGCCCCGAATGGGCACAAAAGGTCCGTCAGCCAGTGCTGAAGCCGCCCACATCTTTGTCAGAAGGTCGATCGCTGTGAGAAGAGCGGTCAGGCCAAGGGCTTTCATGATTCTCTGAGTAAGACTGGTGTTGTTATTCATAAGCTTCCATCTCCGCTGATCGCTGAAATTGCCCTCCGCAGCTCGTCGTCCGTGACGTCGTCCGCGATGAAGGCGTGGCCGATCCTGTCAAAGAGGATGAACCGGATGCGGCCGGCGGACATTTTTTTGTCGGATTTTGTGAAACCGAGTATGGCTTCAGTGTCAATAGTTCCGGCGCTGACCGGCAGATCAAAGAGTCTTTCAGCGCGAATGACTTCGTCAAGTTCCTTCCGGGAGAGCAGGCCTCTTCCGGCGCTGATATATCCTGACGCCGCGGTGCCGACCGCCACGCAGTGCCCGTGCGGCATTGAAAAATCCCTGTATTTTTCGACCGCGTGGCCGATCGTGTGGCCGAGGTTTAAGAGCGCCCGTTCGCCCTGCTCTTTCGGGTCCCGAAGCACGATCGCCTCCTTGATGCCGGCCGTGCGCCGGACCATTGTCAGGACCGCATCCGGATCCTTATCTTTGATTGCTCCGGCGTTCGCAAGCAGCCATTTCCAGAAGTCTGCATCGCCTAAAACAGCTGATTTCAGGACCTCGCCCATTCCGGACGAAAACTGCTCTTCCGGCAGAGTGGCGAGCGTACCGGTGTTCATGTAGACGAATTCCGGCATGTGGAAGGCGCCGATCATATTTTTATAGCCCATGAAGTCAACGCCGGTCTTTCCGCCGATGCTCGAATCCACCTGCGCAAGCAGGGTCGTCGGGCACTGTACGACCCGGATCCCCCGAAGATACGTGGCGGCGGCAAATCCGGCCATGTCTCCGACAACGCCTCCTCCGAGCGCCAGAATCACGTCCTTCCGGTCAAAGTGCCGGTCAAGAAGAAACGCGTACAGGGACTCGACGGACGAGAGGTTTTTATGCTCCTCTCCCGCCGGAAAGGCAAAGAGATGCACTTCCCTGAAGATTCCTTTAAGAACATCGGCTGCCGGCTCACCGTAAAGCGGCAGGGTGTTCGTATCCCCGACAACGGCAATACGCCCGGAGCGGATGCCGGCCTCAGTAAAGGCGGCCGGAAGACCGTTAAAGTTGTTTTCAAAATAAAGCTTCATAAAAAACCCTTCAAAGAAACGAGCATCAGGCGTCTCTCCTGATGCTCATGCATTTTCACAAAGGTAAGAGAAAAAATCAGTAAGATTTGATCATATTCGGGATGGCGAAATTCCCGTCCAGCAGGCTCTCCACATCGCCGGAGATATCGACATGTTCCGGAGCGAGGATCAGCACATTTCTGGAAGGCTGCTGTACGTGTCCGTCGAGGGAATAGCAGGCTCCGCAGGAGAAATCCACGATCCTCTGCGCGAGCATATAATCGAGCCCTTCCAGAATAATGCAGACAGCGCTGCCGTCAAGCAGGGCATCCGCAATCTCCTGTGTATCCTCGAAGGTCTTCGGATTGACGATATTGAGCCGCATGCCGTCGTCGCCTCTGCGGCGGGATGAACTCTGGCGGGTTTTCTTCTTCGGCTTCTCCTGCTTCTTCGGTTTTTTCTCGCGCACTTCCTCCTCATCATCGTCGTAGGAGAAGGGACGGAACGGGCTCGCGGAAGAGGCCGTCTTTCTGGGTTTCACATCGACAGCGCTGTCAGCTTCATCCTTCAGATCGTCAAGATCCTCGTCATCGTCGTGACGGAAACGGTCGAAGAAACGGCTCTTTGGCTTTTCATCCTCAAACTCGGCAGAATCGTCCTCCTCATCCAGAAAATCATCTTCGTCATAATCGTCGTCAAGACGGAATTTTTCCAGAATTTTATCGATAAAGCCCATACTTATCACCCCTCAGCCGTGGTTCGTATAATCTCTGTGTCCGAATATGCTGGTACCGACGCGGACGATCGTCGCGCCTTCCTCGATCGCCACCGGGTAGTCGTTGGACATACCCATACTCAGAACACTCACCTTACTATTATCATTATTTTTCAAGCTGCTGTCAACACTTAAATGCGCTAATTTTCTGAAGTAAACGCGGTCTTCCTCGGGATCATCGACGAGAGGCGCGGAAGTCATGAACCCCTGAACCGATACGTTCGGAAGCTGCCGGATCTTCTCCGCAAGGTCAGCCGCTTCATCCGGACTGACGCCGAACTTTGTGTCCTCGCCGGCGACATTGACCTCGATCAGGATCGGTATGACCCGGCCATGTTTGGCCGCCTCCTTGTTGATCGTCTCGGCGAGCGCCAGGGAGTCGACGGAATGAATCATGTAAACATAGCCGGCGATGTATTTCACTTTATTTCTCTGAAGATGGCCGATCATGTGCCAGCGGATGTCCTCAGGAAGCGCCTCAGCCTTTTCTCTCAGCTCCTGCACATAGTTTTCTCCGAAATCCCTGTGGCCGGCGTCATAGAGCTCCCTGATGGCCTCCATGGGCTTTGTCTTGCTGACGGCGACCAGCGTCACCTCCTTCGGGTCCCTGCCGGCTTTTCGGCAGCTCTCCGCAATCGTTTCCTCTACTTTTCTTAAATTGTCTTTTAGCATATCGTATCCTTTACTGCGTGAGAATCATGGATTCCCTGCATTTGCTGCTGTCATACACTATGAAATCGTGCTGCACGATCCCGCAATAAGTGCCCTTTCTGACAAGGCACCAGATGTCGTTTTCATCGATGATCTCGACCCGGCGGAAAAGCGCGTAGCCGTTGTTTGCCTGAAAGACGCCGGGCAGTTCAACCGCTTCGCCCACCGTGAAGTAGAGATCCTCTTCGCTCTCATCCTCCGCTTCGTCGCTTCCGCTGTTCTCATCAGCGTTCGAGGCCGTATCCTCTCCGCTCTCATCCTGCCCGGATATCTCTTCCTTTTTTTCTTCTCTCTGCAGGATATCGCCTTCCCGGAGGTCAGCTGTCGAGACATAATAGAAGATTTTTCTTACGGTATCCTCTCCGGAGCCGGTCACTTCGACCCGTCTGCCGTAAATTGTCGGCGAAATGAGCGTCGGGATTCCATCAGCCGCAGGCGAACCGTCCGGATTCGCGGCAATTTTCATAAAATGGATCCCCGATTCAGCCCCTGAAAGGTGTCTGAATGTGTCCGGGATCTCGACAAAGGATGCCTTCGTGAGCGCCGTAACCGGGATTTTATAGCCGTCTTCCTCGGATTTTTCGATCCGGACCGCGATAAACCGCTCGTTGAGATAGCGGATCAGCCCGGAGGAGAACTGCAGCAGTAGGTAATTGCCGCCTTCATCCGACCTCAGCCATTTGATGGCGGCCGTCTCGCTCAGAAGATCGCTGAGGAACGTCACCCGGGCTCTCCTCAGGTCCGCGAGCTGCAGGACCTGCCGGTCCGTTACAGGGATCACCACGGACCATTCCTCCGAGGAGACGATCTTGACAGTCCCTTCAGGATGTTCTGAAGCGCTTGCCCGGGCTGTCCCGTCATGCATGACGTCGGATGCGGTCGTGCCCTCATACCCGTCGATGACGGAGGTCA
>DFFD01000125.1:7949-12697 GCA_002369495.1 Lachnospiraceae bacterium UBA3785 | reverse complement strand
CACCCGCACGGCGACAGCTCCATCTACGACTCGCTGGTCGTGATGGCCCAGGACTTCAAGAAGGGTCAGGTTCTGGTCGACGGTCATGGCAACTTCGGTTCGATCGAGGGCGACGGCGCGGCCGCGATGCGCTACACGGAAGCCCGCCTCATGAAGATCACCGAGGAGGTTTACCTCGCGGATCTCGATAAGGATATTGTCAATTTTGTTCCGAATTTCGATGAAAATGAAAAAGAACCGGAAGTTCTGCCGGTCCGCATTCCCAACATACTGGTGAACGGGTCGGATGGCATCGCGGTCGGCATGGCAACTTCGATTCCGCCCCACAATCTCGGGGAGGTGGTCGACGCAGCTTCGGCCCTCATAAAGGACCCGGATGTGACCGAGGAGGAGCTCTTCTCCCTGATCAAGGGTCCGGATTTCCCGACCGGAGGTCTGGTCGTCAACGCGGACGAGCTCCCTGCGATCTACGCCTCGGGCCAGGGCAAGATCAGGCTCCGCGGCCGGGTCGAGATCGAGAAGCTGAAAGGCGGCAAGGAGCAGATCGTCGTCACGGAGATCCCCTACACGATGATCGGGGCAGGCATCGGCAAGTTCATGTCGGATGTGGCGGCCCTCGCGGAGTCCAGGGTGATCACGGATATCGCGGACATTTCCAATCAGTCCTCCAAGGAGGGCATCCGCATCGTGATCGAGCTCAAGAAGGGCGCCGACACGGACAATATCCTCAATATGTTATATAAGAAGACAAAGCTCGAGGACACCTTCGGCGTCAACATGCTGGTGGTCTCGGAAGGCCGGCCGGAAACCATGTCCTTAAAGGCGCTTCTTGAGTCCTTCGTGGAGTTCCGGATCGATCTTGCGAACCGCAAGTACCAGACCCTGCTCACGCGGGACCTTGAGAAGAAAGAGGTCGAGGAGGGGCTGATCCGGGCCTGCGATGTGATCGACCTCATTATCGAGATCCTGCGCGGCTCGAAAAACGCCCAGATGGCCCGGGACTGCATGACGCTCGGCATCACGGATGGGATTAAATTCAAGACGAAGAAGTCGGAGAAGCTGGCTTCGCAGCTGCATTTTACGGAGCGGCAGGCTCAGGCGATCCTCGACATGCGTCTTGTCAAACTCATCGGCCTCGAGGTGGAGGCGCTCATAAAGCAGCACGAGGAGACCCTGAAGCGGATCGCTCATTATGAAAAGCTCCTCGGCGATTACGATGCGATGGCGGAGGATATCCTGGATGACCTCAGGGCGGTTAAGAAGGAGTTCGCCCGTCCGCGGCGCACGACCATCATGAACGCGCAGGCGGTCGTCATCGAGGAGAAGCAGGCGGAGCCTGAGGAGGTCGTCTTTGCGCTCGACCGCTTCGGGTACGTTAAGGCGCTCGATCCGGCGGTCTACGAGAAGAACAGAGAGACCGCGGATGGCGAGAACCGCTACGTATTCAGGATCATGAACACGGACAAGGTCTGCATCTTCACGGAGGAGGGCAAGCTGCACTCGGTAAAGATGGCGGATGTTCCGGTCCGGAAGCTCAAGGAGAAGGGCATCCCGATCGACAATATCAGCAACTTTACGAACAGGGACGAGACGATCGCATTTGTCTGCCCGCAGTCGGCGCTGCCGGACAAGAAGATCTTCTTCGCGACTTCCATGGGCAACGTGAAGATCACCGCGGGAGAAGAGTTTGTGAGCACGGTGAGGACGATCCAGGCGACGAAGCTTTCGGACGGCGACCGGATCATCTCCTGCGGGTTTGCGGACGGTGCGGAGTCCTGCGTCCTCATGACGGCAGAGGGATTCAACCTCAGGTTCCTTCTTGCGGAGATCCCGGAGATGAAAAAAGCCGCAGCGGGTGTCCGCGGCATTAAGCTTTCGGACGGCGACGAGGTGACGGCAGCCTATCTGCTGGCGGCCTCAAAGGACTTTTCAGTCGACTACAAAGGCAAGAAACTGACCCTGAACCGCCTTAAGCTGGCGAAACGCGCCGGAAAAGGGACAAAAAGCCGCTGATTTGTTTAAGAAAAGGCTTGCAATGCGGGATTTTGAGTGCTATAGTAAGGAAGATGTTTAGTGTAGTTGTTTGAGAGCGGGCAGTGAGCCCGCTCTCAACTTTTGTTAAGAAGGGGCGGCTGTGAGTAGAAAGGACGTTATTGAAGAGAAAGCCTGGGCCATCCTTAAGGAGGCCTGCGAGAAGCTTTCGCTGATCCCGGTTGACGCGGAATACGTCAAGAACGGGAGTGACTGGAATCTTCTTATGTACGCGGACAAGGAAGGCGGCATCGGCGTGGACGAGTGTGAAGCGCTCAGCCGGATGGTCGATCCGATGCTCGATGAGCAGAATTTCATTTCCGACCAGTACATCCTGATCGTGAGCTCGCCGGGTCTCGGACGGCAGATCAAAAGGCCGAGAGACTTCGAGTTTGCGCGCGGAAAAGAAGTCGAGGTACACACCTACAAGGCGATTGACGGATTGAAGGAGTTTACCGGAATCCTCGCGGATTTCGACGCGGGTACCGTAACGATCCTGACCGGCGGCGAGGAGAAGGTCTTCGAGCGCAAGGCGGTCAGCAGCATGCGGCTGACATTTGAAATTTAATACTGGAGGGTATAAAAATGAGCGAACTGAAGGAAGCCATCGAGCTGCTCGAGAAGGAGAAAGGCATTTCCAGGGAATCTCTCCTGGAGTCGATCGAGCAGTCTCTCATGCAGGCATGCAAGGCCAATTTCGGAAAGAATGACAACATCAACGTGAAGATCGACCCTGTCACCTGCGAGTACTCGGTGACGGCGGAGAAGGAAGTTGTCGCGAGCGCGGATGATATCGTCGACCCGACGCTGCAGGTCACGGTGGCGGAAGCCAGGAAGACCGATCCGGACGCCGAGGAGGGAGACATCATCACGGTTGAGATCAATTCCAAGGATTTCGGCCGCATCGCCACGATGAACGCGAAGAACGTCATCCTGCAGAGGATCCGTGAGGAAGAGCGGAACGTCGTCTTCAACAAGTACAACAAGAAAGTCCGCCAGCTGGTCTCCGGCACGGTCCAGAGAGTCCAGGGCAAGGCCTATTACATCAATCTCGGCAAGGCCGATGCGCTGCTCAGCGAGAACGAGCAGGTCAAGACGGAGAAATTTGCCCCGACCGAGCGCGTCAAGGTCTATGTGCTCGAGGTGAAGAGCAACTCGAGAGGACCGAAGATCACGGTCTCCCGCACGCATCCGGACCTGGTCAGGAAGCTCTTCGAGGAGGAAGTCACCGAGATCCGCGACGGGGTCGTTGAGATCAAGGGCATTTCCCGCGAGCCGGGTTCCCGCACCAAGATGGCGGTCTGGTCGAACAATCCGGACGTCGACGCGGTCGGCGCCTGCGTCGGCCTGAACGGCAGCCGCGTCAACGCGGTCGTTTCGGAGCTCCGCGGCGAGAAGATCGACATCATCGCCTGGGATGAGAATCCCGCCTTACTCATCGAGAACGCTTTGAGCCCGGCGAAGGTTGTGAACGTCCGCGTGAACACCGAAGAGAAGTCCGCGAAGGTCATCGTTCCGGACACCCAGCTCTCCCTTGCGATCGGCAAGGAAGGACAGAATGCCCGCCTGGCGGCCCGCCTCACCGGCTACAAGATCGATATCAAGTCGGAGAGACAGGCGAGAGAGGCCGGCGAGATGGAAAGCCGCAATTATTATGATATGAAGCCGGAGGAGATGCATGCAGACGGTGAGAAAGAAACCGCAGAGGACATGTCTGGGGTGCAGGAACTCTAAAGACAAGCAGGAGCTCATCCGGATCGTCAGGACGCCGGAAGGCGAGGTGCTGATCGACCGGACAGGCCGGAAGAACGGACGCGGGGCTTACATCTGCCCGGATCCGGAGTGCCTGAGGCTGGCGGTCCGCTCGAAGGCTCTCGGGAGAGCGCTCGAGACGGAGATACCCGCCGGGCTCTATGAGATGCTGGCATCGGAGATCGAACATGGAAAATGAAAAAGCCTGGCGCTACCTGGGGCTTGCCGCAAAGGCCGGCAGGATCGCCAGCGGCGAGTTCCAGACGGAAAACGCGATCAAAAAGGGCGCCGGCAAGGCGGTCATCATCGCGTCGGACGCCTCGGAGAATTCAAAGAAGAAGTTTTTGAATATGTGTTCATTTTACAAAGTGCCGGTCTTTGTCATGTCTGACAAGGAGACACTGGGACACAGGATCGGCCGCGAGGTGCGGACGTCCGCAGCCATCACGGATGAGAATCTGGCGGCTGCATTTGTAAAGATAATGAGGGAAGAGGATCCCGAAAACTGAGATCAGGCCGCAGGAAAACAATATCTGCGCGAAGGAACATAAGGAGACAGGAATGGGAAAACCAAAAGTTCATGAGCTTGCGACAGAGCTGGGTGTGGATTATAAGAAGGTGGTCAGCTATCTGCGGAACAAAGGTTATGACGCCATGACGGGCGTCACAACCGTTCCGGATCAGGAGGTCGCCAATATCCGTTCACGCTTCGGCACAGTGAAGCCGGAGGTAAAACCGGAGATCATTGCACCGAAAGCTTCGCAGCAGGCAGCAGCCGCTCCGGCGAAAACCGAGGAGGCCCCGAAGAAGAAATCGAAAGGGATCGTCCTTGTAGGCAAGAGGGCCGGAAAGGCAGCAAAACCGGAGGCGTCAGCCCCGGAGAAGGCGGAAGCGCCGAAGACGGAGGCTCCGAAGGCGGAAGCCCCGAAGGCGGAGGCTCCGAAGGCAGAGGCTCCAAAGACGGA
>DFFD01000125.1:0-7826 GCA_002369495.1 Lachnospiraceae bacterium UBA3785 | reverse complement strand
GTGGAGCCGAAAAAAGAGCCGGAGACGAAAAAACCGGCTGCCAGAGAAGATATGAACCGCGCGCCGCGTCAGAATACTGAGCGGGGTGACGGCCAGACGCGTCGTGACGGCGCACAGCCGCGCCAGGGCCAGTACGGCGACCGCACACCGCGTCAGGGCCAGGGCCAGTACGGCGACCGTGCCCCGAGGCAGGGGCAGTACGGCGACCGGGCACCGCGCCAGGGTCAGGGCCAGTACGGCGACCGCACACCGCGTCAGGGCCAGGGCCAGTACGGCGACCGCACCGCCCGTCCGGCAGGCCAGGGCCAGTACGGTGACCGCACCGCCCGCCCGGCAGGCCAGGGCCAGACGGCCCGCACCGGCGGAAGGACCGGGGATACCCGTCCGTCCTACGGGCAGAATGCAGCCGGGACCGGCAGAACGTCCTACGGCGACCGCGCGCCCAGACAGGGTCAGTTCGGCGACCGCACCGGCCGTCCGGCGGGCCAGGGTATGTCCGGCGACAGAAGAACAGCCGGAGGCCAGGGGACGCGTACCGGCTACGGCCAGGGAACCGGCCGTGACGGCAGACCGTCCTACGGCGACCGCACCGGCCGTCCGGGAACAGGGGCTGCCGGCGACAGAGGCGCCCGTCCGGGCTTCGGCCAGGGCAGCGCGGCCAGAGGCGCCCGCGGAGGGGCCGCTGCACGTCCTTCGGACGGCGACGGCGCGCTTGTCCACAAGACTACCCGCGACTACCGCAAGGATAACAGTAAAGAATACGAGCGCAGCCGCGAGGAGCGCAAGGAGAACGGCAAGCACAGCCAGTTCGGGACGAACCGCCCGAACCAGCAGAAGAAGCAGTTCAACCGCGTTCCGAAGGCGCTGCAGCAGAATACTCCGAAGGCCAGCGAGCAGAAGGAGAAGGAGGTCGTCACCGAGATCCGCCTGCCGGAGAGACTCACGGTTCGTGAACTCGCCGAGGCGATGAAGATGGCGCCGGCCCAGCTCGTCAAGGACCTGTTCATGAAGGGTGAGATGGTCACGGTCAACCACGAGATCCCGTTTGAGAAAGCGCAGGAGATCGCGATGGATTACGACATCATCGCCGAGCAGGAGGAGAAGGAGGACGTCATCGGCGCGCTTCTTGCGGAGAGCGAGGAGAGCGAGGACGATATGGTCCCGCGCCCGCCGGTCGTCTGCGTCATGGGCCACGTCGACCACGGCAAGACTTCCCTTCTGGACGCGATCCGGAACACGCATGTGACCGACCGCGAGGCCGGCGGTATCACCCAGCATATCGGCGCCTACATGGTCTCCATCAACGGCCAGAAGATCACCTTCCTCGACACGCCGGGCCATGAAGCTTTCACCGCCATGCGTATGCGCGGCGCCAATTCGACGGATATTGCAGTCCTTGTCGTCGCCGCTGACGACGGCGTCATGCCGCAGACGATCGAGGCGATCAACCACGCGAAGGCGGCCAACGTCGACGTGATCGTCGCTGTCAACAAGATCGACAAGCCGGGCGCCAATGTTGAGCGCGTCAAGCAGGAGCTGGCCGAGAAAGGCCTGCTCGCTGAGGAGTGGGGCGGATCGACTATTTTCTGCCCGGTCTCTGCCAAGACACACGAAGGCATCGACAACCTGCTCGAGATGATCCTTCTCACCGCGGAGATGAAGGAACTGAAAGCCAACCCGAACCGCAAGGCCCGCGGCCTTGTGCTCGAGGCGAAGCTGGACAAGGGCCGCGGCCCGGTCGCGACGATCCTGATCCAGAAGGGTACGCTCCGCCAGGGCGATTTCATCGCCTGCGGCGCGGCGAGCGGCAAGGTCCGCGCGATGAACGACGAGAAGGGCAAGCGCCTTACAAAGGCCACCCCGTCCATGCCGGTCGAGATCATCGGCCTGTCCGCGGTTCCCGCGGCCGGCGAAGTGCTGGTCTCCCTCGACTCGGACAAGGAGGCGAAGGCGTTTGCGGCGACGTTCATTTCCGAGGGCAAGAAGAGCCTCATCGAGGAAACCAAAACGCAGATGTCCCTCGACGATCTGTTCAACCAGATCAAGGAGGGGAACCTCAAGGAACTCCCGATCGTCGTCAAGGCCGACGTCCAGGGTTCCGTCGAGGCGGTCCGCCAGTCGCTCGTCAAGCTCTCCAACGAGGAGGTTGTCGTTAAGGTCATCCACGGCGGCGTCGGCGCGATCAGCGAGTCCGATGTCAACCTGGCTTCTGCTTCCAATGCGATCATCATCGGCTTCAACGTCAAGGTCGATGCGGCCGTGAAAGCGATTGCGGACGCGCAGAAGGTGGATATCCACCTCTACAGCGTCATTTACGAGGCGATCGAGGATGTCGAGCGCGCTCTTAACGGCATGAAAGCGGCTGTCTACGAGGAGAAGGTGCTCGGCCACGCCGAGATCCGCCAGATGTTCAAGGCGTCCGGCGTCGGCAACATCGCCGGTGCCTATGTCAAGGACGGCGTCTTCCAGCGCAAATGCAAGATCCGCGTCTTCCGCGGCGACGAGCAGCTTTACGACGGGTCGCTCGCATCGCTCAAGCGCTTCAAGGACGACGTCAAGGAGGTCCGCGAGGGCTTCGAGTGCGGTCTCGTGTTTGACGGCTGGGATGCGTTCCAGGTCGACGACACCGTTCTCGCCTACACGATGGTAGAGGTGCCGAGGACATGAGAAAGAACAGTCCGAAAAACCAGAGAGTGAACCAGGAGGTTGCGCGCGAGCTTGCGGGCATCGTGCGCAATCTGAAGGATCCCCGCATTTCCTTCATGACGACGGTCATGGACGCTTATGTGGCCCCGGATCTCAAGACCTGCAAGGTCTATGTCAGCGTGATGGGAGATGAGCAGGAGAAGAAAGACACCATGGCAGGCCTTAAGAGCGCGGAGGGTTTCATCCGCCGGGAGCTTGCCCATTCGCTCAATATGCGGAATACGCCGGAACTGACCTTTATCCTCGACCGCTCGATCGAGCGCGGTGTGGAGATGTCGAAGCTGATCGACGAGGTCATGGCGAAGGATGCGGAAAATGAAGAGACTGAATGACATTTTTACAAAGGACATACAAACGGCGGTGATCGCCGGCCATGTGAACCCGGACGGAGACTGCGTCGGATCTGCGACGGCGCTCCTTGGGTACGTGCGCCGCAATTACCCCTGGATCGATGTGTCCCTGTATCTTGAGAGACCGAAAGAGGCGCTGATGTTCCTCCCCGGTCTTTGCGAGGAAGTATTCACGGAGCCGGCCATGCGCTCCGTGGATCTTTTTGTGACCTGCGATGTGAGCACGAAGGACAGAATCGCGGCGGCCGGCGCTCTGTTTGACGCAGCCGGAAAGACGGTCTCAATCGATCACCATGCGAGCAATCCGCTCTTTGCGGATGTGAATATCGTGGACGGGGAGGCCGGATCCTGCGCGGAAGTCCTTTTCACGCTCTTTGAAGAGGAGAAGATCAGCCGGGATATCGCCATTTCGCTCTACACGGGGATCATCCACGATACAGGCGTCTTCCAGTACAGCAATGTGCGGCCGTCGACCCTCAGGATCGCGGCAACGCTCCTTGAGAAGGGCGTCCCGGCGGCAAAGATCATCGACGAGTCCTTTAATGAGAGGACGCTGGTGCAGAACCGGGTACTCGGCTATGTGCTCGCGAGAGAAAAGACGTTTATGGAGGGCAGGATCGCGGCGGGCTGCATTTCCCTTGAGGAAATGAGACAGTGCGGCGCCGAAAAGAAGGATCTTGATCCCATCGTGGCCAGCCTGCGGCTCACGGCCGGCGCAGAATGCGCCGTCTTTGTCTATGAGACGGAGCCCGGGACCTCAAAAGTCTCGCTCAGGAGCAGCTCGGAGACTGACGTAGCGAAGGTCGCAGCCCTCTTCGGCGGCGGCGGGCACACGAAGGCGGCCGGCTGCACGGTGCAGGGAAAGCCGGAGGAAGTCCTTGTGCTCCTTACGGAAGCTCTCGGAAAGGAAATGAACGCCGATGATTAACGGAGTCGTCAATATTCGGAAGGAGCCGGGGATGACGTCCTTCGGGGTCATTTTCCGCATGCGCCGCATTATCGGGCAGAAAAAGCTGGGCCACGCGGGCACACTCGACCCGGACGCGGAAGGCGTCCTGCCGGTCTGCCTCGGGAAGGCGACCAAGCTGGTGGAGCTCCTGCAGGGCGGCGGCAAGACCTACGAGGCGGAGATGCTGCTCGGCGTCATCACCGACACCCAGGACACCTCGGGGCAGATCCTTGAGGAACACCCCGTCGATGTGACGGAGGAGGAGGTCCGGGAGGCTCTCTTCTCCTTCGAGGGCACGGTGGAACAGATCCCTCCGATGTATTCCGCGGTCAAGGTCGACGGGAAGAAGCTCGTGGATCTGGCCAGGCGCGGCATTGAGGTGGAGAGACGGGCGCGCGAGGTGACATTTTCCGACATGGAGATCCTCAAAATGGACCTTCCGCATGTCACGTTCCGGGTCAGCTGCTCGAAGGGCGCTTATATCAGGACTCTCTGCGAGGATGTCGGGCGGAAGCTCGGCTGCGGCGCGGCGATGTCCCACCTGGTCCGCACGAGAGTCGGAAGCTTTTCAATTGAAAACGCGGTCACGATCGCCGAGTTTGAGGAGAAGTTCCTTACGGCGAAGGAGAACGGGCTTCCGATGTCCGATTTCATCATCCCGCTGCCGGAGTTCTTCCCGGACTGCCCGGTGATCACCGTGCCGGACCAGTTTAAAAATGCCGCGATCAACGGCAACAGCCTGCCGCTCACCGGGACAAAACCGCCGGAAGACGGCCGTAAGGTGAGAGTGTTCTTAAGTGACGGCACGTTCATCGGCATCTATAAGAGAACCGGGACAAAATACGCACTCGACCTGTATCTGAACGAGCTTTGAGGAAGGGAGACCAATGCAGGTTATCAAGGATACAATCGATTTCTGCCTGACCAGTCCGTCCGTCATCACGCTCGGAAAGTTCGACGGCGTCCACAGAGGCCACCAGGCCCTGATCAATAAGGTGCTGGAGACTTCGGCAGGTTCCAAGGAGACAGATGAGAAGCTCGACGCGGTCGTCTTCTCGATCTGCGTGTCGCCCGTGACGCTGCTGACAAAACCGGAGCGCAGGGAACTGCTTGAGAGCTGGGGCATCGACACGCTCATCGAGTGCCCGTTCATCCCCGCCCTCATCACGATGGAAGCGGAAGATTTCGTGAAGGAATTCCTGATCGGGAGGCTGCACGCGAAGGCAATCGTGGTGGGAGAGGATTACAGGTTCGGCTACGGCCGGCGCGGAAATGTCGCCCTGCTGAAGGAAATGGGCGAAACGCTCGGCTTCGCGGTCACCGCTATCCCGAAGGTAAAGGACGGTCCCGAGGATATCTCGAGCTCGCGCATCCGGGCGGCACTCGCGGAAGGCGACATGGAGACGGTGAATCTGCTGCTGGGGTATTCATTTTTCATAAACGGATCCATCATCCACGGGAGAAGGATCGGACGGACGATCGGTTTCCCGACGACCAACCTGATCCCGGGCATGGGCAAACTGCTGCCTCCGAACGGCGTCTACGCGGTCCGGTCGGTGGTCGGCGGCAGGGACTACTACGGGATCACCAACATCGGGACGAAGCCGACGGTGGACGGCCGGTTCGTGGGGGTGGAGACCTATCTCTACGACTGTACCGAAGACCTCTATGGGGAAGAACAGAAGGTGGAGCTTCTTCATTTTATGAGACCGGAGAGAAAGTTCCCGTCGGTCGAGGCGCTGAAGGAGCAGATCATGCTGGACCGCGAGGTCGGGCGGGAGTATTTTGCCGCATCGGAAATTGCACGTTAAAAAAACCTTGACGATGTATATCGCATCTGTTATACTGATTGCGCTTTCAAAAGCAGCACCTGCATCCGGAGACCGGAAGCTCCAACCGCCTCCTGATGCAAGGCAAGATTATATTATAAGGAGGAGATCAGGATGATCACAAAGGAGAAGAAGCAGGAAATCATGAAAGAGTATGCCCGCACCGAGGGCGATACCGGTTCGCCGGAGGTCCAGGTTGCCGTCCTCACCGCGAGGATCCGCGAGCTTACGGATCATATGAAGAAGAATCCGAACGATTTCCACTCCAACAGAGGACTTCTCAAGATGGTCGGTGCGAGACGCAGCCTTCTTGCTTACCTGAAGAAGAAGGACATCGAGCGTTATCGTGCACTGATTGAGAAACTTGGGCTTCGTAAGTAATGCGTTTCATAGGGGCAGGCATATCACCTGCCCCTAATGTTTTGCACGGCCAATCGGCCAGAAGGAAGGAAGAATGGGAGAATACAAAAGCTACTCAATGGAACTCGGCGGCAGAACACTCACGGTTGATATCGACCGTGTCGGCAAACAGGCCAACGGCTGCTGCTTCATGCACTACGGCGAGACCGTCGTCCTCTCGACCGCTACCGCCTCCAAGGCGCCGCGCGAAGGGATCGATTTCTTCCCGCTGTCAGTTGATTTCGAAGAAAAGATGTACGCGGTCGGCAAATTCCCGGGCGGCTTCAACAAGCGCGAGGGCAAGCCGAGCACGCATGCGATCCTTACGAGCCGCGTGATCGACCGCCCGATGCGTCCGCTGTTCCCGAAGGATTACCGGAACGATGTCACCCTGAACAACCTGGTCATGTCCGTCGACCCGGAGTGCGATCCGGAAGTCGTCGCGATGCTCGGCAGCTCTCTGGCCACCAGCATCTCGGACATCCCGTTTGACGGCCCCTGCGCGATGACCCAGCTCGGTCTCGTCGACGGCGAGTTCGTCATCAACCCGGGCTATGAGCTCCGCCACAAGTCCGATCTCCAGCTCACGGTCGCTTCGACCCGCGAGAAGGTCATCATGATTGAGGCCGGCGCCAACGAGATCCCGGAAGCGAAGATGATCGAGGCGATATACAAGGCCGACGAGGTCAACAAGGAGATCATCAAGTTCTTCGATAAGATCATCGCTGAGTGCGGCAAGGAAAAGCATGACTACATCCACTATGAGATCCCGGAAGAGCTGAATGCAGCCCTCTATGAGATCTGCCCGCCCGAGGAGATGGAGAAGGTCGTCTTCACCGACGACAAGCTCACGCGCGAGGCCAATGTCGCGAAGGTCCGCGAGGCATTTGCCGAGAAGTACGGCGACAACGAGGAGTGGATGGCCCTCATCGGCGACGCTCTGTACCGCTATGAGAAGAAGACCGTCCGCAAGATGATCCTTGTGGACAAGAAGCGTCCGGACGGCCGCGCGATCAAGGAGATCCGCCCGCTGGCCGCTGAGATCGACCTGATCCCGCGCGCGCACGGTTCCGCGATGTTCACCCGCGGCCAGACCCAGATCTGCGACTGCGTCACGCTGGCTCCGCTGGCGGAGGCCCAGAAGGTCGAAGGCCTCGATCCGTACATCACCGAGATGCGCTACATGCATCAGTACAATTTCCCGTCCTACTCGGTCGGCGAGACCAAGCCGTCCAGAGGTCCGGGAAGACGTGAGATCGGCCACGGCGCGCTCGCTGAGAAGGCGCTTGTTCCGGTCCTTCCGTCCAAGGAAGAGTTCCCGTACGCGATCCGTGCGGTCTCTGAGACATTTGAATCCAACGGCTCCACGTCCCAGGCTTCGATCTGCGCCTCCTCCATGGCTCTCATGGCGGCCGGCGTTCCGATCAAGAAGGCTGTGGCCGGCATCTCCTGCGGCCTTGTGACCGGCGCGACCGACGATGACTACATCGTCCTCACCGACATCCAGGGTCTCGAGGATTTCTTCGGCGACATGGACTTCAAGGTCGCCGGAACGCATGACGGCATCACCGCGATCCAGATGGACATCAAGAT
>DFFD01000165.1:8292-11023 GCA_002369495.1 Lachnospiraceae bacterium UBA3785 | reverse complement strand
ATCGGCTACGCGAAGACCAAGGTCGGCGACAAGTATGTCTATGAATATATGAAGGACAACGGCTGCCGGATCGGCGGCGAGCAGTCCGGCCATATCATTTTCACGAAGTACGCTTCGACCGGCGACGGCATCCTGACCAGCCTTAAGATGATGGAGGTCATGCTGGCAAAGAAGACGAAGCTCTCGAAGCTGGCCGAGCCGCTGGTCATCTACCCGCAGAAGCTGACGAACGTCCGCGTGACCGACAAGGCAGCTGCCCAGGCGGATCCGGAAGTCAGGAAGGCCGTTAAGGCGGTCGAGGAGAAGCTCGGCTTCACGGGCCGCATCCTGGTCCGCGAGTCCGGCACGGAACCGGTCGTCCGCGTCATGGTGGAAGCCCCCGACCACGAGACCTGCGAGACCCTCGTGAACGAGGTCGTCGAGGTCATCAAGGCGAGAGGGTTCGCGGTCTGAGAACTTTGGGAATCATTTAACAAGTTCTTTACATTGGAGCCGGCGGAAGGTATAATATAATTGTTCCGGGAATGTGCGATGTCCTGTTTTTCCTGAACCTACATTTGAATTAAAGGGATTCCTATAACCGGCTCTCAATGTCAGGCCTCAAGCAACTACCGGAGGAAGGCAGCGAAGCGGGTGCGGTTACCCACCTGGCAAGAGCTAGGCGTCAGTTTCTATGGGTGCGGCATTCCGGGAACACGAGAATAACACGGCGGAAGACCACAGGGGATCTGTGGCTCCGCCGTTTTGCGAATGCAAATGCAAGAAGGAGGTCAACATGGTTACAGTCAGCACATTCGGCAAGCTGAAGGACGGAAGCGAAGTTAAGAAGTACACAATTACAAACAAAAGCGGCAGCAGCATCGCGGTGCTGGATCTCGGCGCGGTCCTGCAGAGCGCCGTTTTCCCGGATAAGGACGGAAATATGGTCGACGTCACGCTCGGCTACGACACGGCAGAACCCTACGAGGCGGGTCTCAACTGCTTCGGCGGGACGATCGGCCGTCATGCGAACCGGATCAAGAACGGAACGTTCGTCATCGACGGGAAGACCTATCAGCTTTTCCTGAACAACGGTATCAACAACCTGCACAGCGGCCCGAACGGCTTCCACATCCGCATGTTTGACGCGGCGATCGCGGGAGACAACGCCGTGAAGTTCACGATCGACAGCCCGGAAGGAGACCAGGGCTTCCCGGGACACGCGGTCTGCTCCGTCACCTATACGCTCACCGATGAGAACGAGATGGAGCTTTCCTATGACTGCACCTCCGACAAGGATACGGTCATGAACATGACGAACCATGCTTACTGGAACCTGAACGGCCACGCGGACGGCTCCATCGAGCCGCACCTCTTAAAGATTGCCGCCGTGAACTATACGCCGCTTCTTCCGAACCAGACCCCGAGCGGCGAGGTCGTCCCGGTCGAGGGCACGCCGTTTGATTTCCGCGAGTTCCGCGAGATCGGCAGAGATATCAATGCTGAGAGCGAGCAGCTCACCATCGGCAGCGGCTACGACCACAACTTCATGATCGACGGTTCCGGTTTGCGCGTACATGCGGTCCTTAAGGGAGAGAAGAGCGGCATCACGATGACGGTCCTCTCGGATCTTCCGGCGATCCAGCTCTACACCGGCAACTGCCTCACGGTCACGACGCCGGGCAAGGGCGGCGCGCAGTATGTGGTCCGCGGCGGCGTGGCCCTCGAGACCCAGTACGTTCCGGATGCTGTCAACCTGCCGATGTTCGAGAGCCCGATCCTGAAAGCGGGCGAAAAGTACCTGACGAAGACGATTTATCGGTTTGAAGCGTGATTTTGAACGAGAAAAGCCTGTTCCGGGCGGCCGGGACAGGCTTTTTTTTCATTTTCAGGCATATATCTTTTGACATTTGCGGTCTGAAAGATTAAACTATCATTTGTGTATCTGCACAGGTAAGAAAATTTGTCGGGAGGCAATTATGATTGATATTCAGGAGAAGGTAAAGGAAATCCAGGAGAAGGCGTTTGCTGAGATGGATGCAGCCGCCGGTCTTAACGTGCTCAACGATGTGCGCGTCGCATTTCTCGGCAAGAAGGGTTCGCTCACGGCTGTCCTCAAATCCATGAAGGACGTCGCGCCGGAAGACCGCCCGAAGGTCGGCAAGTGGGTCAATGAAGCCCGCGACGCGATCGAGGCGAAGATGGAGGAGACCCGGAAGAGACTCGACGCGCTTAAGATGGAGAAGGAGCTCGCGGAGGAGGAAATCGACGTGACGCTTCCGGCCAAAATGAAATTTATCGGCCACCGTCATCCGAACACGATCGCGCTGGAGGAAGTCGAGCGCATCTTCATCGGGATGGGCTATGAAGTCATCGAAGGCCCGGAGATCGAGTACGATGACTATAATTTCACGAAGCTGAACATTCCCGCGAACCATCCGGCCAAGGACGAGCAGGATACCTTCTATATTACAAAGGATATCCTTCTGCGCACGCAGACGTCGCCGGTCCAGGCCCGCGTCATGGAGAAAGGGCAGCTCCCGATCCGCATGATCTCCCCGGGCCGCGTGTTCCGCTCGGACGAGGTGGACGCGACGCATTCGCCGTCCTTCCATCAGATCGAGGGACTCGTCGTTGACAAAAACATCACGTTCGCGGACCTGAAGGGCACCCTGGACGTCTTCGCGAAGGAGCTGTTCGGCCCGGAGACGAAGACGAAGTTCCGGCCGCATCATTTCCCGTTCACGGAGCC
>DFFD01000165.1:0-8168 GCA_002369495.1 Lachnospiraceae bacterium UBA3785 | reverse complement strand
GGCTGGATCGAGATCCTCGGCTGCGGCATGGTCCATCCGCACGTTCTTGAAATGTGCGGGATCGACCCGGAGGTCTACACCGGCTTCGCGTTCGGCGTCGGCCTTGAGCGCATCGCGCTCCTCAAGTACGAGATCGACGACATGCGGCTGCTCTATGAAAATGACGACCGCTTCCTCAGCCAGTTCTGATAGGAGGAACCATTTACTATGAATACATCACTTTCCTGGATCAAGAGATATGTGCCGGACCTTGACGTCACCGCCCGCGAGTATGCGGACGCTATGACCCTGTCCGGGACAAAGGTTGAAAATTTCGAGGAGCTTGACCGCGACCTTAAAGATATTGTGGTCGGCGAGGTCCTCACCTGCGAGCCGCATCCGAATTCGGACCACCTGCACATCTGCACGGTGAACGTCGGAAAAGGAGAGCCGCTCCAGATCGTCTGCGGCGCTCCGAACGTCGCGGCAGGCCAGAAGGTCCCGGTCGTCCTTGAGGGCGGCAGAGTGGCCGGCGGCAGGGACGGCGGCAGGACGGCCGGCGGGATCGAGATCAAGGCAGGCAAGCTGCGCGGCGTCGAGTCCCACGGCATGATCTGCTCCATCGAGGAGCTCGGCTCCACCCGTGAGCTGTACCCGGAAGCTCCGGAGTACGGCATCTACGTGTTCCCGGAGGACACCGAGGTCGGCGCAGACGCGATCGAACTTCTGGGCCTCCACGACGCGATCATCGAGTACGAGATCACGTCCAACCGCGTGGACTGCTACAGCGTGATCGGCATCGCCCGCGAGGCCGCCGCGACCTTCGGCAAGGAATTCCACGAGCCGGTCATCAAGGAGACCGGCAACGACGAGAAGGCTTCCGACTACATCAGCGTCGAGGTCATCGACAAGGATCTCTGCCCGCGCTTTACCGCGCGCGTCGTGAAAAATGTAAAGCTCGGACCCTCCCCGAAATGGATGCAGCGCGCTCTCGCCTCCAACGGGATCCGCCCGATCAACAATGTTGTCGACATCACGAACTATGTCATGGAGGAGTACGGCCAGCCGATGCACTCCTACGACTACGACCTGATCGCCGGCCACAAGATCATCGTGAAGCGGGCTGAAGACGGCCAGGAGTTCACGACGCTCGACGGCCAGGTGAGAAAGCTCGATCATGACGTGATCATGATCAACGACGCCGAGAAGCCGGTCGGCATCGGCGGCATCATGGGCGGCGAAAACTCCATGATCACGGACTCCGTCACGACGGTCCTCTTCGAGGCCGCGAATTTCAACGGCACGAACATCCGCCTCTCCTCGAAGCGCATCGGCCTGCAGACCGACGCTTCCCAGAAGTTTGACAAGGGTCTCGACCCGAACACAGCGGAGCTGGCCGTGAACCGCGCCTGCGAGCTCATGGTAGAGTTCGGGGCAGGCGAGGTCGTCGGCGGCATCGTCGACGTCTATGACGAGAAATGGCAGCCGAAGAAGGTCCCGTTCGAGCCGGCGAAGATCAATGCGCTGCTGGGAACTTCATTTTCCGGAAATATGATGATTGACATCTTTGAAAAGGTCGGTCTTTCCTACGACGAGAAGGAAAATGTTGTCATCGTCCCGACCTGGCGCCAGGACGTCCTGCGCACCTGCGACCTTGCGGAGGAGGTTGCCCGCTTCTACGGCTACGACAAGATCCCGACGACCCTGCCTTCGGGCGCAGCGACGGCCGGCAAGCTCCAGTTCGACATGCGCGTGCTGGCTCTGGCCCGCGACGTCGCCGAGGACTGCGGATTCTCCCAGGCTTACTGCTATTCGTTTGAGTCGAGGAAGGCATTTGACAGGCTGATGTTTGCGGAAAATGACCCGCTCCGGAACGCGATCGAGATCGCGAACCCGCTCGGCGAGGATTTCTCCATCATGAGGACGACCTCCCTGAACGGCATGCTGACCTCCCTGGCGACCAACTACAACCGCCGCAACAAAAATGTCCGACTCTACGAGCACGGCAACATCTACCTGCCGAAGTCCCTGCCGCTGACCGAGCTGCCGGATGAGCGCATGCAGTTCACATTCGGCATGTACGGCGAGGGCGATTTCTTCGATATGAAGGGCGTTGTGGAGCTTCTGCTCAGAAAACTCGGCATGGCGAAGAAGCCGGAGTACACGAAGGAGACTCTTAAGAACTACCTGCATCCGGGCCGCCAGGCGCAGATCTTCTATGAGGGCGTCAGGATCGGTGAGATCGGCGAGGTCCACCCGCTCGTCCGCCGCAATTATGAGATCGGCGACCGCGCTTACGTTGCAGTCATCGACATCCCGGCGGTGCTGCCGTTCGCGACCTTCGACCGCAAGTACACGGGCATCGCGAAGTATCCGGCGGTCACCCGCGACATCTCCATGATCGTCCCGCACGCCGTGACGGCCGCGGAGATCGAGAAGGTCATCGCGCAGCGCGGCGGCAAGATCCTCGAGAGCTACAGGCTCTTCGACATCTACGAGGGCGCTCCGATCACGAAGGGCTTCAAGTCCATGGCTTACAGCCTCGTGTTCCGCCATCCGGACAAGACGATGGAGGAGTCCGAGATCACGTCCGCGATGAACAAGATCCTGAACGGTCTTGAGAGAATGAACATCGAACTGAGAAAGTAAAAAAGGATCGGCGGGGCATATGCTCCGCCGTTTTAAAGGTACGGAAAATGAAAACAAGCGACTTTTATTATGACCTCCCGGAAGAACTGATTGCGCAGGACCCGCTCCTGGACCGCTCCTCCTCAAGGCTGCTGAACCTGGGCCGCGAAACCGGCGAGGTGAGGCATGACAGCTTCAAACACATCGCCTCTTACCTTAAGCCCGGCGACACCCTGGTGATCAACGACACCAAGGTGATCCCGGCGCGCCTTCTGGGCGTTCGCGAGGGGAGCCTCGGAAAGGTGGAGATCCTGCTCCTGACCCGGAAGAGCGCGGATACGTGGGAGACGCTGGTGAAGCCGGGCAAAAAATGCCGGATCGGCTCCCGGATCCTCTTCGGCAGCCCGGACGGGACGGCGGAGAAGGCTCCGCTCATCGGCGAGATCGTCGATATTGTCGATGAGGGGAACCGGCTGGTGAAGTTTTATTATGAGGGCATTTTCGAGGAGGTGCTGGACGCGCTCGGGGAGATGCCGCTGCCGCCCTACATCCACCACAAGCTTGAGGACAGAACACGCTACAACACGGTCTACGCGAAAAATGAAGGATCCGCGGCGGCGCCGACGGCGGGGCTGCATTTTACGAAGGAACTGCTCGGGGAAATCGAGGCGATGGGCGTCCATATCGCGCATGTGACGCTGCACGTGGGCCTCGGGACCTTCCGGCCGGTCAAATCCGACAATGTGGAGGAGCACCACATGCACTCCGAGTTCTACATCGTCCCGAAGGAGACGGCTGAACTCATCAACGAGACGAAAAGGAGCGGCCACCGGGTGATCTGCGTCGGGACGACCTCGTGCCGGACGATCGAGAGCGCAGCGGAGCGGGCTGACGGCGGTGTGACGGAGAAGGCGGTGCCGGAGGCGGACGCCTGCGCGGGGACCGCGGAGCCCGGCGAGTATATCCTGAGAGAGAAGAGCGGCTGGACCGATATCTTTATCTATCCGGGGTACCGGTTTAAGATGATGGACGGGCTCATCACAAATTTCCATCTGCCGGAGTCGACGCTCATCATGCTGGTGTCGGCGTTTGCCGGGAGGAAACATGTGCTGGCCGCCTATGAGGAGGCGGTGAAGGAGCGGTACAGGTTCTTCAGTTTCGGGGATGCGATGATTATCGTGTGACGGTGTTCAGGGACGGTTCTTGTACAAAAAAACGATTCTCTTTTCGAGAATCGTTTTTTTGTGCCTAGAACCGTCCCTGCAGCGAAGCCAGATCCGCGAAGAACCCCGGATAGGAGATGTCGACGCACCCGGCGTCCAGGATCTCGGTGGGGCCGTCGGCGGCGAGCCCGGCTACCGCGAATGCCATCGCAAGCCGGTGATCCCCGTGAGGGTCGATGACCGCGCCTCTTAAGGGGTGCGAATCCGCCGGTTTCCCGCGGATGATCAGCCCGTCCTCCGTCTCCGTGAGGTCCGCTCCCATAGCTTTAAGGTGCCCTGCGATGAGAGCGAGCCGGTCGGACTCCTTCACGCGAAGTTCCCCGGCGTCTTTGATGACGGTCGTCCCTTCCGCGCAGGCGGCCATGACCGCAATGACGGGAAGCTCGTCGATCAAAGTCGGAATGAGAGCCCCGCCGATCTCTGTACCGTGAAGAGGGGAGGCACTGACCGTAATGTCGGCGGTCGTCTCACCGCCTTCGGTGCGGACATTTTCGACGGTGATACGGCCGCCCATGGCGCGGGAGACGCGCAGGATCCCGTCGCGGGTCGAATTGATGCCGACGCCCGTAAGGGTCACTTCCGAGCCCGGGACGAGGAGGGCTGCCGCGATAAAGTAAGCGGCGGAAGAAATATCTCCCGGAACCGTGATATCGCAGCCTGAAAGGTGCGGTTCCGGCATGACTGTCACAGCAGGACGTCCTGTCTCCGGATCGGTGAAGCTCGTGACCTCGCCGCCGAAGCCGCGGAGCATGAGCTCCGTGTGGTTTCGGGAGAGATAAGGTTCAGTGATCGTCGTCGGCGCGTCCGCGTAGAGGGCGGCCATGGCGATGCAGGATTTTACCTGGGCGGAGGCCACCGGGCTGTCATAGCGGATGCCGGAGAGGCGGCCGCCTTTTATTTTCAGAGGAAGGCAGTTATTGCCGTTTACAGACTCGATCCGGCAGCCCATGCGGGAGAGAGGATCGATGATCCGCTTCATCGGACGGCGGGAGAGAGACTCGTCGCCTTCAATCGTGACAGGAAAATCCTGCCCGGCGAGAATGCCGGCCAGGATCCGTGTGGTGGTGCCGCTGTTCATGGCATTTAACGCGCCGGCAGGTGCCGAAAGTCCGCGGAGGCCTTTGCCGTGAATGGTGAGTTCACGACATGTTTCCTCTATGGAAATGCCCATCCGGCGGAAGCAGTCGATCGTCGCGAGACAGTCAGCGCTTTTGAGGAAGCCCCGGATGCGTGTCTCGCCCTCGGCGAGGCTCCCCAGCATGACGGCCCGGTGGGAGATGGATTTGTCGCCCGGGACGCGGAGCGCGCCTCTGAGCGGGCCCTGCTGTTTGATAATCATATTTTACCTCGATTCATCAGCGATAGATCTTGTAGTTGCGCCAGGTGAGCGTCTTCACCGCGTCCTCCATCGACTGCTCGTCGTAGAAGACGATGCGGAGAACGCCCTGCTCGAACTCCCGGTTGTGGATGATCCCGATGTTCTTGATGGAAATGTTCTGGACCGCCAGGATCGTCGCGACGGAGGCGATGGAGCCTGCCTCGTCGACGAGGTCCATGTAGATCCGGTATTCCTTCGGGACGGAGCCCTTTGCGACGGTGTCGAAACTGTCGCGGTACTCCTTGCAGTCGGAGAAGATGGAGAGGAGCTCATCGCTGTTTTCATTTCTGATGGCGAGACGGTAGTCGATCAGCTTGGAAATGTAAGCGTCTATCATACCAACTATCTCCTCGGTGTTGGCGAGGCAGATCTCCTGCCACATCTGCGGCGAGGAGGAGGAGATGCGCGTGATGTCCCGGAAGCCGCCGGCTGCGACGGTGTGCATGTATTTTTCATCGCCGTCCTGGTCGTGGACAAGGTTGACGAGGGCTGCGGAGATCACGTGCGGCAGGTGGCTGACAGCGGCGACCGTCCGGTCGTGCTCTTCGGGCGACATGATGAGCGGGAGGGCTCCGATCGCCTCGATGAAGGAGGCAAAGGCGGAAAGGCGCATAATCGAGGTGTTCGAGGCGGGCGTTATGATGTAGAACGCATTCTCGAAGAGGCGGTCCGTGGCGCTCTCGTACCCGGTCTTCTCGGAACCGGCCATCGGGTGGCCGCCGATGAAGAGATCCTCGAGCCCGTGGGCCTCCACGTAGCTGTGAATATCCCCCTTGACGGAGCCGACGTCGGTCAGGATGGCGCCGGGCTTCGCGATCATCTTGAGTTTTTCCATGAAATTGAGCGCGGTCACGACCGGCACACAGAGGAAAATAAGGTCGCAGGCGGAAAACTGCGCGAGCGACTCGTCCGCGATATCATTGATTGTTCCGTCGGCGAGGGCGGTTTCCGCGACTTCGCGGCGGCGGTTGTATCCGACGATGCGGGTGTCCGGGCAGACGCGGCGGATCGTTCTGGCAAGGGATCCACCGATGAGGCCGAGGCCGATGACGCCGACGGCCGGGAATGCTTCGCATAAAGTGATGGTTTGTTCGTTCATTTTCCAAATGGGCTTTCGCCGCATCCTTTCTGTGTCCTGACGGCAAAACCGTCCTATTCACTTTACCGCAATAAAGCGGATTTGTAAAGGGGATTAGTTTTCAACGGCCTGGGGACGGTTCTTCAACGGGTGAGGGACGGTTCTTCAACGGGTGAGGGACGGTTCTTCAACGGTTGAAGAACCGTCCCCCAACGGGTGAAGAACCGTCCCGCAACGGGTGAAGAACCGTCCCCGTGAATTTGTTCGACATATTTGACATTTAGCCTTGAATATTGGCGGGGTTTTTAGTACAATAAATACATATTTGATTTCACAGGAGGTTACTCATGAACGTTTATACAACTGACAGGATCCGCAACGTCGTTCTTCTTGGCCACGGCGGCGCGGGAAAGACCACGATGACCGAGGCTATGGCGTACCTTTCGGGTATTACGAACCGCATGGGTACGGTTGCCGACGGCAATACCGTCAGCGACTACGACTCTGAAGAGAAGAAGAGAAAATTCTCCATCAGCAGCTCTGTCGTACCGGTAGAGTGGAATAAATGCAAGATCAACATCCTTGACACGCCCGGCTACTTCGATTTCGTCGGCGAGGTCGAGGAGGCTGTCGGCGTCGCGGATGCGGCGATCATCGTCATCTCCGGCAAGGACGGCATCCAGGTCGGTACCGAGAAGGCATGGGAGCTCTGCGAGGAGAGAAATATCCCGCGCATGTTCTTCGTGACCGAGATGGACAATGACGACGTCAGCTTCAGAGGGATCGTTGAGCAGCTGCAGGAAATGTACGGCAAGAAGATCGCCCCGATCCACATGCCGATCCGTGAGAACGGCAAGTTCGTCGGCTATGTCTCCATCATCAAGCAGAGCGGACGCAAGTTCGTGAACAAGCAGGAGAAGGTCGAGTGCCCGGTTCCGGAATACCTTAAGGAGTATCTTGAGACCTACAGAGAGTCTCTTCTTGAGTCCGTCGCCGAGACTTCCGAGGAGTTCATGGACCGCTACTTCGCCGGCGAAGAGTTCTCCGATCTTGAGATCGCCGCCGCGCTGGCGACCAATATCCGCGACTGCTCGATCGTTCCGGTCAGCATGGGCGCTCCGATCAACCTTCAGGGTGTTGCCAACCTGCTGGACGATATCGTTGAAATCTTCCCGAATCCGGCTCAGAGATCCTGCAAGGGCATCAACCAGAAGACCAATGAGATCTTCGAGGCCGACTATGATTTCCAGAAAGCGAAGACCGCTTATGTCTGGAAGACCATCGCCGACCCGTTCATCGGCAAATACAACTTCATCAAGGTCTGCTCCGGCGTCATCAAGTCCGACGACACGCTCTACGACGTGCAGAAGGAAAATGACGAGCGCCTCGGCAAGCTCTACGTGATGATCGGCAACAAGGCCCAGGAAGTTCCGGAGCTCTTCGCCGGCGATATCGGCGCTCTCGCGAAGCTCGGTGACGTCTCCACCGGCGATTCCCTGTCTTCCAAGGCGGCTCCGGTTGCATTTGCAAAGACCAAGATTTCCACACCGTACACGGTGAAGCGCTACAAAGCCGTCAAGAAGGGTGAAGAAGACAAGATCGCTTCCTCCCTCGCCAAGCTGGCGGCGGAAGACCAGAGCTTCCGCGTTGAAAATGACGCCGCGAACCGTCAGACCCTGCTCTACGGCATCGGGGACCAGCAGCTCGAGATCATCAAGAGCAAGCTGAAAGAGCGCTACAAAGTCGACATCGATCTCATCGAGCCGAAGGTCGCTTTCCGCGAGACGATCCGCAAGAAATCCGACGTCGAAGGCAAGCACAAGAAGCAGTCCGGCGGACACGGCCAGTACGGTCACGTCAAGATGCGCTTCGAGCCGAGCGG
>DFFD01000072.1:15757-27278 GCA_002369495.1 Lachnospiraceae bacterium UBA3785 | reverse complement strand
AACCGCACCCTCCGGATCAGCTCCGCCACCGGGAGATGCTGCGGACATACCCGCTCGCACTTCCTGCAGGCGATGCAGGCCGAGGCCGGGCCGAAACCGCTGTCGATGAGCTCCTTGTAGCGCGCGATCGCCGCCTGCTCGTCCGCGCGTGTCCCGTGCTCGCGCTTATTGAAGAGCGCAAAATAGTCCGGGATCGCGAGATTCTTCGGGCACTGGCTCTCCTCGATGCAGTAGCGGCAGCCCGTGCAGTCGATCGCGGGTTTGGCGAGGATCATCTCCGCGGCTTTCGCGAGAATCTCCTTCTCTCCGTCCGTCAGCGGCGTAAAATGCTCCATATACGTCGTGTTGTCGACCAGCTGCTCGTAGCTGCTCATGCCCGAGAGCACGACCTTCACGTTCGGCAGGCTCGCCGCGAAGCGGATCGCCCAGGAAGCCGGGCTCCAGTCGGGGTGCGCATTGGCAAGAAGCTTACGGACATCATCCGGGACATTCGCCAGCGCACCGCCCTTGACCGGCTCCATGACGATCACGTCCTTCCCGAACTTCTCGCAGACCTCGTAGTTGAGGCGCGACTGGATGCGGTCGCTCTCCCAGTCGAGGTAATTGATCTGGAGCTGCACGAAGGAGAACTCCGGGTGCTCGGTGAGCACCTTCTCGATGTACTCGTGGGTGTCGTGCACCGAGAAGCCCAGACGGCGGATCTCGCCGCTCTTCAGCTTCTCTTTGACAAATGAAAACACCCCCATCTTCTCCGTCTTCTCATACTCGCCGCGGGTCATGTTGTGGAGCAGGTAGTAATCAAAATAATCGACGCCCAGGTTCTTCTTCTGGGTCTCGAAAATGCGCTCGACGTCCTCCTTCGACTTCAGCATGAAGACCGGCATCTTGGTCGCGACGGTGAAGGAGTCCCTCGGATAGCGCGCGACGACAGCCTTCCCGACGGTCTTCTCGCTGACGAAATCGTGGTACATCCAGGCGGTGTCGCAGTAGGTGAAGCCCTTCTCAAAGAAGCGGTCCACCATTTTCTCGAGCTGCGGCAGGTCGATCGAGGTCTGGTCGTTTTTGTCAAGCAGCGGCATTCTCATAAAGCCGAAGCCTAATTTTTTAGCTTCCATCATTCTCTCCTTTATCTTCCCTGGTAGCTGTCCGCGATCCAGGTCTTCTTCACGCCGGCCACCGCCTCCTTCGGGGTGATCGCCAGGTCGTAATTGTCGATGTCAATGAGCGTATAGAGATCATTTCCCATGCCGAGCTCCTTCATATAGGAGAGCTGGCGATGGCCGTGGCGGGTCTCGATGCGCTCGGTGAGGGCCTTTTTGCTCTCCTTCGGCAGCGCGTAGACGAGGTCGACCGAAGCCTGGTCGGCGGCCAGGATGTCCATCGACGCCACGATCCCGATGTCCGGGGTCACGACCGGCTCTGCCGCGGTGCCCTCGCAGTCGCAGGAGACCGACATGTTCCGCAGCACATTGATGTAGCAGATGTGCTCCCCGAAATGCGTGATCGTCGCCTTCGTCGACTCCGCCATCTTCTCCATCAGCTCCTCGTGGGAGACAGCCCAGTCTCCGCCGTTCTTCGCATGGATCATGCTCTTGCCGATCCGGCCGTCCGCGCAGCCGATGCCGATATTCTTATTGGAGCCGCCGAAGCCGCCCATCACATGGCCCTTAAAGTGGGTCAGCGTCAGCATGGACTCATATTCCGGCAGATGGGAACCGACCGACATCTCGTCAAACCATTTTCCGCCCGGGACCGGCAGCATGACCGTGCCCTCCTCGTCGGTGATGTCCACCGGGCAGAAGGTCCAGCCGTTCACTCTGAGGGTCTCGCGGTGCTGCTCCGTCGTGTAGCGGTCGCCCACGTAGAACGTGTTGGTCTCGATGATGGTGGCTTCCGGGAGACGTTCCGCCATGAGCTTCTTCACCCAGATGCGGGGGATGATGTTGGGGCCGAACTTCTCGCCGGTGTGCAGCTTGACGGCGGTCTTCCCCGTAAGGCATCCTCCGACCTTGTCGAAAATCCTGATCAGCCCTTCCGGGGACAGGTCCCTCGTGAAATAGACGACCGACTTTGCTCCGCTTCTCTCTTCCGTCGGGACATAGCGCTCTCCGCCTTTGCCCGGGACTGCGTTCTTCTTCATAATTATGACTCCTTTCCTGCAGGGACGGTTCCTTAAAAACGATTCTCAATAGAGAATCGTTTTCCGGGAACCGTCCCCGGCAGCCTCCTCACAGGTCCCTGTGATGAAACTCCTTTACCCCGCTCGCGTAATCCCCGACGATATGGCCGTCGCCCTCGAGCATGTACTTGTAGGTGACCAGCCCGTCAAGCCCGACCGGGCCCCTGGCGTGGATCTTGCCGGTCGAGATCCCGACCTCCGCCCCGAAGCCGTAGCGGAAGCCGTCGGCAAAGCGGGTGGAGACGTTCACATAGACCCCGGCAGAATCCACCATCCGGGTGAACCAGGCGGCGGTCTCTTTATTTTCCGTCATGATGCTGTCGGTGTGATGCGAGCCGAAGCGGTTGATGTGCGCCACGGCCTCGCTGACGCCGTCCACGATCTTCACGGAGGCGATGAGGTCAAGGTACTCTGTCGCGAACTCGTCCTCCCCCATGATCTCGCAGGGGACGATCTCCGCAGCTTCCGCCGTGCCGCGCATCCTGACGCCGGCCTCATCGAAGGCCGCCTTAAGGCGCGGCAGGAAGTCACCCGCGATCGCCCGGTCCACAAGGATCGTCTCGACCGCGTTGCAGGCCGCCGTGTACTGGGTCTTCGCGTCGACGATGACCCGGAGGGCCTTGTCAAAGTCCGCGTCCCTGTCGACGTAGATGTGGCAGATCCCGTCCGCGTGCCCCATGACCGGGATCCTGGTGTGGTCCATGATATAGCGGACAAATGCGTTCGACCCGCGCGGGATAATGAGATCCACCTCCCGGTCACAGGTCAGAAGCTCGTCGATCTCGCTGTGCTGCTCCGCGAGCATGAGGCATCCTTCGGGCAGGCCCGCGGCGATCGCCGCCGCATCAATCACCTCAAAGAGCGTCCGGTTGGTCTCCGCCGTCTCCTTTCCGCCCTTTAAGACCGCGCAGTTGCCGCTCTTAAGGCACAGGGAGGAGATCTGGACGAGCGCGTCCGGTCTCGCCTCGAAAATGACCCCGATGACGCCGATCGGGCACGTGACCCTGGTCAGGCGAAGCCCCTCGTCGAGCTCCCGGTTGAGCGTGATCCTTCCGAGCGGATCCGGCAGGGAGGCGAGCTGGTAGAGACCCGCCACGGAATCCTGCATCTTCGCCTCGCTGTAGAGAAGACGTTTCTTCACCGCCGGGGCGACGCCTGCCGCATCCGCTGCGGCAAGGTCTCTCCGGTTCGCCGCGAAGATCTCCTCCGCATGGGCCTTCAGGGCCTCCGCGACCGCGATGAGCGCCGCGTTCCGCACGCCGGCCGGCGTGGCGGCGAGGACCGGCGAGACGGTCTTCATGTTTCTGACATTTTCCTTAATTCCCATAACATCACTTCTTTCTTCCGCGCAGGTACGCGATGAGTCCGTCCAGCACGGCCTTGTCTTCCGGCAGGACGTCCCGCATCAGGAACAGCTTTTTCTCCGCCGCAAGGAACAGTTTTTCCATCTCGGCTTCCGCATAGGCGAGCGCTCCGGATTCCCGGAAAATGCGCCGCACCTGCTCCACCGCCTCGTCTCCCGCATCCGGCTGCCCGTACCAGCGGGCGAGCTCGCCGGCGAGGTCGGGGCGTTCATTTTCCACATACATGGAGAGATACGTCTGCTTCTTCTCCGCGATATCCGAGCCGACATCCTTGCCGAGTTTGTCCGCGTCGGCGAAGACGCCCAGGATATCATCCTTGATCTGGAACGCGATCCCGAGGCTCTCCGCGAAGGCGTCGAGCTCCTTCAGGGCTTTCTTCGGCGCGCCGCCGAGGATCATCCCGAGATGCAGCGGCCCGACGACCGAATACTGCGCCGTCTTCAGCTTATAGATCGAAAGGATGCTCTCGCGCCGGAGCGCCGCGGCCTCCGCCGGATCAAGCTCCGGATCCGCCAGCTCCGCCGGCAGCATCACGTCGAGGAGCTCCCCGCGGATCGTGTCGAGGATCACCGTGTCAAAATAGCGGATGAGGTCCGGGAGACATTTGTCGCCCGCATAGTTTTCCGCGAGCGCGAGATTGGCGAGATAGAGCCCGTAGTCGCCTGCGCAGATCGCCACGGAATCGCCGAGCGCTCCGGCCTCCGACGGGCTGACAAGCCCGCGCGCAAGGCTCCTCGCGGCGTACCGGCGCTGGATCGTCGTCTTGCCGCGGCGGGTGTCCGCGTTGTCGATGATGTCGTCGTGGATGAGGACGCCGGTCTGGAAAAGCTCGAAGGCGAGCGCCGCCCCGTCCGCGTAGGCGATGTCGGCGGGTCCGCCGTCCTTAATGCCCCGCGCGATCCGGTAGCCCAGAAGGACCAGGACGCCTCTTATGAGCTTCCCGCCGGCGTTCAGGTCGGCAACGTCCTCCTTCATCTGCGCGATGATCGGGTTTCCGTCTTTTTTCATTTTCCGGTTATAGCGGCCGATCTCCGTTTTGAGGTGCCGGGCGCTCTCCCGGTAGAAGCGCGCAAATGCGTCGTTTTTCATTTACTTCCCCTTATTGATCTTAATCTGCTCGTAATAGTTCAGAATCTTCTTCAGCTCCTCCTTCGTGAAATCCGGCCAGAGCGTATCCGTAAACCAGATCTCCGAGTAGGTGGTCTGCCAGGGGAAGAAGTTGGACAGCCGCTGGTTGCCGCCGGTCCGGATCACAAGGTCGATATCCGGGACGCCCGCGGTGTCGAGGTAGGAGGCGAGACGCGCTTCCGTGAGGTCGGCGAGGTTTTCATTTTCCGAAAGAAGCGCCTCCGCGTAGCGCCTGACCGCGCGCACGATCTCGTCCCGCCCGCCGTAGGACAGGGCGATCAGCACGGTAAGGTCCCGGCAGCCGGCCGTCATCTCCTCGGCCTTCCGCACGGTCTCCCGCGCGTCCGGGTCAAGGCGCGTAAGGTCGCCGACGCACCGGATGCGGATCCCGCGCTGAAGGCAGGTGTCGATCTCGTCCGTGAAGAACTTCTCCATCAGTTTGAAGAGCGAGGAGACCTCCTCAGCGCTTCTTTCCCAGTTTTCTGTGGAAAATGCATACACGGAAAGATACGGTATGTTCTCATCCTGGCACCAGGTGCAGATATTCATAAATGTGTCAAGACCCTTCTCGTGCCCGCGCATGACCGAAGCCAGCATGTGCTGCCTGGCCCAGCGGCGGTTGCCGTCCATGATGACGCCGAGATGGGTCACTTTGTTGTCCGCCATAGTTTCTCCTTCTTAAGGCAGCGGTTCAGCACCTCCTCATTCGGGATGCTGAACCGCTGCGTCTTATTTCTTGATTGAGCCTAAGAGGCCGCGCGCAAAGGATCTCGCGATCGTCGTCGTGAATGTCCTTGCGCCGGACGTCGCGATGGAGGTGAGGATCTTGTTCTTCTTCTCCTTCTCCTTACGGGCGAGTTCCTCCTGGCGCTCCTTCTCCTTCTTCGCGGCAATCTCAGCCCGGAGCCTGGCCGCTTCCTCCCTCTCAGCCTCACGTTTGGCTGCCGCCTCAGCTCTCGCCGCGGCTGCCGCCTCCCGTTCTTCCTCGCGTTTCTTCTGGGCTTCAAGGCGGGCCTCCGCCAGGGCAGCCTGCTGCTCCTCGCGCTTCTTCTGGGCTTCGAGGCGCGCAAGCTCTGCCGCTTCCTTCTCCTCGGCCTTTCTCGCCTTCTCGGCCTCGATCTCCGCCAGACGCTCCGCCTCGGCAGCCTCCGCCGCCATCGCGGTCGCGTTCAGGATCTCGTAGGCGGACTCGCGGTCGACCGGGTCGATGTACTTGTCACACATCTCGTCGCCGCTGATGATCGCCATCATCTCGGTCTGCTCAATCGGGCCCATGAGGCTCTCGGGCGGCAGGATCTTCGCCTGCTGCACCATCATCGGGATGCCCTGCTCATCGAGGAACTGGACGAGCGCTTCGCCGGTCCCGAGCTGCTGGATCGCCTTGATCGTGTCGATCTCCGGATTCTCGCGGAAGGTCTCGGCCGCGGTCTTAACGGCGCGCAGGTCCTTCACGGTGTAGGCGCGCAGCGCGTGCTGGATGCGGTTGCCGAGCTGGCCCAGGATGCTGTCCGGGATGTCCGCCGGGTTCTGGGAGACGAAGAAGACGCCGACGCCCTTCGAGCGGATGAGGCGGATGACCTGCTCGACCTTGTCGAGGAGGGCTTTCGAGGCATCCTTGAAAATGAGATGCGCCTCGTCGAAGAACAGCACCATCTTCGGTTTTTCGAGATCGCCGGCCTCCGGCAGGTTCTCGAAGATCTCGGAGAGCATGAAGAGCATGAACGCGCCGTAGAGCGCCGGCTGCAGGTACAGCTTCTCGCAGTTCATGACGTTGATATAGCCGCGGCCTTCCGCATCGCCCTGCATCCAGTCGTAGATGTCGAGCGCGGGCTCGCCGAAGAAGAGTTCGGCTCCCTGGTCCTCGAGCTTTAAGAGCGCTCTCTGGATCGCGCCGACCGTGGCGGCGGAGATGTTGCCGTAGCGCAGGCGGTAGACGGAGGCATTTTCGCCGACGTACTGGACCATCGCGCGGAGATCCTTGAAATCGAGGAGCATCATACCCTCATCGTCCGCGACGCGGAACACGATGCTCATGACGCCCTCCTGCGTCTCGTTGAGGCCCAGAATACGGGAAATGAGCAGCGGTCCCATCTCCATCACGGTCGCGCGGACCGGAACACCTTTCTCTCCGTAGACGTCCCAGAACCTGGTCGGAAATGCGCGGTAGGCAAAGCCTTCCTCCGCAAGTCCGAAGCGCTCGATACGCTTCTGCATGCCCTCTGAGTCGACGCCCGGCGCGCCCATGCCGGACAGGTCGCCCTTGACGTCGGAGACGAAGACCGGGACGCCGGCTTCGGAAAATGCCTCCGCCAGCACCTTCAGCGTGATCGTCTTGCCGGTGCCGGTCGCGCCGGAGATGATCCCGTGGCGGTTTGTCATCCTCGGGAGAAGATAGAAGCGGCTGTCATCATTTGAAGCGATCCATACCTTATTGTCTGTAAACATAGCGATCTCCTTTATATATTAAGCATCGTGCTCCTCAAAAAACTCTTCCACTGCCTTCTTATAGCGTTCGGTATCGTAATACCAGCTCATCGCGTGCGGCGCGTCCGGGACAAGGATCAGCCGTTTCTCGCAGGCGGCCGCGCTGTAATTCTTCACGGTCATGTCGCAGGGGACGAAAGTGTCCCCGGTGCCGTGGATAAACAGCGTCGGGATCTTCGCGTGCGCGAGGATCTTTTCGGTGTTCTTCTCCTTAAGGTCGATCCCGACGATCGACTTCGCGAAGAGATTGGCCCTGAAAAGCAGCGGTTTTGCCAGGATGCCCATGCTCTGCTTCACCACGCTGTACGCGATGTCCCACGGCGAGGTGAACCCGCAGTCGGCGATGATGCCGGCCGTGTTCGGCGGCAGGATCTGCCCCTGGGCCATCAGGACGGTCGCCGCGCCCATCGAAACCCCGTGGAAATAGAGCGGCAGCTGATCCCCGTATGTGCGGTTCAGGAACTCAGCCCAGCGGACGATGTCCTCGCTCTCCCGGATGCCCATCGTGATCCAGCGGCCTTCGCTCCGCCTGTGGGCGCGCTCCTCGATCATGAGCAGGTTCGCGCCGTTCTCATGGTACCAGGGCGCCATCCCGCCGAAATCCTTCTGCCAGGAGCTGTGGTAGCCGTGAGCCAGGATGACGGTGCGCACTGCATTTTCCGCGGGGTACCAGGTGCCGACGAGCTCGAGCCCGTCGTCCGACGTGATGGAGACGTCCTCGCCCCTGATCGCCTGGTTCCGCCGGATCCCGTCGAGGTAGGCCCTGTGGTAATCCGGCCCGGTATAGCTCCGGTCCGCAGGCATGTCGTCCTCGTAGATATCCTCCTTGCGGAGCAGGAATCCCTTAAACATCTTATAGGCCACCCCGTAGAGTCCTGCCGCTGCGGCAAGGTCGATTCCGACGACCCATTTTAACAATGTCAGTGCCTTTTTTCTGTCCATAACCTTCCGCCTCCCTGGTATATATAGTTTATTATACCGCATAATGAAAAAGACCGCCACAAAAATGCGGCAGTCTTTTGTAGAAAAATCACATGGCAAACACTCCGTAGGAGATCAGCGACATGATCGTCGAGGCGATCGCGATCCCGAGAAGGATCGCCAGGGATGCCTTTTTGATATCGATCTTGAGCAGGGACGCGGCGAGCGATCCGGTCCAGCCGCCGGTGCCCGGCAGCGGGATCCCGACAAAGAGCGCCAGCCCCCAGAACTCGGCCTTCTGAATCCCCTCCGACTTTGAGAGCGCCCGCCTCTCCAGCTTCTCCACCAGCCAGCCGAAGGCTTTCGTCGGCCGGAGCCAGTCAAAGATCTTGTTGATGAAGAGCAGGATGAACGGGATCGGGATGATATTGCCGATCGCCGAGAAGAGGATCGCCTGGGAGAGCGGCAGCATGAGGAGCCGCGCGAGCGGAATGCCGCCGCGAAGCTCAATGAGCGGGAGCATCGAGACGATCACCACCAGCATCTGCGGCGGCAGAAAGCCGAGGTGCGCCTGCACCCAGTCAACAACTACGGTCATCCGACAACCTCCTTCAAAGCCGCAAACAGTCTGTCCATCTCCGCGTCGGTACCGACCGTGACGCGCAGGTAATTGCTGATCCTCGGCTTGTCGAACCAGCGGACAAAGATACGCTTCTCCCTGAGATAATCGAAGATCACCTTCGCCGGCACGCGCGGGTGCGAGACGAAAATGAAATTCGCGCTCGACGGCTCGAACACAAACCCAAGCTCGCGGAACCGCCTCTCGCTCTCCGCCCGCGTCCTCATGATCTTCGCGCAGTTCTCACGGAAATGCTCCCGATCCGAGACCTCCGCCGCGCCCAGGATGAGCGCCGGCCGGTTCATAGTGTAGGAGTTGAAGCTGTATTTCACATCATTCAGATATTTGATGAGTTTTTCATTTCCCATCGCGAAACCGACCCTGAGGCCTGCCATGCTCCTCGACTTCGAGAAGGTCTGCGCGATCACCAGGTTGTCGTATTTCCGGATGAGCGGCAGCGCCGAGACCCCGCCGAAATCGATGTAGGCCTCGTCGACGATCACGACCGAATCCGGGTTCGCCGCAACGATCTCCTCCACCGCGGAAAGCGGCAGGAGCGCTCCGGTCGGCGCGTTCGGGTTCGGGAACACGATGCCGCCGTTCGGCCGCTTATAGTCCCCCGGCACGATCTTAAAATGCTCATCGAGCGGAATCGTCTCATAGGGGATCCGCAGCATCTCCGCCCAGACGTCGTAGAAGCTGTAGGTGATGTCCGGGAAAATGACTTTCTCCTCGCTGTTGAAAAATGTCATAAAGAGCATCGCAAGCACATCGTCGGAGCCGACCCCGACGAAGACCTCACTCTCCTTAAGCCCGTAGGCTCTCGCGACCGCGGACACCAGCGCCTCCGCCTTCGGGTCCGGGTAGAGCCGGAGGTCGTTCACGGAGAGCTCCTTCAGAGCCTCCGCAACCCGGGGCGAGGGCGGATAGGGGTTTTCATTTGTGTTCAATTTGACGATGTCCTTTACGCGCGGCTGCTCGCCGGGTGTGTAGGGGACAACTTTTCGGACATTATTCTCCCAGCCCATACTCTTTTGCGATCTCCATAAAGCCCGGAAGGGCATTTTTGACGGTCTCGTTCGAAACACAGTAAGCGATGCGGACCCAGCCGGCGCAGCCGAAGGAGGAACCCGGGACAATCAGGATCTGCCTCTCCTTCGCTTTCGCGACGAAGGCCTTCTCATCCGGTTCCGGAGATTTCAGCCAGAGGTAGAAGGCGCCCTGCGGCTCGACAAATGTGTAGCCTGCAGCCTTAAGCCCCTCGGTGAGCATCTGACGGTTCTTCGCGTAGTAGGCGACGTCGGTCTTCGCGTTCACGCACTTTGCCGCGACTCTCTGCATGAGGGACGGGGCGTTGACGAAGCCGAGGATACGGTTCGCGGTATTGGCCGCTGCCGTCACATCGGCGAAATCGTCGATCTCCGACGGCATGACGAGGAAGCCGATGCGCTCGCCCGGAAGAGAGAGAGACTTCGAGTAGGAGTAGCCGACGACCGTATTTTGGTAGATCGACGGGATCCACGGAACCTCGGTATCCCCGAAGACGATCTCCCTGTAGGGCTCGTCGGAGAAGAGGTAGATTGAGGTGCCGAACTCCTTCTCCTTCTTCTCGAGCACGGCAGCGAGGGCCTCAAGGCACTCCTTCGAGTAGACCGCGCCCGTCGGGTTGTTCGGGGAGTTCACGATCACGATCTTCGTGAGCGGGGTGAGGGCGGCTTCGAGAGCTTTGACATCCGGCTCAAAGGTGACCGGATCGCACGGAACCTCGATGAGCTTTCCGTCGTAGTTTGCCGTGTAGGAGCGGTACTCTCCGAAATAAGGCGTGAAGGTCACGACCTCGTCGCCCGGGTTCAGGATCGTCTTGAAAAATACATTCATCCCGCCCGCCGCGCCAACGGTCATAAGGAGGTTCCCCGCGGCATACTTTGTGCCGTAGAGCCCGTTTAAATGCTCTGCGATCGTCTCGCGGACATCCTCGTAGCCGGAGTTGTTCATGTAGCCGTGAACGAGGACCGGATCCTCATTCGTGACGACGTCGATGATCGCCTGCTTAACCTCGTCCGGGGCCGCAACGTTCGGGTTGCCGAGGCTGAAATCATAGACATGGTCCCTGCCGTAGATGGCGGCCATCTTCTTGCCTTCCTCGAACATCGCGCGGATCGCGGAGCTGTTCTTCACGTAACCTTTCATTTTTTCGGAAATCATAGCAATACCTCTTCCTTTTTGCGGGGCCCGAAGGCCCCGCCGTAAAACACTTCCGCCGGTTTATTCCACAACCAGCTTTCTGAAATTCTTCTTGCCGCGGCGGAGCACCGTGTCTCCCTTCGCGATCTCATCCTTTTTGATCTTAGCGAAGACATCGGTCACCTTTGTGTCGCCGATGCTGACGCCGTTCTGCTGGATCGCGCGGCGGGCTTCGCCGTTCGAGCCGCAGAGGCCGGCCATAACCAGCGCCTTGATGACGCCGATCTCATCGCCCTCGAAATCCTCATCGTGGAGCACGGTGGTCGGGATCTCCGCATCCGCGCCGCCGGCGAAAAGGGCTCTCGCGGCAGCCTGGGCCTTCTCGGCCTCCTCCTTGCCGTGGACGAGGGCGGTCAGCTCGTAGGCGAGGATCTCCTTGGCCTTGTTGAGCTCGGCGCCTTCCCACTTGTCCATCGCATCGATCTCCTCGAGCGGGAGGAAGGTCAGCATGCGGATGCACTTGAGGACGTCCGCGTCCCCGACGTTGCGCCAGTACTGGTAGAACTCGTACGGCGTGGTCTTCTTCGGATCGAGCCAGACGGCGCCCGAGGCGGTCTTGCCCATCTTCTTGCCCTCGGAGTT
>DFFD01000072.1:12836-15645 GCA_002369495.1 Lachnospiraceae bacterium UBA3785 | reverse complement strand
AGCTCGGTGCCGGCCAGCATGTTGGACCACTGGTCGTCGCCGCCGAACTCGAAGTTGCAGCCGTAATCCTGGTACAGTCTGAGGAAATCATAGCCCTGCATCACCATGTAGTTGAACTCAAGGAAGGTGAGGCCCTTCTCCATGCGCTGCTTGTAGCACTCCGCTCTCAGCATGTTGTTGACCGAGAAGCAGGAACCGATCTCGCGCAGGAACTCGACATAGTTGAGGTCCAGCAGCCAGTCGGCATTGTTGACCATGAGGGCTTTTCCCTCGGAAAAGTCGATAAAGCGGCTCATCTGCTCCTTGAAGCAGTCGATGTTGTGCTGGATTGTCTCCTTCGTCAGGACCTTGCGGAGGTCCGTGCGTCCGGACGGGTCACCGATCATGCCCGTGCCGCCGCCTAAGAGCGCGATCGGCTTGTTGCCTGCCATCTGCAGTCTCTTCATGAGGCAGAGCGCCATAAAGTGTCCGACGTGCAGGCTGTCCGCCGTCGGGTCGAACCCGATGTAGAAGACCGCCTTTCCGTTGTTCAGCATTTCCCTGACCTGCTCCTCATCCGTCACCTGGGCGATGAGGCCGCGGGCCTTCAGTTCTTCGTAGATACCCATTTTTCTTTCTCCTTATGCTTATTGACCGACTTCAAAGGAGCTTCCGGCACTGCCGGGCCACGGTCACATTTCCTATGCGTGTCTTGGCACAGTATAAACCGACTGGGAAATGAAAGTCAAGGGGGAGTATCGCACTCCCCCTCAGATACCTTCATTCCTTTAATTTTTCTTCTCCATGTAGGCAAACGGCTCCTTCTCCACCGCGAACCGCTCGATGTGGTCAGCGCACGGCATCGCGACGCGCTCCTCCTTAAGGATCCGCCGTACCTCCCTGCGGTCCGCGAGGAGCGGCACGATCTCCTCGGTCGCCTCGAGATAGTCCGTCGAGAGCTCCCCGTCGATGTAGCCGTAGACGATCGCGCAGCACTCGTCGGTCATCCCGACCGTCGTGTAGCGGGGCTTTTCAAACATCGGATCTACCTCGATCGGCGTAAAATGAAGCCCCGTCTCCTCGTGCACCTCCCGCACAGCCGCCGTCCGGTAATCTTCGCCGGGATCGACGAGGCCCGCCGGCAGCTCGTACACGTAATTGTCGATCGGATAGCGGTACTGCCTGACCAGGAGGACCTTCTCCCTGTCCGACGTGACCGCGTAGATGATCACCCCGTCCGGCTTCACCGTGTGGCGCGAGCACTCGATCTCCTCCGGCTTATCCGCCCGGGAGGCGACGAAATAGCTGCCCTCCTGCCCGTTCTTCCGGATCGTTTTCAGTTCAAACATATTTAAGAAGCGATTGTGCGTCTGCTGCACGATCTCCTTTATGATGGCCATTTTTCCTCCTTACAGCATGCGGATCAGCCTTCCGTAGAAACGGACGCATTTTAACAGATTCTCGATCGCAATCGACTCGTCGGCCCCGTGGACCGTCCCGCGCTCCTTCGCGGTCATCTCCATCGGCGTGAACTTGTAGACATGGTCGGATATCTTCGAGTAAAACCGCGAATCCGTCCCGCCGTTCAGCATGTAGGGCCCGAACGCGGCGTCCGGCCAGGTCGCGGAGCAGGCCTCGCGGAGCAGCTGCCACTCGGGGCAGTCGATGTCCGACACCGGTGTCGGATCCGTGCCCTCAATGAGCAGGACGTCGACCTCCGGGTCCGCCACGATCTTCTTAAGGTGGGCGAGCGCGGTCTCCTTCGTCTCGCCCGGCAGGATCCGCACGTTGACCCCCATCGCGGCCTTGTCCGGCAGCACGTTGAAGGCGGAGCGGCCTTCAAAGATCACGACCGCCGCGGTCGAGCGGACCATCGCGTTGAAGGTCGGCCCCAGATGCGGCGCGAGAAGCTTTACGCCCGGCTCAAAGAGCCCGATATTGGAAAATGCAAACCTCTCCGCCGGCGGCACCTCGTGCGCAAGCTCTTTGAACATCTTCCGGACCGGGTCCGAGAGCCTCGCCGGAAAAGGATTGTTCTCGATCCGGACGGCCGCCCGGGCGAGCTGCCCGACCGCGGTGTGCTTCGGGGGCGTCGCGGCGTGGCCGCCCTTCGCGCGGACCGTCAGCATGTAGTTGGCGGTGCCCTTCTCGGCGATGCCGACCATCGCGATCTTCTTTTTAAGGCCCGGAACGCCTTCCGGGATCACCGCGCCGCCCTCGTCGAGGACAAAGGCGGGGCGGATGTTTTCATTTCTGAGAGTCTCCACGATCAGGCCGCAGGTCTCCCCGTGGGTCTCCTCCTCGCCGCCGAAGGAGAGGTAGAGGTCATTTTTCGGGATCCAGCCCTCGGAGAGGGCCTGGTCGACCGAGGTCACGATCGAGAAAAGCGTGCCCTTGGTGTCAAGAGTCCCGCGGCCCCAGATCCGCCCGTCGCTGATCTCCGCCCCGAAGGGGTCGTGCGTCCAGCCCTCCTGGTCCGCCGGCACCACGTCGTAGTGTGCCATGAGCACCGAAGGCTTCGCGTCCGACTGCCCTTTGATATGGAAGAGCATCCCGTTTCCGCCGATCTCCCTGTAGTCCGCGGCGGCGGCAAGGTGCGGGAACCGCTCCGGTATGAGGGCCCGGAAGGCGGCGAACTCCGCCTCGTCCGCCAGGCTCATATCTTCAAAGGAAACCGTTTTTTTCCGGATCATGTCCCGGAAATTTTCAATGACGACTGACTTTTTCAGCTTCATCTGCTTCCGTCTCCGTAGATCTTCTGCATTTTATCCGTGAGAGCCGCGTAGAGGGCGGCGTTGGTCAGCGCCTGGTAGGGCTGCACATAGAAGAT